>NZ_UQYC01000045.1 GCF_900545205.1 uncultured Veillonella sp. | reverse complement strand
GGCTACAAACTGGTGGCCCTGCACAACCTGGGACTAGCGCAGATGAAGTAGTGATTGCTGTAGGTCCTGCCTTTGGTCGTAGTCAACGACAAACCATCGTTGGTGTACCGCATCAAGAGGTAATTCGTCAATTAGTAGCTGGTATCGAAGAAGAAGGCTTAAAAGCTCGTGTGATTCGCGTATACCGTTCCTCTGACGTAGCAGCTGTAGCCGTTGAAGGTGATTCTATTTCTGGATCCGGTGTATGTATTGGTATTCAATCTAAAGGTACAACCCTAATTCACCAACGAGATTTACAACCACTTTCAAACTTGGAATTGTTCCCTCAAGCACCGCTATTAACAGCTGAAACATACCGTGCTATTGGTAAAAATGCTGCTAAATACGCTAAGGGCGAATCCCCAACACCAGTACCAACATTGAACGATCAAATGGCTCGTCCAAAATACCAAGCATTGTCTGCGTTACTTCACATCAAGGAAACTAAGCATGTAGTAAAAGGTAAGCCAGCTGATGAAGTTCGTGTCACTGTATAAGGAGGTTTACTATGGCTAACGAATTAGAAGCCTTAATTCGGCAGATCGTATCTGAAATAGAAGGGGCGAAAGGCAGTACAACACAGTACTCTACGCCTCATACACCATCTACAACTAATACAGTAGATAGAGTGGTTACAATCGAAGATTATCCGATTGCTAAAAAACATCCAGAATGGATTGATCTTGGTCAAGGCCGTGACTTGAGCCATATTACGATGGATAACGTAATGGCAGGTCACATCACAATGGATGATTTGAAAATTTCTCCATCCATTTTGAAAGCCCAAGGTCAAATTGCTAAGGCTGGGGGCCGTGATCAAATTGAACTCAACTTCTCCCGCGCCGCAGAAATGACGAAAGTTAGCGATAAACGCTTACTTGAAATGTATAATGCACTTCGTCCATATCGTTCTTCTAAACAAGAACTTTTGGATATTGCTAGCGAACTTGATGGTCTAGGTGCTCCAATTTGTGCAAACTTTGTACGAGAAGCTGCTGAAAACTACGAACGTCGTAAAAAACTGAAAGGTGATAATTAACCTATAGGAGATGTCATTATGAAACGAATTGTTGGCATCGATATCGGAAACTCTACAACAGAAGCGGCCTTGGCCGAAATTCATAGCAATGGAGAGGTAAAGTTCTTATCTTCTGCTATTGCTAGCACCACTGGTATTAAAGGAACGCGCGAAAATATCGTAGGCCTCATGGATGCCCTCAAGTCGCTAATCAAGTCTGCTAATCTTACACTACGAGACATTGACTTAATTCGCATTAATGAGGCTACACCAGTTATCGGTGATGTAGCTATGGAGACCATTACGGAAACCATTATTACGGAATCTACCATGATAGGTCACAATCCTAAAACACCAGGTGGTTTAGGACTTGGTGTAGGCTATACAGTTCCTATTGAACAACTCATCGACAAGCCACAAGATAAGCCATACATCGTGGTAGCTCCTAAAATTATCGATTTTGAATTGGTAGCACAGCTTATCAATGCGTACTGTCAACGCGGTTATGATATTCGCGCTGCTATTCTTCAAGCCGATGATGGAGTACTCGTCAATAATCGATTAGATCATAAAATTCCTATCATAGACGAGGTTGCGTATATCGATAAAATCCCAATGGGTATGCTTTCTGCTGTAGAGGTTGTAGAACCGGGGCAAGTGGTATCACAATTATCTAATCCTTATGGTATTGCCACTGTATTTGAGCTTTCACCAGAGGAAACAAAGAATATTGTACCAATTGCTAGGGCCCTCATCGGGAACCGCTCTGCAGTAGTTATTAAAACGCCTGCAGGGGATGTTAAAGAACGGGTAATACCGGCAGGATCCATCATTGTTATGGGGAATGACCGAACTGTATCCGTCGATGTATCTGCAGGGGCAGAAAGAATCATGGAAACCCTTGAATCCGTTCATCCTATTGAGGATATCAGCGGGGAAGCAGGTACGAATGTAGGTGGCATGCTTGAAAAGGTTCGCCTCACAATGGCGCAATTGACGAATAAATCACCTCAAGACGTATATATTCAAGATTTACTAGCTGTAGATGTGGCTGTTCCTATTAATGTGAAAGGCGGCCTTGCAGGTGAGTTCTCCATGGAACAAGCTGTAGGAATTGCCTCTATGGTTAAGTCAGATCATCTACAAATGGAAATCATTGCGAAGCAGGTAGAAAAAGAGTTAGGCGTTCCTGTTGAAATAGGTGGCGAAGAGGCTGAATCAGCTATCTTAGGCGCTTTGACTACACCGGGGACAGCCAAACCAATGGCCATACTCGATTTAGGAGCAGGCTCTACCGATGCATCTATCATCAATCAAGAAGGAAAAATTAAGGCCATTCATCTTGCAGGTGCAGGAAATATGGTAACAATGTTAATCAACTCCGAGCTTGGTTTAGAGGATATGCATATTGCGGAATCTATTAAACGAGATCCATTGGCTCAAGTACTCAGTGTATATCACATTCGTCACGAAGATGGAACGGTGCAGTTCTTTAATGAACCACTTCCGGCAGCATTGTTTGGCCGCGTTGTTATTGTCACTCCTGATGGGCTTGTTCCTGTAGAGCGAGATATCCCACTAGAAACGATTAAACGTGTTCGTCAAACCGCCAAGAAACGGGTGTTTGTAACAAATTCTCTTCGTGCTTTGGCATCTGTTAGTCCTACTCATAATGTGCGAGATATACCATTCGTAGTTATCGTAGGTGGTTCTGCATTAGACTTTGAAATTCCTCAACTCGTCACCGATGCACTTTCACAATATGCATTAGTAGCAGGTCGAGGCAATATTCGAGGCGTTGAAGGTGCACGTAATGCGGTAGCAACAGGTTTGGTATTATCCTATGCACAGAAGGGAGGCCTATGATGGACCAAAGTATCATCAGCAAGCCAACCATATTGCTGTATGCTACACAGCATATCAGTGAGGATGTACTAAGACCTGTTTTACATGGTATTGAAGAGGAAGGTCTACCAGTTGTCATTGAGTCCCACAGTGGTACGCATATGGCATTGGCTGATCTAGCATCTCGTAATTCCGCTTTATCTGTAGGTATAGGCGTTGATGAACAGGCTATTGTATTGACCTATAAAAATATACCAGCTCATCAATTTATCTACCGACTAAGTGGTTACAGTCAATATCCAGATAGCTTACGCACCTTAGGTGTCAATGCAGCTCGCCTTGTAAAAGGAAATCCTTTCGTTTTTGATGAACGATTGGAAGTGGCCTTTTAAATACAACTAACTTGAGAGGTGGTGCATATGGCTATTTATACGAAAACCGGTGATGCAGGTACAACGGCACTTTTTGATGGCACACGGGTACCTAAAAATTCACTTCGTGTGGACACATATGGAACCTTTGATGAATTAAATGCACAGGTTAGTGTATGTGAGAAATTAGTTGTCTCACCAGACAATAAACATGTGCTTCACACATTACAACATCAGCTCTTCCGCTTATGTGCGGAGGTAGCAACGCCTCATGTAGAAAATCTTAGTGAAAGCAGCAACTTGATTTCACAACAAGATATTAGCGATTTGGAACGTTTGATCGATGACTATACAAAGCGATTACCACAGCAACATAGCTTTATATTAAGCGGAAATTATTTATCTGCTGCAGAGCTACATGTGGCTCGCACAATCTGTCGTCGCGGTGAACGGTTACTTATTAGCTTAGGTTCTGTAGAACCAATTCGCGATGAGGTTCGAAAATTTATAAATCGATTATCTGATGCTCTTTATATCATGGCTCGTATGGAAGACTATGTGCAATTTGTAGAAACAATTGTAGAGCGCGTAGCAGAACGTGTTAAGAACAGTCATGCTGAAGTACTGGCGGAAACGAATCGGAGCTTATGGCATATGGGGCATACTACTGAAAATGGAGTTAGTTATATGGCAACTAGAACAAAGCTAGAAGAAATTATGACGAAACTTTCACAAGCAGCCATGGACTATGCTCAGTCCATAGGTGTACCTATCGTTGTATCTATAGTAGATGCAAACGGTGTATTAATGTATTTCCATCGTATGTCAGATGCATTGCTCATCAGCAACGATATCGCACAGGCAAAGGCGTATACTGCAGTAGCTCTCAAAGCGGCAACTCATGAAGTACATCAAAGTGCACAGCCTGATGGCGATCTATTCAACATTGAATCCATGGTAAATCGTAAAATCTGTACCTTTGGTGGAGGTTATCCGATCATCATCGACGGCGAAATTGTCGGTGGTTTCGGCATTAGCGGTGGCACTGTGGCAGAAGATATGGACATTGCATCTCATGCATTACAATCTTTGTTAACTCGATGAGGTGAAAACAATGGACGTAACGCAAATGTATATTAGTGAGTTTGTTGGTACTGCCGTTCTAATTGCATTTGGTAACAGTACAAATGCATCAATTTTATTAAAGAAAACCATCGTTAGTATTTTTGGAACTAACTGGTTACACATTATCTTTGGATGGGCCTTTGCCGTTTCCTTTGGTGTATACGTAGGTATTACACTTGGTGGCCCTGGTCATTTGAATCCAGCAGTTACCTTTGCCCTTGCTGTAGCTGGTATATTCCCTTGGGATCAAGTTATTCCAATGTCCATAGCGCAAATTGCAGGTGGTTTTACTGGTGCTGCCATTGCTGCACTGTTCTATTATCCACATTTTAAAGTAACAGGTCCTGATGAAGGGAACTGTGTAGGGATTTTTGCAACAGGTCCAGCCATCGATAATAAACCTTTCAATTTGATATCCGAAATTATAGCTACGTTTATGTTTATGTTAGCTATTCTCTGCTTAGGTAAAATGGCTGATGGTTTAGCACCTATGGTCATCGGTATCTTGGTAGCATCCATAGGTATGTCCTTTGGTGCAACTACTGGATATGCGTTAAATCCAGCGCGCGACTTTGGTCCACGGTTAGCATATTTCTTACTACCAATTCCTAATAAGGGAACTGCAAACTGGCAATATGCGTGGGTACCATTTATTGGCCCATTGATCGGCGCAGGCTTAGCCGTATTATTCTTCCAATTAGTGGCACCTTAACTCTAGCTAGAGTATATAAAACAAAAACGAATCATAGTTTATCAGGATAGTTCAAAGAAATTATTTTGAATTAGGAGGAGATTATATGGCCTTTCAAGAGGTAATTGATGCAAAACAGCGCATCATACAAGAATTTGTACCCGGAAAGCAGGTTACGATAGCCCATGTTATTGCCAATCCTAAACCAGACCTATTTAGAAAAATGGGGCTCGAGGAAAAAGGTAGAAATGCCATTGGGATTCTTACTATAACACCTGGCGAAGGGACCATTATTGCAGCCGATATTGCAAGTAAATCCGGTGATATCGAAATCGGTTTCATCGATAGATTTTCGGGGGCACTTCTCATAACTGGTGATGTATCTGCTGTTGAATCTGCATTGCGCAGCGTAATTGAAGGATTGCAACGCATATTAGGATTTTTTCCAACAGATTTAACAAGATCCTAATGAAAGGGTAATTATGAGCACCGAAAAGAAAGAAAAACGCATCCTTCTAGTAGGACGTAGCGGTTGTGGTAAAACTACATTAGCCGATACGATTACCCATGGCTCGGCTACGTATCATAAGACACAAGCCATAACGAGAGTGGGAAACTTCATCGATACCCCTGGAGAATATATGGAAAATCCTAATTACTATCGAGGCATTATCTTGCACGCCTATGATGCGGACTTAGTGATTTTTATGATTCCTGCAGGTGATGAAACAACCATATTTCCACCAAGCTTTGGGAACTCCCTCAATCGCGAAGTTATAGGCGTTGTGTCAAAGGTAGATACGGGCAAAGATGTTGAGGCACCTAGGCGCAATCTCAAACTAGCGGGAGCCACTAAGATTTTTGAAATATCAGTTCACGACGAAGAGTCGTTAGAACAATTATGTAACTACATATATAGTTAGTTGAAAGAAGGTTTTTCCATGGACAAAGTTTTTGAAGAA
Source organism: uncultured Veillonella sp. (assembly GCF_900545205.1). GTDB lineage: Bacteria > Bacillota > Negativicutes > Veillonellales > Veillonellaceae > Veillonella. The sequence continues at coordinate 10,407 of NZ_UQYC01000045.1, read as the reverse complement.
CAACTTAATCAATTTATTTTAAATAAGGCGATCATTCCAAAAAGCTTGGGTCTATGGGAACGATATTTCAAGAAAATGTGTCTTGCTTGGCAGGATATGAAACCTGAGATTCATGCTCAGCATATTATCTTTTCGGCAGATAATGGTATTTCCGTTGATGGTCTAATCGGTTATAACTATGAGATTACCCGTAAACAGTCTCAGAATATGATTGATGGTAAAAGTGCAGTTGCTAATTATTGTATCTTTAACCATATTCCTTACGAAGTGGTAGATGTAGGCATTGCTTGTCCACAAGGTATTGGGGTGAATCGAAAGGTTGCTCAAGGCACAAAGAATATATTAGACGGTGCTGCTATGAGCGCTGAAGAATTTGACCTAGCGTACCAAGCTGGATATAACCGCGTTGTCTACTACGCAGAATCTGGTATCAATCTATTTTCCTTCGGTGAAATGGGTGTTGGTAATACCACAACTTCAGCAGCTGTCTTAAGTGGTCTTACAAAACTAGACCCACGGATAACTGTAGGTCCTGGATCTGGTCCTGATGAAGAGGCGTACATGAATCAAAAACGAGAATTTGTACGTACTGCACTATCTCATCATAAGGGACACTTAAATAGTCCAAAAGAGGTAATCAGCCGCGTAGGTGGCTTTGATATAGCCGCTATTACCGGTGCTATGGTAGCTTGTACGGACTTACATATCCCATTTGTTATCGATGGTTATATAACAGCAGTTGCTATGGCTTGTGCTACTCAAATGAATGGAGACGCTCCATTATATGGCATTCCATCTCATTATTCTCGTGAGGTAGGGATGGCAGCAGCATTAGCCTATGCAAATATTCGTCTTGATGAAGTTCCAATCCATGGGCAAATGGCATTAGGTGAAGGAACTGGTGCCGTATTAATGGTACAACTGCTTAAAACAGCACACTTTGCCTTTATGAATATAGGCACTATGGTGGAACTATTAGAAAAATAAATTTGTAATCTTTGCTCTATGTTTTGTAAAAGGAGAGAAAACAGATGACACAAGAAGCATTAGGTATGGTGGAAACTAAGGGCCTAGTAGGCGCTATTGAAGCAGCAGATGCAATGCTTAAAGCAGCTAATGTAGAACTCGTAGGGAATGAAAAAATTGGCTCTGGTCTCGTTACTGTTATGGTTCGCGGTGATGTAGGTGCTGTAAAAGCTGCTGTAGACGCAGGTGCAGCCGCTGCAGAACGCGTAGGCATTGTTATCTCTACTCATGTAATTCCAAGACCACATAAAGATGTAGAAGGTATTTTACCAACAAAGGGTGAATAATTATGGCCGATACTAAAAGTATGGTAGATGAGATTTTAAAGCGTGTATTGATGCGTATCGATGGTGCTGATTTAAGCAAAATTACAGGCGCAACAGGTAATGCATCATGTGCTTCGTCACCTGTAAGTTCACCTACTACAAATCAATTACAAACTTCAATGATTACTGAACATGTAGGCAGTACTACAACAGGCGATACAATTGGCCTTGTAATTGCCAATGTAGACAGTCAAGTATTGGAAGCTATGAAGCTCACTAAGTCATATCGATCTATCGGTATCTTAGGTTCACGTACAGGTGCAGGGCCGCAAATCATGGCCGCTGATGAAGCTGTAAAAGCAACGAATACTGAGATTGTTAGCATTGAACTTGCCCGTGATATGAAAGGTGGCGCCGGTTCTGGTTCCCTTATCATATTTGGTGGCGATGACGTATCTGATGTAAGACGTTCTGTAGAGGTAGCATTGCGTGAATTAGAACGTACCTTCGGCGAGGTATATATGAACGAAGCTGGTCATGTGGAGGTTCAATATACAGCTCGCGCAGGAGAAGCATTAGTGACTGCCTTTGGGACACCAGAAGGTAAAGCCTTTGGCTTGATCGTTGGGGCCCCAGCAGCTATTGGTGTAGTTATGGCAGATACAGCAGTTAAATCAGCGAATGTAGATGTAGTAGGCTATCGTTCTCCATCGAGTTCAGCTATGAGTAATGAAGTTATTTTACAAATCAGTGGTGATTCTGGCGCTGTTAAACAAGCTGTAAAAGCAGCACGTGATGTAGGATTAGCTTTACTAGAAACTATGGGAGACAGACCTAAGAATAAAGGTAATGCTTACATTATTTAATGAATATTATTTCAAAGAGTCAAATATTCATTACATATCATTATCACGTCGCAATAGATGATACTTTCACAATGTGAATAGGAGGATTCATAATGGCAGAACTAAATGAACAAATGTTACGGGCTATCATTATGGACATAATAGATGAAGTAGGTATGCTCAAGGATGAGCCTGTTCAGGCGACACCGAAAGAAGAACCTAAAACAGAATCTCAAGAACCAGAATTAAAAGATTTGATTCGTCAAATGTTAGTAGATATGCAACGTAGCTAACGTTATAGGAATGCATGAATCCTGTTGCGAATCATCAACAGAAATAGACGTCGGGAGGTGGCATAGTGAAAGATTCACTAGGGTTACTAGAAGTAGCTGGTTTACTGGGGGCTATCACCGCATCAGATGCAATGGTTAAAGCTGCAAATGTACGGTTGATAGGCATAGAAAAGGCGAGAGGCCTTGGCTGGATGACAGTAAAGGTTGCCGGTGATGTAGCAGCTGTGGAAGCGGCTATTCAGACTGGTGTAGCTCTTACAAAAGGAATGAACCTGTATGTAGCTCATAAGGTAATTCCACGGCCTGCAGAAGGCTTAGTAGAATCCTTTAATGATGACTTTACAGATAAGCCAGCTAAAGTATTTGATGATACACAGTTAACTAAGGCGAGTGCTAGTGTTCAAGAAACTAAAGAAATTATAGAAACTGAACCAGTCAAAGCTGAAGTTATAACTTCTAAAACAGAGAAACCCAAAATAGATGAAAAGGTTGTTGAAGTATTAGATGAAATTGTATCTACCATCATAGAACCGAAAAGTTCTAAGTCCACAGGTACAAAGAAAACAACACCAAAGAAAAACTCTAAAAAGAAATAAAGTAGTAAATAATAAAGGAGATTATCATGAATAACGCATTAGGCATGGTAGAAACAAAAGGTTTAGTAGGCGCAATTGAAGCAGCTGACGCAATGGTAAAAGCAGCTAACGTTACATTAGAAGGTACTGAAAAAATTGGTTCCGGTCTTGTAACTGTAATGGTTCGCGGTGATGTAGGCGCTGTAAAAGCAGCGGTTGATGCAGGCTGTGCAGCAGCACAAAAAGTAGGCGAAGTAGTATCTACTCATGTAATTCCACGCCCTCATAGCGACGTAGAATTAATCTTACCTAAGAAAGGATAATAGCTTATGGATCGGGAACAGATTCGTGCTATCGTACGAGAAGTGATCGAAGCCATGTTCGAATCGTCCATTCCCGTAGGTGTGAGCAATAGACATGTCCATCTATGTCAGGCGGACTGGGATGTATTATTCCCGAATCAGGCTATTACTAAGAAAAGTGACTTAAAACAAACTGGAGAGTTTGCTTCAGAACAAACTGTTACTTTAGTGGGGCCTAAAGGGGTCATTCAAAATGTCCGCGTACTAGGTCCTCTTAGAAAGCAGTCACAAGTGGAGGTATCGTTGACCGATGCTCGTGCATTGGGTATAAAACCTCCTATTGTGCTATCTGGTCATTTAGAATCAGCCGTAGAGATTACTCTATGTACTGAAAACGGGGAAATAACAAAACCTATTTGTATCGTTGCAAAGCGACATATTCATATGTCGCCTGATGATGCAAAACGGCTTAATGTAAACGATGGCGATAGCGTTAATGTTGAACTTCAAACGCCAGAACGCACCACTGTATTTGGTGATGTCATCGTTCGGGCCGTGCCTGGTTTTGTCCTAGAACTCCATATTGACACAGATGAGGCAAATGCTGCCAATGTACAAGGTACAGTGATGGCGAGAATTGTACAGTAAAGTAGGTGATATGATGAAGGGTTTGAAAAAGGCAAATAATACATTGCAAGAGTTCTCTGATCTTGTAGAGTCCAAACAAGTGAGCTCTCATAATCAAAAGAATTTGCGCGTAGGTATTGACCTTGGTACATCATCTATTGTCCTATCCGTAGTTAACGACAAAGGTAAACCTATATATGGCGCTTTTGAATACAACGAATCTATTCGAGATGGCCTTGTAGTTGACTATGTGGGAGCTGTTACGATTACGAGAGCTTTAAAGGCTAAGGCGGAAACTGCCTTAGGCACAGAGCTTGTATATGCCGCAGCAGCTGTTCCACCTGGAACGATAGGCAAGAATAAAGAGGTAGTAGGTCATGTTCTTGAAAGTGCCGGTTTTGAAGTAACCTGCATTTTAGACGAGCCTACCGCTGCTGCTAATGTGCTAGGAATCACCGATGGCGCTGTTATTGACGTCGGTGGTGGTACTACGGGCATAAGCATTTTAAAAGATGGCCAAGTTGTATATACCGTAGATGAGCCTACAGGAGGCACTCATATGAACCTCGTGATTAGCGGGGCCTATGGGATTTCCATCCCTGAAGCAGAGGCTTATAAGCGCAATGAAGCGAATAAACGTGATGTATATGCAACCATACGGCCTGTGGTTGAAAAAATGGCAGCTATTTCTAAGCGTGCGTTACATGAGGGTGGCTATGAAAAGGGGACTCCTATTGTTGTTGTGGGCGGTGCTTCTAATTTTGAGGAGTTCACAAAGACTTTCAGTCAATATATAGGTTTACCTGTTCATAAGCCACTGTATCCAGAATTTGTAACGCCCTTAGGGATTGCCATGGGAAGTGAGCATTAATATGGATGCATTAGTTAAACTGGTGCTAGAACGCCTAGAAAAGCGCATGACATCCACTGCTACTTTTATGGTCACAGAGTGCAATAGCTATGATGAGCATATATTGTTGCAGAACCAACTCATTTCTTTCGCTGGTATAGATTATGGTCATATACGAGAGTTAATGCGCGATACATTGGTGCCTTGGGTTGCCTATTTACATCGTGCATTAGCGTATGACTGTGAGGTGACGATACACCTAGCAGTTCCTGTAACCTCGTTGATGAATCCATCAGTCATTCTAGATTGGCCTATCAAATTTCTAGATAAATTTGGTCGTCCTATATATGCCAGTCATCAAGCGTGGATAACGGCCTCTTTTGTTAGATCTTGTGAAAGTCAGTCTATTATCGTCATATATAGGGGACAACGGTTCACCATGGCTGCTCGAGATGAAATCGAGCGCTTAGGTATCACAATAATTGAAGGGAACGAGAAGTATGCAAGTCGGTAAAGTTGTGGGTAGTATCGTATCTACTCAAAAGCATGAATCTCTAAAGGGAATGAAACTGATGATGGTAGATATTCTCGATGGAGAACAAGAGTTGACGGGGCGCATAGAAATCGCCGTCGATACAGTATGTGCTGGTGAAGGTGAATATGTGCTTCTAACTCGAGGCTCATCGGCACGGCATATTTTCGAAGATGATAAAGGCACCGCAGTAGATTGTGCTATTGTGGGTATTATTGATAGTTTTGAAAAATAATTGTATAGGAAATAGCTGGTGCCAGAGTTAAACCTAGTTATTGTGTCACATCATGAATATATCCTTGATTGTGTACACCGTTAGTTGACATGGTCATTGCATCAGCAATGCAACCTATATGGAGGTTCATGATGGAAAACAATACACAGTTGAAAGAAATGATCCGCTCCATGGTTATAGATATATTACAGGGGCAAAAGCAAGAAATGGCCTCATCACAACCTATTAAACAAGTGCCTAGAGGTCAATTTGAGCCAGGTGTATTTGATACGGTTGATGAAGCAATTCAAGCTGCAAAAGCAGCGCAAGCGCGCTTTGAAGATTGCACCTTGGCAACCCGTGAAAAGGTAATAGCAGACATCCGTGCTGCCATGCGTCCACGAGTGCAAGAGCTGGCTCAAAAAACTGTTGAAGAAACAGGAATGGGTCGTGTTGCAGATAAAGTATTGAAATTAAATCTTACACTCGATAAAACACCGGGTGTAGAAGATCTCGTTACAGAGTGTGAAACTGGTGACAACGGTATGACATTATATGAATTGTCTGCCTACGGTGTTATCGGTGCTATTACACCAAGTACAAATCCAGCAGAAACGTTAATATGTAATACCATCGGTATGCTAGCAGCAGGGAATGCTGTATTCTTTAGTGTTCATCCTGGAGCTAAGCATCTTAGTCGATTGCTTGTTAGTGAACTTAACCAAATCATCGCTAAATCGATTGGTATTGAAAACCTTATCGTTACACTTCGTGAGCCATCTATTGAGTCTGCTCAAGAGATGATGTTACACCCAGATGTGAGCCTGTTAGTTGTTACTGGTGGTCCTGGGGTTGTAAAACAAGCGCTTCAAAGTGGCAAAAAGGTTATCGGTGCCGGTGCTGGTAATCCACCAGCCTTTGTAGATGAAACAGCAGATATTAAAAAGGCGGCTCAAGATATCGTTCTCGGTGCTAGCCTCGATAATAATATTCTATGTATCGCTGAAAAGAGCGTCGTTGCCATGCGTCAAATTGAGCCACAGCTAGTTCAAGAAATGGTGAAAGCAGGATGCGTCCTCATTGAAAATCAACAAGATATTCAACGCTTAGTGGATTTAACTGTATTACCGAATGGGACACCAAATAAACAGTTTGTCGGTAAGAATGCAAGCGTCATTCTTGATGCGGCACATATTCCGTACAACGGTGATCCACGATTAATCATCATGCGTACACCAAAAGACCATCCATTTGCAGTGATTGAAATGTTAATGCCTATTCTACCTGTTGTAACGGTAGATAGCTTTGATGAAGGTCTCGATGTATGCTTGATGTTAGAAGCGGGCTTACATCATACGGCAACCATGCATTCTTTGAATATGGAACGCCTCAATCGTATGGCCCGTAAGATGAAAACATCTATTTTTATTAAGAATGGTCCATCCTATGCAGGGCTTGGTTTTAGTGGTGAAGGTACGACAACCTTTACAATTGCTACACCTACTGGGGAATCTACTACATCAGCACGTTGCTTTGCACGCCGTCGTAGATGTTGCTTAACAACAGGATTCAATATTCGATAGGTGGTGAGCATATGAATAAATGGACTTTTCCAACCCAAATTTATGCAGGACCAGATTCGTTGAATCGTCTTACAGAATTTAATAATGAATCCATCCTTATCATATGTGATCCATTTTTAAAAGATTCTCCGAGCCTTACGTATGTGATGGGATTAATGGATAGTAAAAATAAGGTGACTATTTATACTGATGTAGTACCTGATCCACCTATAACCCATGTTGTAAAGGGCATTGAATTTATGGAAGGTATTAAACCGACCGTTATCATTGCCATTGGTGGGGGATCCTGCATCGATATGAGCAAAGGTATAGCATATTTCGGTCGTAAGCTAAAGCATATGGATATTAAATCCTTCATCGCAGTTCCTACTACTAGTGGCACAGGATCTGAAGTAACCGCCTTTGCTGTTCTTACAGATAGCGAAACGCAAATTAAGTATCCTCTTGTGGATGATGCGGTATTACCTGATGAAGCTTTATTAACGCCATTGTTTGTAAAAACATCTCCACCAAATGTTACTGCATTTAGTGGGATGGATGTACTTGTTCACGCTCTTGAAGCCTATGTGGCAACGGCGGCAAATAATTTTACTGATGCATTGGCACAACAAGCGATTGAGCTTGTTTTTGAATATTTACCAAAATGTCATAAGCCAACAGCAACAGAACAAGACCGCATGTCTATGCACGAAGCATCATGCCTTGCAGGGCTTTCCTTTAACAAGGCTGGCGTAGGTATCGTTCATGCCATGGCTCATCAGTTGGGAGGACAATTCCATGTGCCTCATGGCCTAGCTAATAGTATGCTCTTGCCGTATGTAATTGGATTTAATTGCTCCCACAATCCGGCGGTAGCTAAAAAATATGCTCATTTATCTGCTAAATTAGGCTTTGCAGATCATAATGCGTCAGAGGTGGATAAATTAGCTGCTCTTATAGAAGCTATCGTTACATTGCAACATACATTAGACTGTCCAATGAATCTGACAGCCTTTGGTGTAGATAAAGCTGTATCGGAAACTAAGCTCGACCTTATGGCAGATAGAGCACTAGAGGATATGTGTTACAGATTTAATCCATATCCAGCTAACCATGATGATCTTATTGGTTTATATAAAAAAGTATTGTAATTTATATAGATTGAGTACTATATAGATTGAATACTAAAACTAGAAATATAAGACTGAAAAAAGAGACTTTAATGATTTCATTGAAGCCTCTTTTTTATTTGTATAGGAATAGATAGTATTACTGAGGTTATGTGCTATTAGATACACCTTTTTTCATCTTAGAATGATATAATAATTTTTACATCCTATCACGATGTAGAGGTGTTATTCAAATTTAGTCATATTTCCTATAACTCTTTGGAATATAGAATAACATAGATTTTATCTACATTTGTTGTATAATATGTATAGGATATTTAAAAAATTAGATATTTTTGTGAAAGCTTATCCTTGTCTAAATTTAATTAGAAGTTTTGTACATTTTATATGAGATTCATGCTAAATGTACTACTTTCACAAAATGAGTATGATCTTGTGTGGTCATACGGTTTTTGAAAAAGAGAGGTATTTATGCAACACATGCTACGCATGGGTATTGACGTGGGCTCTACAACTGTTAAGGTTGTACTATTAGACGAACACGATAATTATTTGTATAAAAAGTACATACGCCATTATGCGAACATTTTGGACACCGTATATACCTTGCTCCAAGAGGCTCAAGTGGGTCATGAAGATGATCTAGTTCATGTATGTATTACCGGTTCTGGTGGTATGGCGATGGCTGAAAAGGTACGCATTCCATTCGTACAAGAGGTTATTGCTGAAACACGTGCTGTAAAAGCACTCTATCCAGAAACTGATGTTATCATCGAACTTGGTGGTGAAGATGCGAAGGTTACCTATTTGGGTCAAACGGCAGAACACCGTATGAATGGCTCTTGTGCTGGTGGTACAGGTGCTTTCATCGACCAAATGGCGACATTATTGCAAACAGATGCATCTGGCCTTAACCAATTGGCTATGAATTCTGATACGATTTATCCAATTGCAGCACGCTGTGGTGTATTTGCTAAAACCGACGTACAAGCTTTGTTAAACCAAGGCGCATCTCATGAAAATATTGCAAAATCCGTATTCCAAGCGATTGTAAACCAAACAATTGCGGGCCTTGCATGCGGTCATAAAATTGAAGGTAATGTAGCGTTCCTTGGCGGTCCATTGACATTCTTGTCTGAATTGCGCCAATGCTTCTGTGATACCTTAGAACTAGATGAAGCGCATCGCATTATCCCTGAGAATGGTGAATTATTCATCGCTTTAGGGGCGGCTTTGATGAAAGAAGACTGTCGTGAGATTACAGTTGGTCAATTAACAAAAGAAATTGGTGCCCTCATCGGTATTCCTATGGAGGCTACAGATCGTGTAGAACCTCTATTTAAAAATGAACAAGAATTAGAAGAATTCCGCGCTCGTCATGCTAAGGCTGTAACGCCAAAGGCGAATATTGAAGATGCGCAAGGTCCATGTTACCTTGGTATTGATGCTGGTTCTACCACACTTAAGGTAGTTCTCATCAATAGTAATAAGGAAATTATCTTCTCTCACTATGGTCCAAACCATGGTAAACCATTAGAAAAATCTCGTGAAATGATCGAGAAAATTTATGAACTGTTACCAAAAGGCGCGTATATTGCGCATTCTGGTGTAACTGGTTACGGCGAAGCGTTCCTTAAACGCGCCCTTGGCATCGATATCGGTGAAGTAGAAACAATGGCTCACTATCGTGCAGCTCGTTACTTCTGCCCTGATGTATCCTTTATCTTGGACATCGGCGGTCAAGATATGAAATGCTGTAAGGTTCGTGATGGCTATATCGAAGATATCGTATTGAACGAAGCGTGTTCCTCTGGTTGCGGCTCCTTTATCGATACATTTGCATCCGGTCTACGCATTCCAATTGACCAATTTGCGAAGGAAGGTTTGTTGGCATCCTTGCCAATCGACTTGGGCTCTCGTTGTACCGTATTTATGAACTCTAAAGTTAAGCAGGCTCAAAAAGAAGGTGCTACGGTACAAGATATCGCAGCAGGCCTTGCTTACTCTGTTATTAAAAATGCCCTTTATAAGGTTCTTAAGGTAAAAGATCCTAAAGAATTGGGCGATCATATCGTTGTACAAGGCGGTACATTCTACAATGAATCCGTATTGCGTGCCTTCGAGAAATTGATGGGCGTAGAAGTAATTCGACCTGACGTATCTGGCTTGATGGGTGCTTATGGTA
>NZ_UQYC01000044.1 GCF_900545205.1 uncultured Veillonella sp. | reverse complement strand
ACATTTGCATCTCCATACTTATTCCGTCCATTAGAACATGGTGCTGACGTAGTTGTACACTCTGCTACTAAATACCTTGGTGGTCACGGTACAACATTGGCTGGCGTAGTAGTAGAATCTGGTAAATTCGACTATAAAGGTTCTGGTAAATACCCTGGTTTCTCCGAAGGTGACGAACACTACAATGGCTTAGTATATGGTGATTTGCCAATCCCATTCACTGTAAAAATTCGTGCTCAATTGCTTCGTGATACTGGCGCATGCATTACTCCACTTGCAGCATGGCAAATCTTGCAAGGCGTTGAAACATTGTCCTTGCGCGTAGAACGTCACGTAGAAAATGCTCGTAAAGTAGTAGATTTCTTGAGCAAACACCCTAAAGTAGCATGGGTAAGCTACCCAGAATTAGAAGACAGCAAATACAAAGCTTTAGCAGATAAATACTTCCCTAAAGGTGTTGGTGCTGTATTCACATTCGGCGTAAAAGGTGGTAAAGAAGCAGGTATTAAACTTGTTGACTCTTTGGAAATCTTCTCCAACCTTGCTAACGTAGCAGATGCTAAATCTCTTGTTATTCATCCTGCATCTACAACACATGCACAACTTAACGAAGAACAACAAAAATCTGCTGGCGTAACACCAGATATGATCCGTGTATCCATCGGCCTTGAAAATATCGATGACATCATCGAAGACTTGGCACAAGCTTTGGATAAAGCATAATTTTCTTACTTCCATTATGGAAATACTATAGATCAAACTTTCAGAACATACAAATGACATTCTTGAGCTCTGACCTCGCTTAAGAAATAGAACACAAACTATCAGACCTATAAAACTTATACAAAAGACCTCCCTTCGTGGGAGGTCTTTTTGTGTTAAATATATATTCTGATTAATTGTAAATTAGTTTGTTGTGTTGTAGTAGATCTCTATAAATAGATAGTAATATCTGGAGGATAGAGGATAGAGGATAGAGGATAGAGGATAGAAAAAAGACCTTGAATTCAACGATCCAAGGTCTTTTAAAGGGAGTATAGTGTGTGTAACGTTCGGTCTGTGGTGTGTGAGCACAGACCTTTTACCTATTGTGTGAGATAGGGTTTTGGGAGAGCCCTTTATGAGTTATAGGGCTCTCTAAGTTTGTGTGTTAGTTTGTGTGTTAGAGAGTGTATCCATTGGGATACTGTGTGTATAGTATGTGTGTTATATGTGTAGTGTGTCATCTTAGTGGGTTAGGATAGGGGTTCACTAGATGAAAAGAGCTTCTTAGTATTTTGTAGTTTTTACTTTAGCACTTAAAACTTTACCGTTCATGCCATCAACTTTTACTTCTGCTTTTTTATCGCCACCAGTTGTCATGTCGAATTTGTATACAGCTCGGCCGTTTTCACGTTCAACAGTCCATTCCATAGTTTGGAAGTCGGAACCAACTTTTTCAAGAGCTTTTGTTTCAGCTACTTCAGGGATGATGATGTTTTGAACGTTAATAGTTTTGTTAGCTTTAGCATAGCCTTTAACTTCTTTACCAACGATTTGGCCAGTTGCTTCGTCTACTTTAAGTTCTACTGCACGATTGTTGTAGTAACCTTCTACTTCATAGTAAGGGTTATGTTTAGCATCGTAAGAAATAGATTTTACAGTAGCGCCAGGGAAGTTTTGTTGGAAAACTGTAACAGCGCCCATGTAATCAACAGAATAGTTAGCTTGAGCGGATGGAGCTACGCTACCAACGCCTTTCCAGTTGCTATTGTTGTTGTAAGCATGGTTGCTAGCTGCGCCAACTACGCCTGCTAATAATACTGTACTAACGCCAAATGCACATAATACCTTTGATACTTTCTTCACATTTTTCATAATGAATGCCTCCTAATATAAGGTACTTTTATATACTGTTTTGTGAAAGTAGATTTTACTCAATCTACTTACGTATAATTTAATGTTGCTACATGAATATAAGATGAAATCCAAAGATTTTTGTATGAAGATGAGTATATCTTTTAGTTATTATAAACGATTGGTAATAACTATAATGTATAGTCAAAATAACAAAATACTTGAAATTTCCGTATATATAGTATTAGACTACATAGTTAACTAAAAGTCAACACACGTAGTTGACAATTAAAAATACAAGTGATTTAATTTAGATAGTTAGTAGATTGTAGTTTGTTGATGTGTTATTAATGGAGGTATACCATGAGTTCTACCGTGTCGAAACAAGGTCGCATCACTACCCGTCAGTTAACAATGACAGCACTTTTTGTAGCATTAATTGCTGTAGGTGCTTTCATACGGGTACCATTACCAAATTGTCCATTTACATTACAAATCTTATTTACTACCCTCGCAGGCATTGTACTGGGAAGTCGATTAGGAGCTGCTAGTGTTGGCATTTATATTGTTTTAGGATTAATTGGGGTACCGATTTTTACATCTGGTGGAGGTCCTGGTTACATTTTACAACCTACCTTTGGCTATTTGATTGGTTTTATGGTAGGTGCTTATGCAGTAGGCCGTATTGCAGAGTCTATGGAAACATTATCTTTTAAACGATTATTAGCAGGATCCATATTGAACCTATTTATCGTGTATGGCCTTGGTATGATCTATCTATACTTCATTATGAACTTGTATTTAGGTAAACCAATTGGAGTAGAGGCCGTTATTATTACATGCTTCCTGATTCCAGTAGGTCCAGATATCTTCCTTTGTGCCGTTGCGGCATCTCTTGGTAAACGAATTGTTAAAGAATTACATCGATAATATAGTCTTTATATAATACCATTATATATTTATTAAAACCGAGGCGTTATGCCTCGGTTTTATTTGTTTACAGATCTATTTAAGCCTGTTTAATGATGTCTCTTTAAGATTTATTAAGCCTATTGATTTAATATTATTTATTTAAGGATATACATAACCTAAAATAGGTTCTGCTGTTTTTATTTTTGTTACTTCTACATATGGTTGAGCACGACCGTGGAAGTCTCGTGTAGATACTTTACCTTCGATAGAAACCCATTGTTCATTAGCTAAGCTATCACCATCTGGTTTATAGGCGGTCATGCCAATCGGTGCCACGTCAGCAATACAGCAGGACATAGCCATACGAGAGATGGTAAACTCATTAGATTTTAGTGTATTATCATCGCGGTTTACATAGCCTGTCATATATACTGTGTAGTCTTTGTATTGGTCTACATTAGATCCAACCTTTACGATTGTTTGATAGAAATTATCTGAATTTAAAACGATTTCTTTTTTGTCTTTAGAAATACCAGGCTCTTTACTTTCACTATTAACAGTAATCACCTCGCCGATGGCATCATTTGTAAAGTCGAAGTTGTTTGTATCGTCATTGATGCGTGCTGCACCTTGAACACTAGTTGTAGGCACTAGGACAGGCGGCACGATGAGCAAGACTACGGGAATAATGATAGGCACGATAGAGCGCCAGTTGTGTTTATAATAGCGCGATGGAGCCCAAATAACCGTAGCCAATCCGCCTAATATGAGAGCTACACTGCTAATGCCTAGCAGTAGTTCATATCGTGGTGCGATATAGTTCAAATAACGACCGGTTACGATTAGGTATACACAGCAGATACCTAAGGTGAGGTAAAGGAAGCCTTTCACAATGGAAAAGCGATCTTTCAGCCCTAATTTCATAGAATCATCTCCTTTTATATTCATGAAGAACTGAAATAGTAATGACTAAACATTAGCTTAAAAAGAATTGAAAACCTAGTGCTGTTAAATAGGATATAACAACAATTGTTAAACCTAGACGAAGAATAAATGATGTGGGCATATATTGTTTTAAAATATATACATTTTTTATATCGAGCATAGGTCCTAAGATGAGGAAACCCATGACTGAGCTCATAGGGAACAGGGTGCTCAAGGATTTGCCTATAATAGCATCTGATGTAGAGCAAACAGAGAAGAAGAACGCCAATACTAGCAGAATTGGGATGGCCCACACGTCAGGTAATGTGATACCGGCATTGATGAGCCAAGGCTTTCCATACACTTGAACTATGGATAGTACACAAGCTGCAATGGAGAAATAGAATAAGAGCTGGGAGAACTCTTTTTCCATATGAATTAGTAATCTTCCTTTATTGATATGTTTACTTTTCGATGCTTCTAAGACGATTTCTTCATAACTTAGGTTCTGTGCCGTTTTAGCTTTCATCATAGACGTAGATGGTGGTATAAAACGGAATGATAAGGCTACCAATAAAGCTACGCCAAGGCCAAGTATGATACGCCATACGGAGATCATTGGATTATCTGGGAAGGCATACCAGGTGGATAGAATAGTAATCGGATTGATGATTGGGCTAGCGAGCATAAATAGGAGGGCTACAGATAATGGTACTCCTCTATCTATAAGTGCTTTAAATAATGGAATAATAGCACAGTCGCAAACTGGTAAGGCTAAACCACTAATCATAGCGGCACCATAGCTCTTCCAAGAATGATTTCCTAATAGTTTTAGCAGTATTCTTTGTGGTACGAAATAGCGAATTACTGTTGATCCAATGGTTCCTAATAATAGGAACGGGATAGCCTCAATAATGAGGCCTGTAATGATGGCAAAGCATTGATGAATAGAGTAAGGAATGTCATGACGGAATGCAGTGACTAATAGTATGTAGGCGGTAATGCCGATAACTAATAGATTTGGTATGAGTCCCCATGTAGAGTTGCGACATAATTGCACAACCTTTTCAGGCGATGGTAATGTTACAATCTTGGCGTCTCTGTTATAGGTCCGTAATAAGGCGTGATGTGTATCGGTTTCTGTGATGATACAATCGGCACTATATAATTGGCTTGTTACATCATTACCTAAACCAGGCAAAATGGATGCGATGAATGGGTCTGTACAAATATATAATACCTTTTCAATTTGTAATAGATGGCGCAGCTTATCACTATATAGCAAGGCTTCTAGTTGGTGAAAGCTGATCATACCGTTCCATTCAATCCATATTTCTTTTGGCTTTACCTTGTCGACATAGCTTGCGATTTCATCAGCTATAGAACTATATGTGTGGGGTTCATTAGGCGTAATTGCACTAAGCCTATCAGGATTGAGTTGTAATCCTTCTTTGATGAGCGATACAGTACCTTCTTCGGCGCTGATACATGCTGTGCCACCAAGCTTTTTACGATATTGTAGTTGTTCATTTATGAAAGTACTTTTACCAGAACCGATGAATCCGGTAACGATATAAACAGGTATCATGATTGACACACTTCGTTATGTACCATTGGCACATTAAAATCTGTACCAATAACAACTAAGCTATAGTCCGTGGACTCACTAGGGGATAGGGAACAGTAATGGGTACCGTATTGCAACTCATGAGGTCCTTCGACGGTCGGTACAATCCCTTTAGCACGGAGTACGGTATCTGGCATACCTTCTAAGATAGTTTTCCACTGTACTAAGGTGAGTGTACGCAAGTCTTTGAATGTATGGCTCATAAATAGATGCTCATCATGTAAGGAATTGTCATCATGGCAGTGATAGAGACGTTTGATATAGTCTCTCAACGCAATGGTGTCCCAAGCTTCTTCATGAATTGGAGTATTGGGTGCTAACTCATGAATCATACGTTTTGTAATGCTTGTTTGTTGGACGTCTTCGGTATGACTCAAGAAGATAGCATCACTATTTGTGATTTGATCTTTAAAGAAGAGACCAAAGTTTTTGATAAACATAGGTGCTTGCATAGCGTCTACGGTGGTTACCGATGCATGGACATAGGCGGATTTTGCAATCTCTTCATCCTCGCATGTATGGATGATTTCGCTTAATTTGCTGACCCCTGATGGTTCAATATAGATGGTATCTACATCGTAATTTTGCAGAATGTCGAGCAGTGCTTGTTGGAAATTTCCTTGCAAGCTACAGCAAATACAGCCAGATGTAACTTCACGAATGGTAGCCCCTGTTTTTGCAAGATTTGCTGCATCGAGGCTGGTTTCACCAAAATCATTTTCTATAATTAAAATTTTATCTGTAGATTTATGTTCTTTTAGTATGTGTTGTAAAAATGTTGTTTTTCCAGACCCTAGAAATCCGGATATGATAACAATAGGGATCATACGTACCTCCTGAGTAATGTAAACACAGTATACACCTATAGGATAACACAGAAAATACACCCTAGGGTATATGCATAGTTATGAAAGTACTATTTTTCTTAAAATTCTCATTAAATATATTGGTTATATACCTTATATGAGTATAGTGACAGATGTATTTAATATTCATAATTGATTGTGAAAAGTATTGTATATATCGATTTACGTATATATGAAGAGATACTCCTCTATGAATAAATATTAATTTCAAATTTTGGGAGAAGAATATAAAAAAATCCCTCCTATAGAAGACTCAGTCGAGGGAGAGTTGACTGAACTCCTTATAGGAGGGTGAGAAGAGAATTCGTTATATAAATCTCTAATTAGATTACCTTTAGTATACCAAATTATACATAAAGTATATAGTCAATATTACTATTTTATGTTTATTGTAACTTAGCTAATAAAGCTTTTAGATATACATATACATTTTCAACAGATGGTAAATGAACGCGTTCCATTGGTGTATGTGGACTTACGATAGTAGGACCAAAGCTGATCATTTGTGTATTTGGTAGTACACCTTTTAACAAGCCACATTCGAGACCGGCATGAATTGCGTTGACATTCGCTGGTGTATCAAACATTTCGTTATGTAAGGAAATAGCTTGCTCTTCAAGTTTTGATCCTTTGTCATATTCCCATGCTGGATAGCCACCAGTGCGTTCTGCAGATACGCCAAGTGTTTTTGCAAGAAGAAGCATTTTCTTTGCTAAGAATTCAAGGCTGTTACTGTTAGAACTACGAATAGAGATGAGTACTTCAATAGTATGTTCATTTTCGCGTACGATTGCGATGTTGTCAGAAGTTTCTACAAGATTTGGGATAGATTTGCTTACAGAATGAACACCATCTTGTGCAAGATAGATGTAAGTAATGAGGGCTTCTGTTGTATCATCCGCATAGACTACATCAGGTGTTGCGACATCTTCTACGACAAATTTAAGACCTGGATCTTGGATACCATACTCATGGAGATATTGTTTCTCTTGATATTCAATTAAAGTTTTGATGGCTTCTACATCTTCAGCGCGTACGGATAATGTAGCTACTGCTTTAGAAGGAATGGCATTATGTTTTACACCGCCTTCAAAGGATGCTAAGCATACAGGATATTGTTGTTGAATGTCATAGAGCACGCGTGTTAATACTTGGTTAGCATTAGCACGTTGTTCGCAGATTTCGATACCAGAGTGACCGCCTTTAAGGCCTGTTACGGTAAGGGATAAGCCTGCATCATAACCAGGTTGGTTGTTTTCACGCAATAAAGGAATGTTTACATGAACGTGGCAACCACCAGCACAGCTAACAGTAAAATCGTGTTCTACTTCTGTATCGAGGTTGAGCAAGTAATCACCACTTACTTGGCCTTCTTTAATAGCGAAAGCGCCATCCATACCAGTTTCTTCATTCGTAGTGAACAATAATTGCATAGGGCCGTGTTGTTGGCTATCATCCTCAAGGATAGCAAGCATCATCGCACCACCCATGCCGTTATCTGCACCTAATGTAGTGTGGTCTGCATGCATCCATTCGCCTTCGATGATATTGGCAATTGGGTCTTTAGTGAAGTCATGGTTAGAGTCGTGATCACGAACACATACCATGTCGATATGGCCTTGTAGAATGATGGATGGACGATTTTCATAGCCTGGAGAGGCAGGTTTTTTGATGACTACATTATATTGGTCGTCTTGATGAACCTCTAAACCTAAGTTTTTAGCGAAGTTTACGATATAGTCGCTAATGCCTTTTTCATTGCCAGATTCACGAGGAATTTGGCTCATTTCTTTAAATATTTCTAATACGCGTTTTGCTTGAACGATTGATTCCATAATGGTTCCTTTCATTCTGATGTAATAATAGATATATATATTGGTTGATTACACTGAATACGTAGTAATTTTATTAGTATACGAATTAATACTAATAATTGTATTTGTTTCAGTGATAACTTTCATCGACATATATATGGAATATATAAATAATTAGTATATATATAGTTATATCACAAGAATGATTATTAGGATAGTTAATGCAAGCATTAGCACATGTAGAGACTAGCTATATAGGAATAATAATGTATAATGAGGTTATACGATTAACGATTTTACAAATCCATTAGATTTTAGAAGGTTGGTGAACCGATGCAACACGACAGTCGCAATATTAGTATGCTTATGGATTTTTATGAGATGACCATGGCACACGGCTATTTTACGCAACATGAAAACACGGATCGCGTCGCGTTTGATGTATTCTTTAGACGCAATCCAGACAAGGGTGGCTTTGCCATTTTTGGTGGTCTTGAACAAATCGTTGAGTACATTTTAAATCTACACTTTGATGAAAGTGATATCGATTTTTTACGGAATCAAGGGATCTTTAGTGAGGAATTTCTAAACTATCTTAAAGATTTTTCCTTTACTGGTGATGTATATGCGTTCCCAGAAGGTTCTATTATTTATCCAAATGAACCAGTTATAACCATCGTAGCCCCTCTCATAGACGCACAAATCGTAGAAACTGCAGTGCTAACTATGATGAACCATCAGTCCCTTATCGCTACAAAGGCTAATCGCATCGTTCGTGCTGCGGATGGGCGTGTAGTAGCCGACTTTGGAGCTCGTCGAGCTCATAATGTGGATGCCGCTGTATATGGTGCGAGAGCAGCCTACATTGGTGGGGTACAGTCTACGGCAACTGTTTTAGCGGGACAACAATTTGGTATTCCTGTGAGTGGTACCATGGCTCATAGTTGGGTTATGTATCATGACTCTGAATACGAAGCTTTCAAAGCTTACGCTGAAGTGTATCCGGATGGAGCTGTATTCCTTGTTGATACCTATGATGTATTAAACTCTGGGGTTCCTAATGCTATTAAAGTAGCTAAAGAGGTATTGGAACCTATGGGAAAACGATTAAAAGGTATCCGCCTTGATTCTGGTGACCTTGCTTACTTAGCTAAAAAAGCTCGTCGTATGCTTGACAAGGCAGGCTTAGAAGATTGCAAAATTATGGCTTCCAATAGTCTTGATGAATATACAATAACCTCTTTGTTGGGACAGGGTGGTCCCATTGATATCTTTGGTGTAGGTGAAAGACTAATTACCTCTAAGAGCGACCCTGTATTTGGCGCCGTATACAAGATTGCTGGCGTTGAAAAGAATGGTGTGTGGGAGCCTCGCATCAAGATTTCTGAATCTGTTGAAAAGATTACGAACCCAGGTTTTAAAAAGGTGTATCGCGTATACAATGATAAAGGGCGTGCCATTGCAGATTTATTAACATTGTTAGAAGAGGTGCCAGATACGACAGAACCATATCGTTATATCGATCCAGAACAACCATGGCGTGAATTGTACTTTGAAAATTGCACCTTTAAAGAGATGAAACAACTCATTATTAAAGATGGCAAGCTTATCGTAAAATTGCCGACATTAGAAGAGCTTCGTCAATACGTTAAAGACCAACTAGACCGCGAAATTTGGTTAGAAGAACAGCGCTTTGAAAATCCACATCGTCATTACCTTGATATGAGTCCAGGATACTATCAAATGAAAATGGATTTATTAAATCGTATTTTCCGGAAGAAGTAGGAGGGCTTATGTTAGACAATCCAGAAGCAACAAAAGAGGCTCTCGTTCAATGGATTCGAGACTATTTTAGCCAAAATGGGCCTAGCTGTAGCGCCGTAGTAGGTGTTTCAGGTGGTAAGGATTCCACAATCGTAGCTGCTTTATGTAAAGAAGCGCTTGGGGCAGAACGCGTAGTAGGTGTTCTTATGCCGAATGGAATTCAGTCTGATATCGATGATGCCAAGGCTGTAGTGGCACATTTGGGGATTCCACATATCATAGTGAATATTGGAACTGCCTATGAAGCTTTGACGAACGCTATCATTCAAGGTGAAGGTTATAAAGCAGTTACTGGTAGAACTGATATATCCAAGGATGCAGGAATTAATACACCACCGCGTCTTCGCATGACAACGCTATATGCAGTAGGACAAAATTTGCCAAATGGGGCACGCGTAGCTAATACATGTAATGGATCTGAAGATTATGTCGGGTATTCTACAAAATATGGCGATAGTGCTGGAGATTTTAGTCCTCTTGCCAATCTTGTCGTAGAAGAGGTACGCCAAATAGGTCGATTACTTGATATTCCAAAATATCTTGTAGATAAGACGCCTAGTGATGGACTCAGCGGTCTATCTGATGAGGATAAATTAGGATTTACCTATGCTGTATTAGATCGATATATTAGAACTGGAGAGATAGAAAATCCTGAAACGAAAGAACGTATTGATTATTTAAATCGTATTAATAAGCATAAATTAGAATTGATGCCGTCCTTTCACCCACAATGTTGAGAGAGGACTTGTTTTTACTAGTCTAATTCATGCTAATGTTGATTAACAAAAGATTTACTATTTCTTATGTATTTTATGATGGAGGTAATATGGAGACAAAAATTGCGTTGATTGGTACGGGTGGTACAATTGCTGGACAAGGCGCATCCGATACAGATTTGACGGGCTATACTGCAGGTGTACTAGGCCTCGATGAAATTTTAGACTCCGTACCAGGCACAGAACCATATGGTCCATATACATATACTCAGTTTAGTAATATTGAAAGTTCCGATATTACTGTCCGGCATTGGTTGGATTTATCTAAGTTAGTACAAGAATTAGTAAATCAAGAGGATATAGGCGGTGTTGTTATTACTCATGGAACAGATAGCATGGAGGAGACAGCTTATTTTCTTAATCTTACTGTTCATACAGATAAACCTATCGTTATTACTGGCTCGATGAGACCTGCTGGGGCAATCAGTGCAGATGGTCCTATTAATTTATTACAAGCGATTCAAGTGGCAAGAACACCTGCATCTGTAGGTAAAGGTGTGCTTGTTGTTCTAAATGGCTATGTTGATGGGGCGCGTGATGTATCCAAAGGGAATACAACTAATGTGGCTACCTTTGACAGTCCATTAGTAGGTCATCTTGGTATCGTCCAGGATGGTGTAGCTCATTATTATAAAGCCTCTACTCGTCGTCATACGAAAGAATCCATCTTTGATGTACATGACTTAAAGGAACTGCCTCGTGTAGTCATTTTGACTTGTTATGGTGGTATGGATGACATGGTGCCAATGAGTGTAGTTGCCACTAATCCTGATGGACTCATCTTGACTGGATTGGGTCATGGTACAATTCCTCAAAATGTACGTCAAATAACACAAAATACAACATTCCCAACTGTACGGGCCTCTCGTACAGGGAGCGGCATGGTATCTGCTGTACCACAAGATGCACTAGCAGGCTATCTCGTAAGTGATACATTGAGTCCACAAAAAGCTCGTATTTTATTGATGCTGGGGCTTACAAAAACTAAAAATCTTAAAAAGTTACAACAGTTCTTCTATGAATATTAATTAGAAAATAAAAAAGATTTGAGAAAAACTCTCAAATCTTAATTTGATATTCATTTTCAAGTATTATATTATGTGTAACAGTTTTATATGCAATGAACCGCACATCCCGATCGCCTAGGATGTGCGGTTTTTTATTTCGCCTAGGATGCGTATTTTTTTATTCGGCGCCAATAGCATTTTCTAAGGCTCGTTGTATACCTACATAAACGGCCTTAGCCAATGTGTCTCCAAATAGGGAGAAGGAGCCGGCGTCTGTTAACACATCACCATTTGTATCTATGGTGAGAATGATACCGTCTGTGGAGGTTCCTGTAGCAGAAGTCTTGCGTTCTTTTGTAATTGCTTCAGGAATATCTTCGTTGATAAATGGATAGAGACGTACACTTTCAACACCCCAATCTTGGAGGGCTGCGGTTTTAGCCTCCGTAATTGTCATGATGGCTTTCACCATGGCACTATCTGTTAATGCCTTGTTTGTAAAGACAAGAATATTAATGGTACCAGGTACTATGAAACCACCATCTCGCTCCTCGTAGCAATAGCCTGTGCCTGCACGATGGGCCGTTTTTTCATAGCCTGCAGTAACGATAGTCTCCACAATCGTATCGTGTTCCTCGACCTTGGCGTATGCGTGAAGGTTCATTGTAGCAGATGTAAGAAGCGCTGTACTAAAATGAACAGGTGTATCGATTTGCTCGAACTCTTGTGCTAAATAGTTGGCTACCGAGCCACCTGGTAAATCTTTTTCTGTTTCGATTTGGTATGTTAATTGTTGATTTCGTACGGCTAACGTATGGTGATACCCACCATTGAGTTGACCACTAGATAAGGCATAATGGATGTCGTCAAAGTGTACTGTAACGGAATTTAATTCTTTCGTTACATGACCTCCTGTTGCAAGCTCTTGTGGTGCTTCATATGGATTGTTGAACATGTAAGTCTCCCTAGATTTAGATTGTTATATATGTAATATAACGATATAATAACTTTACTATATCGTGTAAAATATATTTATTAAATTATAGCATATATGTTTATGATGACCATATTAATAGATGTGCTCAATTATTTATAAAGTTATATTATTGGAGGTTTAATATGGGCAATATTCTTTATTCTGCATCAGAAATATTGTTTAAAGATGCTAATGTATTGATTCAATTTCGAGATTGGTTCTTTTCTCAAGCGGGCAATATATTATTAGCTCTTATTATATTTTGGGTAGGTCGTTATGCTATTAAATGGGTGAAAACCTTTGCTGTCCGTATTATGACTAAGGCCTCTTATGACTCTGCTGCGATGAGCTTTATTACGCAGATCATCAATTATGCATTGCTAGTAGGTCTAATATTGATTTGCTTAAATCAAATTGGTGTTCCTACTACATCCTTTGTAGCTGCCTTTGGTGCCTTTGGTTTAGGTATTGGTTTGGCCTTACAAAACAACTTATCTAACTTGGCATCAGGCTTATTAATTCTTATATTTAAGCCTTTTAGAGCAGGTCATGTTATTCAAGTTGGAGATACTGTAGGTAGTGTTAAGTCTATTCAATTTATGTATACTATTATCACTACTAAAGATCAAAAAAATGTATATATACCAAACTCTATCCTTACCTCCCAAGCCATAACTAATATTGCTTATACCCATGAAAGGGTTATCCCGTTCGTCTTTGATATTGGTTATAACAATAATCATCATGAAGCAATTAAAATCTTAAAAAATATTTTTGCTGCTGATAAACGTGTACTCAATCCTAAAAATATGGAAATTGGTATTTCTGAATTTGGCGATAACTCTGTACGCATTGCTGCCTATGCACGCGTTAAGTCGAAAGACTTCTTAGATGTGCAATATGGAATTATGTCTGATGTAAAAGATGCGTTCGATAAATATGGTATCGACATTCCATATCCTCAACGTGTTGTATATCTTCAAAATGTAGATAACTCTACTGGTGAAATTAAGGGAACTAAGAAAAAGGCAAGTGGAACGGATGTTGCCATTGATGATAACCCTGAAAGTTAATATGTGATACAGAAAGTGAGATATATGATATCTTTAACAACTAATGTTTGTATAGTTTGGAAACGACTTATTTTGATGATAGCCTGTATAGGCGCTATTATTTTCGGTACTAGTGTTTCTCATGCGGCGTATATTGCGCCGCCATCTACGATAGGTGAGGCTGTTGTTCTCATTGATGCGGATACAAAAGAAATCCTATTTGCAAAGAATCCTGATAAGTGGATGCATCCTGCGAGTACTACGAAAATGGTTACCTTGTTAACAGCTCTAGAACTCAAAGGTACACAACTTGATGAACTGGCGACTATTAGTAGTTATGCCACTAGTATGGAGGAATCCAATCTGGGGGTTCGTGTTGGTGATCAAATTACCTTGGAAGGCGTTCTTGAAGGCATGATGGTTGCCAGCGGTAATGATGCGGCCGTTGTAGTAGCAGAAAATGTAAGTGGTTCTGTACAGAACTTTGCAAAGGACATGAATCGCGTTGCTGCAAAAGCAGGGGCAAAAAATAGTGTATTTTTAAATCCTCATGGTTTGACACAAATGGGCCATCACTCTACGGCTCGTGACTTGGCGATGATTGCAGCGTATGGTATGAAATACCAAATGTTCCGCGATAAAGTAGCCAATGATTATTATAAGGTGCCTTATCAAAACCGTACGCCAGAAACAATTCGTACCACAAACCATTTCATTCGCAATAAGTATCCTGGTGCAAATGGTTTGAAAACAGGCTTTACGAATGCGGCAGGGGAATGCTTGATTGCATCGGCTACACGTAATGGTCATACTATGATTGTAGTTATGCTTAACGATGATAACCGTTGGGATGAAGCAGTACAGTTCCTTGATTATGGATTTAAACTTCGCGGTGTAATTTAGTGGTGTAATTTAGCGATGTAATCTAATTGAGCATGATTAGAGAATATCTTGAGTAAACCTAATATAATTTAAGTTCCATAGTTAAATGAATAGTATTAAAATAGGTCCTGCCATGCAGGACCTATTATGTAATGGGGGACATATGAGTTCATTTTTTGCATTTTTAAAACGCATGCGCTTTATCAATCGATGGAGTCTCATGCGTAATACAGAAACAGAAAATATTCAAGAACATAGCTTAGAAGTAGCTATGGTGGCACATAATTTAGCGGCACTCAAAAATGAATACTTTGGTGGCAATGTAGACATTAATAAGGTAGCTGTCATTGCCATGTACCATGAAGTGAGTGAAATCTTTACTGGCGATATGCCAACACCGATTAAATATTTTGATCCAAAGCTTCGTGAACTATATGGCGAAGTTGAAACGTTGGCACAAGAGAAAATGCTATCTACCTTGCCAGAACGATTACAAGCTATCTATAAGCCTTTTATTGTAGATGCAGAAGAGAGTCCTGAATGGCCCATCGTTAAGGCCGCAGATACAATCTCAGCGTATATGAAATGTGTGAACGAACTCAAAGCAGGAAACGATGAGTTTAAAGAAGCACATGACTCTATCTTGGCAAAATTAAAATCATTAAATATGCCAGAAGTTGATATGTTCCTTGAAACCTATATGCCTGCACTTGGAAAAAGTTTGGATGAACTAAACTACTACGAAATCAAATAATGATTAAAAAAGAGACGACCAGAGGTCGTCTCTTTTTATTCTATAAAAATAGCCATAACATCTTAATAGACGTCACAGCCATTTTACATCTCAAATAAAGTTTTAGAGATGAGCTGGACGTTCCTAGGCATCTAGCTATCTCTGTTATTTTATTATATGTTTTTGCTAAACAGATGTCAAAGCCTGTAAAGCTTGTAAAGGTATTATAAAGTATAAAAAATTATAATATCTATTTACGTTCAATAATATTTTGATTTCTCATTAATATTTTTTTCCCCCGCCACGAGAATGCCCGATTGCCATACTTAGCTTTGAATTCTTTGTTTGTTAGGGTCTCTAGTTCGTTAATATCTATGTACGGTTCTACGTGTTGAAATTCAGGTATGGGCGTTGTTGGGATATTTTGATTATGGGGACAGACCTCTTGGCATACATCGCAGCCAAATACGAGTGGCGTTTTTCCTATGATGATTTCCTCCTCGTTTGTAAGATCTCCTTTTTTCTGTGTTAAGTAGCTTTTACAGGTATCATATTTAAATTCGTCATGACCTAAACATTGCCCTAAGCAAGCCGTAATACACCGATTGCATCCTATACAGGACTGAGCGAGCGGTGTATTTGGCTCTAATTCTAAGGTAGTTAAAATTGTTCCAATGACTACATAGGAACCCCACTTAGGACTGATGAAACAATTGTTTTTGCCGTAGAAACCAAGGCCTGCTAAGTAGGCCATGTAACGATCTGCGAGGGGAGAGGTGTCACAATGTATAGAAAACTGGGCTGAAGTATTCATTTTTTGTAATTTTTCAGTAAGTTTTTCTAAATATTCATTAATGACCAGGTGATAATCTGTAGCCCATGTATAGCGGGAAAGATTAGATGGACCACTACGTTCTACGTAGTATGGGAAGAGGCATACTATAGCGCTTTTGGGCGTAAACTCTGTTGTTCCTAGCAATCGCTCTTCTACGTCGGCTGCTGTAAATGGACAGGGGTTGCTTTCATACAAAATAGTTTTTGCATTTTCAGGTAGGGGCCAAGGGGCAATACCAAATTCATAAATATGTAATTCTTTGCAAAATTCTTGTAAATTTATATCTTTCATCGTAGATTTAGTAGCGAATAATTGGTAAAATAAAAGTATAAGAAACGTGAGGAATTCTATAGATTCCTGCTAGGTTTGTAGTTCGGTGATATCTGTATTTTTATGGTTATCATCCAGTACTGTTAGTATTAGTATACCATTGAGAGGACAGATTATGTTAGCATTTATGAAAGTATTACAACCGAAGACGGTGGAAGAGGCTTATGAATTAGCCACAAA
>NZ_UQYC01000043.1 GCF_900545205.1 uncultured Veillonella sp. | reverse complement strand
AGAAAGACCCTTATAGGGTCAGAGCAAACCACCCGTTCTACGGGTGGTTATGATTATATTTTTATTTTCTAAGAAATAAAATATTCTATATTATCAGTTTAATGCATAATTGATTGTGAGATTGATATACATTCTCTCTTTACTGACCTAATGAAAATTGCTATTATTTGCATGTTAAATATGATAATGATAATTATAGTCATATATTTCATTATTTTTTCATTTTTTATTAATCATTATTTATTGTGTGAGGTTTATTATGATTAAACGTAAAATGACCAGTGCTTTTGCAGTGGCAGCCATGATGGGTGTGGCTACAGCGTTTGCTGTTAATCCATTTTCCGATGTTTCATCCGATAGCTGGGCTTACCAAGCAGTAGATCAATTGGCTACAGCGGGTATTATCAATGGTTATCCTGATGGGACTTTCAAAGGCCAAAATAACATTACTCGTTACGAAATGGCTCAAATGATTGCGAAAGGCATGGCTAATCAAGATCGTGCTAATGCAGAACAACAAGCTATGTTGAACCGCTTGGCTGACGAGTTCTCCAATGAATTGAATACACTTGGTGTGCGTGTAGCTAAATTGGAAGACCGCGTAGGCAATGTTAAAGTAACTGGTGATGCTCGTATCAACTACATCGGTAAAGATGGTATCGATGGTTATGATTACGAAGATAAAATTACAGCCCGTGTACGTTTAGGCTTAGATGCAAAGGTTAATAAAAATACATCTGTGAAAGCGCGTATTACAACAGGCTCTATTGAGTTAGGTGATAGCTCTAAAGAGGCTCAAGCTAATTGGGATTTAGCATATGTAGAGCATAAATTCGGTAAAAATGTTGTAGTTGATGCTGGTCGTTATACCCAAAAATTTGGTGGTGGCTTGATTTATAGCTCTAACTTTGATGGTGTAGGCGCTACAGCGAAGCTAGGTGATAAAGTTACATTAAATGGTGCATATGGTTATATGACAGCAGGCCGTTTTGCTAAGACTAGTAAAGCTGATAATGGTGATGTAGGTCTTATTAATGCCCATGTAGCTGTTAATGATCACTTTAGCTTTGGCGGTATGTTTGCTCATGTAGGTACAACAAATGTACGTATGGGTAATGGCAAGAAAAATAACGAATTCGATAATGTATATGGCTTTAATGCTAAATATAATGTTGGTAAATTCGGTATTGATGGCGAGTGGGTAAAAGCATCTGGCTTGAGTGATTCCGATGTTTGGAACGTAGGCGTTAAATGGGGCGATTATAAAATTAACAAGAAGAACTCTTGGGATATCCGCTTAGATTACTTTGATCAAGCTAAAAATGCCCCAGTATTTAAAACGCAAAAATATGAATCTAATGATTTATTGAAGAAAACACGGTATGAAGGTTATAAAGCATGGCAATTAGGTGCATCTTACGCACCAGAGAAAAATATTGGTATTAATGCATACTATGGTTTCCATGCGAAAACACAAGATGGTAACCGTGTAAATGATTACTACCGTGCAGACCTCAGCTTCAAATTCTAGTTCTAATTTTAGGATGGATCTGGATTTAATAACTAATTAGTTTTAAGTTCTAAGTAGAATGCTATGTGGATTGAAATTGTTAGCATGCTACATTAGACCAACTAGATATATACTGGTAGTTTGTATAAGAAATAGTGAGGTTTATATGGCAGAAGTAGTAAAAAAACAGTTTAAGAGTAAATACCATATTTTAATATGGATTGCGGTTTTATCCCTAATATTTATGGGAATGGTAGAATATGGTTATGTAACAGGCGGTAGATCATTTGGTAACTGGAAGGTTCACTTAGGTCTTATTCCTTATGTTGCATGGCTTGTATTAACATATATTGCAACAAAACCAAAATGGTTTATCAAACGATATAATCCAAAAGAAATGTTTGAAGTTCATCGCATCGTAGGTATCGTTAGTGTTGTTCTTGTATGTGCACATTGGTATGTATACTTCTTGAAAGCATTGAAGTCCTTCTTAGGATTCTGGGGCGGTTATATCTCTCTTGGAGCCATGTTTATTGCTCTTATCTTTGCCGTATTGTACTTAACGCCTTGGGTAGGCAATATGGCAAACTATGTATCTCGTAAAAAAGCAATCTGGATTCATCGTTTGAACCTTATTGCTATCATTGCAGCAAATATTCATGTTCATGGTTTTGGACGTTTGTCTAAAATGGTACCATTCTTGCCTGTATTTGATGTAGTGACGTATGCACTTGTTATTTACTACATCTATTGGATGTTCAAACAAAAATAAATGATGTATACGTACTTTTATTCTTATAAAAGTCGTATAATCATAGAACTAAAAAGAGACCATCTCTACCCTTTATATGTGGAAGAGATGGTCTTTTTTTGTAGTTTACGATACAATAATATTATGAGTATATTCTATTGTTTTGTGTAAGTATATACTGATAAGAAAGAAGGTCACTATGGATTCTTCTTGGAAACGAATTATCTATTTAATCTGTATTATACAGATCGGTGGGGGAATAACAATTATAGGGGTACTATCATTCCTTCCGTTATTCCTTATAGAGTTAGGTCTACATAATCCAGGTGAAGCTGCTATGTGGGCCGGTATTGTATCAGGGGTAACGCCTTGTATGGTAGCGCTTAGTGCACCGTATTGGTCACGTAAGGCGAACCAACTGGGACCTCGTAAGGTAATGATGTTTATCTTATTTACCTTAATGGTTACAGTCGGGGCCTGTGCTTTCACCCAAACCCCAGCACAGTTATTAGTCCTAAGGCTATTGCAAGGTGTTGTAGGTGGGTATGTACCAATCGGTTTGGCTATTATCGTCCTTATAACGCCTGAGGAAAAGGTGCCATGGGCGATGGGGCTGTATCAAGCATCTATGGTGATGGGTCTCGTTTTTGGACCGCTCATGGGTGGCTTAGCGGCCGATTTATTAGGTTATAGAGCGCCATTCTTTATATTTTCCGGATTGACTGGCATTTGCTTATTAGGTATTTATTTTTTAATGCCTAACTTACAGTTTAAGCATAAGGTGGACGCTCAAGAATCACAGATTTCTTTGATTAAATCATTTTTGATGATACCTCGAGTTCGTCTATTAGTGGCAATGCAGTTTTTATGTAACTTTGGTATTACTGGTATTGGTCCTATCTTACCGCTTTATATCAAACACTATATGGCCGTGAATGATGAATTTGTTGCTACCATTGTAGGGAGTATTATTTTTGGGGCTGGTTTGTTTAGTGCTTTAGCATCCATTTCAATTGGTAAGGTAACACAACGATTGACTATGCCTCGTATTATCTTTACTGCTACATGGGCGGTGGGCTCCTTATTTATTTTGCAATACTTAATGCCTAGTATATGGGGACTTGGCATATTCCGTGCTATAGCGGGATTCTTTATGGGTTTTATTACGCCAATTGCAAATACGCTGATATCCAAGGCCGTCCCTATTGAGCGACGCGGCATTGTCTTTGGTGCCGTATCTAGTGTAGCTATGATGGGCAATGTATTAGGCCCTGTTATAAGTGGTGTTATTGCGCGTGCCTTTGGATATGGTGCTGTGTTCTGGTCTACGGCGACAATATTCTTTGTGGCGTCCTGGTTTGTATACCGTAATTTAGTTATGTCTCGTGAAAGCAGTTCATAATAGTGAATCTACTTTCAATGAAATATAATAATTGTAGTTGTAGTTGTAGTTGTAGTTGTAGTTGTAGTTGTAGTTGTAGTTGTAGTTGTAGAGAAAAATATTATGTGAGTAGCAAATACCAATGAGAGGGGTTGGTGTATGTTGTGTAGTGGGCTAGTAGATAGAGTAAGGCTACTAATTATAAGAGAGATGAGAGTGTATCGTTATGTTGTTGAAACAATTAGAGTATTTTGTGTGTGTAGTTGATAATAATAGTTTTACTCAAGCTGCGACAGAGCAGTATGTGTCTCAATCTGCTATTTCACAACAAATTAAAGCCCTTGAAATAAGTTTAGGTGTGGAGCTGATGGTACGTGAAAAACGAAGCTTTCAGCTAACACCAGCGGGGCAATATTTATATCGATCTGGTAAAAAATTACTAGAACGCTTTCACGATATTAAGGTAGAAACAACCCGCATTGGTACAGATGCACGTGTTAGCTTACGAATTGGCTATTTAAATCGCTATAGTGGGATGGCTATGCAGCAAACGGTCATTCGCATGGCTAAACGCTATAAAAACCTAGATATCCGCATGTATAGTGGCAGCCATGAGGAACTATATGGCATGTTAGATGATCGTCGTGTGGATGTAATATTTAATGATCAGTGGCAGATTTTATCTGATGATTATGAAAGTCATTTGATTGATAAGGCGACCACTGTAATTGAAGTGCCACAAGGTTATACAAAGGAAGGTAGCGTCGAAATTAAAACTATTGATGATTTACCACTTATCTTAGTATGTCGCGGTAAGTATACGCTAGCTGAGGAAGAACATTATCGTAAGGCCATTGGTTATGCTGGTGCCTTTGCATATGCTCGTACATTAGAGGAGGCTCGCTATTTAGTAGCAGGTCAACAAGGACTATTGCTGCTTGATCGTTTTAAATATTTAACCGACTCCATGCCAGGTATTGAGCGCAAGGTATTAACTAACCATGGTAAATCGATGGAGCGCAATTACTACTTTGTATCGCAACAAAATCAAAGTAACACCTATGTAGAAGCCTTTAGAGAAATGTTTAAACAAGTTTTAGCAGAGTTTTAATGTATCAAAGACGGATTATGTAAAATAAATTTAATCGTCATATAACAAATAAACAATTACAATATAAAAGCCGTTAGCATATGCTAACGGCTTTATTTGTTTGAATATTGCTTTATTGAGGATTGTTTAATTAAACATATTCCAAGAGCATTGTAACACCATCGATGAATAATTTTATACCATAAATGACGAGTACTGCACCACAGAAGCGATTGATCCAAGCCATATGGGTAATTTTGATTTTTTTAGCTAATAAATGCATGGTGGCAGCCAAGGCTCCAAACCACATTGGGGTCATAGCTAGGAAGCCTCCAAAGAAATAATAAATACCTTCTTCAGGTATATTAGCTTGAAAGGCGCCGAGCATCATAGTTGCATCAAGAACGGCTTGAGGATTCCCCCAGGATACAGCGATAGCGGATAGGATAATTTTACGAATTGGAATATTCGTATTTACATTGCGTATATCTGGTTCAGTTCTGAATATATTAAAGCCCATGTATACAATCAGTAGGCCCCCAAAAAGGAGTACGATAAGCTTTGTAAGAGGCCACATTTCAAGAATGGCGCCGATACCAAAGAAGGCTGCCGTACTGAGGCTCATATCAAATAGTGCCAATATGATAAGGGTCAATATGATACGACGTATAGGCTGTACCAATGCTGTGTTGATGATGAAGAGGTTTTGCATGCCAACAGGGGCAAATGTTGCGAGACCGACAAGAAGTCCTTGTAAGAAGTACATGTTAACCCTCCTAACTATAGTATGATAAAGTACTAATAAGGTGAATAGTAGCACGAAACCCCTCCATTACTGGAGGGGTTATTACTATTCTAACTATATACAATTATATCATATTAAAATAGGTATGTATATTTCTTACCATAAACCAATCATATGTTGTGTAGCTAGGCTGACTGCTGTGATGGCAATCCAGCAACAAGCACCCAATGCAAGGGCAGAACCACCGGATTTTATCAATTTTACGATATTAGTATTAAGACCGATAGCAACCATGGCCATTGTAATAAAGTATTTGGAAATAGTTTTGAATACACTCAAGAATTGAATATCTACATTCGCATAGGATAATGCTGTTGTAATAAGAGAACAAATCACAAAGTATAAAACAAATTTAGGGAAGATTTTAGCGATGCTAACACTGCTACCATCAGCTTGAGCAGCACTTTGTTTTGCTTTATATACTTGGTAACTTGCTAAACCTAAACAAATCGGAATAATTGCAAGGGTACGTGTTAATTTAACGATTGTTGCATATTCTAGAACTTGTGTACCAGTGCCTTTCATGCTATCCCATACAGCAGCAGTAGCTGTTACAGAGGATGTATCGTTTACAGCGGTACCAGCAAATAGACCAAAGCCCATATTAGAAAGACCAATAGCATCACCAAATGGAGGGAATACAAAAGCTGCTACTACATTGAAGAAGAATACAACGGAGATTGCTTGGGCAATATCTTGATCCTCTGCCTTGATGACTGGTGCAGCTGCAGCGATAGCAGAACCACCACAAATGGAGGAACCTACGCCGATAAGTACAGCTGTATTAGAGTCGATATGAGTGAGTCGATAGATAACATAGGACACGATTAAGGATGTAGCGATGGTTGAAATGATGACAGGTAATGAAATCCAACCTACATGTAAAATCTGTGTAATATTTAAGCCAAAGCCCAATAAAATAACGGCCCATTGTAAAATCTTTTTGGATGTAAATCCAATGCCGGCACCAGTTTTTTCGCGTTTCCAAGATGTGAATATAGAGCCAATAATTATACCTAAGATAATGGCAAAGATTGGACTACCAATAAGGTGAAATTCCAGGCCTAATAGCCAACAAGGAATAGCGAGGACTGCACAGAGCAGAATGCCTGGCAATGTTTTTTGATTGATACCCATAATAAAAACCTCCTTACTGTACATACAGTTCACGTCATATGTGGTATCATGTGGCGTTTCTCTTCTATAGTTTTAATAGTACCATATTGGGGGAACTATAATCTACTAGTAATGTAAGAAATATACAGTATATTCATTTTTATAAATATATAAGAATAAAAGGTATAATAAATGAATATTAATTATAAATATTGAATTAATACGATTTTTGTGGATTTCTTATGAAGGATATAGGTTATAATAAATATTTATATGTGATGAAAATCTCTTGTTTTTCATTGAATATATTGTATATAATGAATAGAATCTATTTTATAGATAGAAATGTAAATGAGGTACCTTATGATTGATATTAAACAAATAATTGAAACCAATAAAGAGTATGTGAAAAACCACCCAGAATTACCAAAAGCAGGATTAACAAGCCATCCTACTAAAAAACTAGGTATTGTCACATGTATGGATACGCGTTTAGTCTGCATGCTAGAAGATGCATTAGGTTTTAACCGTGGTGAAATCATCGTTATAAAAACAGCTGGTAATAGTGTAACGCAACCTATCGATAATATTGTACAAAGCTTGCTAGTTGCTACGTATGGTATGGAAATTGAAGATGTATTAGTCATCGGCCATGAGAACTGCGGCATGATTGATTTCTCTGCTACAACTTTTATGGAGTCCATGAAAGAAAAAGGTATCAGTGAAGATGCGATTCGCATGATCGAACCAGGACTTATTGATTGGATGGATCGTTTCCACATATCCGAAGACAATGTAATCTATACAGTTAACTTCTTGCGTAACCACCCACTATTCCCAAAAGGAATGGGATTCTATGGAGGGATGATGGATCCTGATACAGGCGAATTCCGTTATATTGAGATTTAGTGGTGGCCTCGATGGGGCCCCTTTACATAACTACATTTAGGTAAAAAAGAGTGATGACTAACCTCTACGCTCCAAAGCGAGCTAAGTCGCTAATCGGTTAGTCATCACTCTTTTTATAACTGTATTTATGAACTAGTCCCATCGAGTCTATTCATAAATCAATAAAACGAAATTCACTGTATCAAATAAGTAAGAGGGAAAAGTTATCGTCCTTTTTCTAACTGTACCTATGAATTAGTCCCATCAAATCTAAATGTCTATTACCGAAATAGCGTAATTTCACCGTATCGAGAGTGGGGGAGAAATTAATGGGGCCCCATATAGTCCTATTATGGTAAACCTTAAGCGTAATAATAGGTTGACTATATATTCCCTTTGGCTGTATATTGTAATTAGATTGTAAACTTACTCACATAAATTGGTTAACCTATGCGGCGTTAAGTATCGCTGAGAGGAGACGTGTATGAAGCAGTTAGGTATTTCTATAATTGGAACCGATACAGATGTAGGCAAGACGTTTGTGACAGGGTTGTTAGGGGCTATGGCTGTTGATGATGGCTTTGCGGTTGGTATGGTTAAACCGGTGTCCTCCAGCGCAGTACCTTTTCCTGAATGTGTAACGATGGATGAGGATAATTATAATGTGGATCTTGAAAGCAAGGATGCTACACATTTGATGCGTTCCGCGGGCATTCCTGAGTCGCGCCGTCACGAGGTTAATCCATATGCTATTGCTGGAGATTTTTCTCCTCGTCTTGCAGCAGAATTAGCTGGTATAGAAATCGATTATGCTGGTGTAGTAGCTCATACATTAGATGTTGTTCATCGCTATGATTTAACCTTTGTAGAAGGTGCTGGTGGTATTACAACACCTCTTTACGGTGATAATACATTTACGGATTTAATGAAAGATATTAAATTACCAGCCATCGTTGTAGCTGATGGACGGTTGGGCTCCATTAACCGTGCTATTTTAACTTGTGAATACGCGAAGATGCATGGTATTGAGGTGAAAGCCATTATTGTCAATGATACGACTGCAGTGGATCCGTTCTTGTTGAAAACAAATGTGGAAGACATGGAACGATATACAGGTATTCCTGTGGTAGCTGTTGTACCGCCATACCAAGGTCCGAATATCCAAAAGGTTCAGCTAGGTTGGGCTCGGTCCTTTGTGGACTCTAAGAAGGTGTGGAATACAGTACTAGGCATATAGTAGTTAGATATTGTAATTTAATCTGGCCTAATCATGTATCTTAATAGATTGTTATAGTAGTAGAGCATTATAGGGATAGGGAATTAAAGTTTGTAAAATTTGTACGTATGAGGTGACGAAATGGCAGAGAAACAGCTTTCACAAGCAGCACAATGGGATCATGAGTTTGTATGGCATCCATTTACACAAATGCAAGATTGGTTGGCACAAGAACCAGTCGTAATCGAACGTGGTGAGGGGGTATACCTCATCGATGAGAACGGTAAAAAGTATTATGACGGCGTGTCCTCCTTATGGGTTAACATTCATGGGCATAACCATCCTGTATTAAACCAGGCTTTGAAGGAACAAGTGGATAAAATTGCTCATAGCACATTGCTCGGGCTTGTAAGCCCACCATCTGCACAATTGTGTAAAGAATTAGTAGAGCTCGCTCCAGAAGGTTTAAATAAAGTATTTTTGTCTGATGATGGTAGTACAGCTATTGAAGTTGCTATTAAGATGGCCTACCAATACCGCCAACTTGTAGGACAAACGAAGAAAACTAAGTTCATTGCCCTCAATGCGGGTTATCATGGGGATACATTAGGCACCGTATCTGTAGGTGGTATTCAATTGTTCCACCAAGTATTCCATAATTTATTATTCAAACCTTTGACATTGCCAAGCCCTGGCGTATATCGTGACGTAGCAGATCGAGAAAAGGCCTTTGAAGAGTCTTTGGCTGAACTAGAACGCATCCTCAATGAAGAGGGTGATGAAATCACAGCTCTCGTTATGGAACCATTAGTACAAGCTGCAGCAGGCATGCTCGTAATGCCTCATGGCTATTTGAAACGGGTTCGTGAATTAACGGCGAAACATGATGTATTCCTCATTGTCGATGAGGTAGCCACAGGCTTTGGCCGCACTGGTAAATTCTTTGCCTGTGAACACGAAGGTGTGGCTCCAGATTTCATGACCTTGTCTAAAGGGATTACTGGCGGTTATATGCCTCTCGCTGCCACATTGACTACACAACGTGTATTCGATGCCTTCCTCGGCACATTTGAAGAAAAGAAAACCTTCTACCATGGACACTCCTATACAGGTAATGCCTTGGCTTGTGCCGTTGCATTAGCTTCGTTGAAAGTATTCCGCGATGAAAAGGTTATCGAAGGATTACCTAAGAAAATTGAGGCTTTCACTAATGCATTGAAGCCAATCGAAAACCTGAAACATGTTAAAGAGGTTCGTCAACGTGGCCTCATCGTAGGGATCGAACTTGAAAAAGATGTGGCTACTCATGAAGCATATCGTCCAAATGATGCGGTAGGGGCTAAAGTGGCCATCCTTGCTCGTGAACAAGGCCTCATCTGCCGTCCAATCGGTGATGTGGTAATCCTCATGCCGCCATTGGCGTCCACTGTGGAACAATTAGAGGATATGGTTCGCATTGTTGGTGAAAGTATCCAACGCGCTACTGAAGAAGAGGGAATCCTCGAAGACTTACGACCAATAATTCTATAACAATTTACGGCTAAGTATTTTATAAAGATTTAAGGTAAACGTAAAAGCTATATATGTCATGATTCTACGGTTCTAGAGTCGTCGGCATATATAGCTTTTTATATGTTTAGCGGATAATGTTTCGTTAAGTCTTTAAACTATAGACTATACATTGTGAAAATTCGATGATATTTTTGCATATCTATGATACTATATACGTATAAAGGAGGTCATCGTATGGACATTTATGTAATTATGCAAGTTATTATTTTATTTGGTGCCATCTTCCTCGGCGTTCGTCTAGGTGGGATGGGCATCGGTTACGCTGGCGGCCTTGGTGTAGTGTTGTTAAGCCTTGGCATGGGGATGTTCCCAGGGCAGATTCCTTGGGATGTAATTCTCATCATCATGTCTGCTATCGCTGCTATTTGTGCTTTGCAACTCGCTGGCGGTCTCGATTATTTGGTGCGTATTGCAGAAGGTATTTTGCGTAAAAACCCTAAGCATATCAACTACTTAGCACCAACAGTTACGTATTTCTTAACGCTATTGGCTGGTACAGGTCATACAGCATTTTCTATGATTCCTGTAATTGTAGAGGTGGCAAAAAGTGAAAACATTAAGCCATCTGTACCATTATCCATCGCCGTTGTAGCAAGCCAAATTGGTATTACAGCGAGCCCAGTATCCGCAGCAGTTGTTGCTATGAGTGGTTTCCTTGAACCATATGGTGTCAACTATCCAACATTGCTTGCCATCTGTATTTCTACAACATTCGTAGCGGTTATGATTACGGCATTTATTATGTCTACCTTCGCAAATAATGATTTGTCTTCCGATCCAGTTTACCAAGAACGTTTGGCAGCAGGTCATGTGGCTCCACCTCGTGAAAAGAGTGCTGATTTCCACTTGAAACCAGGTGCGAAAACTTCTGTATTGATTTTCTTGATTGGTATTATTTGTATCGTATTCTATGCAACTGCCATCTCCAAGAACATTGGTCTTATTAAACCTGTTATTTTTGGTCGAAATGATGCCATCGTTGGTTTCATGATGGTAATTGCAGCGGCTATTACATTCTTCTGTAAAATTGATACAGCACAACTTGTTAATACAAGCACATTTAAATCCGGTTTATCCGCATGTGTCTGCGTACTAGGCGTAGCATGGTTGGGCGATACTTTTGTAAAAGGTCATATTCCTGAAATTAAAGCTCTTGCATCTAGCTTGGTAACAGCATATCCATTCCTATTAGCTGTAGCATTCTTCTTTGCTAGTACATTGTTGTATAGCCAAGCGGCGACAACACAAGCATTGGTACCAGCTGTAATTCTAGCTCTCGGCATTACGCCAGAGAACCCAGGATCCGTATACATTATTATCGCTTCCTTCGCAGCCGTATCTGCACTCTTCGTATTGCCTACATACCCAACACTTTTGGGGGCTGTACAAATGGACGATACCGGCTCAACACGAATCGGTAAGCTTGTATTTAACCATCCGTTCTTCATCCCTGGTGTACTTGCCATCGCGATTTCAGTAGCACTTGGCTTCGTAGTAGCGCCATTGATGTTGTAATAGGTGAAAGTTAAATAAAGCTAATACGAAACATCATAAAATTACAAAAGGACGTAACTCTTACAGTTACGTCCTTTTTCTTGCATTTACTTATAGATTTTTATTAGCCTTTATTCTTGCAGTTTTTACAGATCCCCGCAATTTCTAGATGATGTTCTGTCACCGTAAAGCCTGCATCAATTAATTCCTGTGGCATTTCTACAACAGGGCATGTGTGCAGAGGTATCATGGCTCCACATTTTGTACACACTGCATAGTGGCGGTGTGTATGCGGTGTAATTTCATAATATGCCATATCGCTACCCATGAGTGTTGTACGGGTAACGATTTCCTTTGTTTCTAACAGCTCAAGAGTGCGGTAAATAGTAGACATCCATGTAGTGCTACCATCGCCTAATCGCTCTGCGATTTCCATAGCCGTAATAGGTTTATCTGTAGTTGTTAATACGGACCAAATGGCTTCGCGCTGTTTGGTTTTTTTTATGCCTTCAGGCCAACTTGTTGTATTCATAACGCTCTTTCGATTCTGTTTTAATACTAAACTTGTTATACAAGTATAAGTAGATAATTTTTTTGCACAGGATAGCCATCTTATTTTGCTAATAGAATAGCTATCTATATATTGATGATTATCTTTGTTTACTTGCTAAATTGCATACGGCGTAGGATAGTTCTGATATTTTTAATGACTAATACTACGAGTAGAATTGCAACTGATATTAGCGATACAAAACCACCTGGAGCTACGTTGAGATAGTAGGATCCGAAGAGGCCGATAATCATGGCTAGCAAACTAAATCCAATAGAACAGAGTAATGTCGTTCTAAATCCTTTTTCTAGTTGTAATGCCGATGCTACAGGCAAGGCAATCATAGCACTTAATACGAGAACACCAACGATTTTAATAGAAATGGATACGGCCGCAGCCATTAAGATGGCAAAGATGTAATTGATAAAATCAACCTTAACACCGGCTACACGGGCTGCCTCTTCATCATAAGCGATGTAAAGAAGTGAGTTATATAAGAAATATAAGGTTAAAACAGATAGAATTGTTAGGGCTGCAATACTAATCATATCCGTAGTGTTTACGGTTAAGATACTGCCAAAGAAGAATACATTGGCGTTAGCTTTTAATTTACCTGAACTAATAAGAGTAATAGCTGTACCGATGCTAAGAGATAAGATAATAGTAAGAATCAAATCGAGATGGTGAGAAAAATATTTTCGCAAGAACTCGATAAGGGCACCGCAAATAGCAGTAAAGATGAATGCTCCTAAGATAGGATTCGTATTTGTTAATAAGCCTAATGTAATACCTGCTAGTGAGGCATGGCTCATGGTATCACCAATCATACTAGAACGGCGTAGTACCATAAAGATACCGATACAGGGACATAAGAGGGAAATGCAGATAGCTACAAAGAAGGCGTTTTGCATAAAATCATAACTAAACATGGCGCACCTCCTCAATTATAGTATCATTTGCCTGAGCCTGAGCCTGAGCCTGAGCCTGAGCCTGAGCCTGAGCCTGAGCCTGAGTTGTTACATCTGTGAAGCAAGCACAGCTTTCGTGATCCATAGGGTTGCGTCCTGTGCTGTGCATAATTTCACAAGCGTATTGTTCAGGGGAGCAAAGATGACCTTGGCCATTTGCGATATGGTAAATATTAGTTGAATTGGCTAAGGCCATTTCAAGGTTATGTTCCACCGAGATAATCGTAATGTGATGAACTTGATTTAATTCGCAGAGGAGTGAGTAAATGCCTTCTTGGCTTTTACGGTCAACACCAGTAGATGGTTCATCAAGTATGATGAGGTCAGGATTACCGATGAGGGCACGAGCGATGGACACACGCTGTGCTTGACCACCAGATAGTTTGCTAATTAAACGGTCTTTGAACTCCGTCATATTGGTGAGTTCTAAGACACGATCTACTTCATGTTTATCTTTAATTTTTAATAGCTTACGGTAGGAATCAAGTATTTCTTTTACCGTAATAGGGAAGCCTGCATGAGAGAAATCATTCTTTTGAGATACGTAGCGAATGTTGTTTGTATCTCGCTTGATAGAGCCTTTCACAGGTTTCAGGAACCCTAAGATGAGACGTAGAAGGGTACTTTTACCAGACCCATTGTCCCCAACGATGGATATATAATCACCACTGTGAATATGTAAGTTAAGGTCATTCAACACATAAGGTGGCTGACCTTGATAGGAAAAATAAAGATGTTCAATAGATAACATATAAAAACCACTTTTCTAATTGACAAAATCTTGAGTAAGTTTATACTATAACTATATTACAAATGCAACTGAGTCGCAACTGCAACTAAAGAATGGTTACTATTCTATGAAAGCATAGCGATCAGGATTTCACAAAGGAGGACTACGATGGTCAAGAAGCTGGTTTTGTTAATGATAGGCATCATGATGGCTGCATTATTTGCAGGCTGTGGCAATGATGCACCAAAGGAACAAGCAGGTAAGAAGATCCAAGTGGTAACAAGTTTTAACGCCATGGCTGAATTCGCAAAAGCTATTGGTGGTGACAAGGTAGAGGTATCTACTATTATTCCAGATGGCGTAGAGCCACATGATTTCGAGTTGAAACCTGAAAATATGAAACAATTGGCAACAGCTCAAGTATTCGTGTACAACGGTTTCGGTATGGAACCTTGGGCACAACAAGCGATTGATGCGGCTAAAAACAGCAAGCTCATCACTGTTGTTGCTACAGAGGGCGTAGAAGCTATCAAAAATACTGATCCTGAAGAAATTAAGGAACATGGCGCAGAAGATCCTCATGCATGGTTATCTTTAAAAAATGCAAAAATCGAAGTGAAAAATATTAAAGATGCTTTTGTAAAAGCTGACCCAGCTAATAAGGATTACTACGAAAAGAATTACAATGACTACGTAGCTAAACTTGATGAAATGATTAAGAAATATGAAGGTCAATTTGCACAAGCGCCTCATAAAAACTTTGTTACAGGTCATGCAGCATTTGCGTACTTATGTCGTGACTTTGGGTTAGAACAAAATAGTGTAGAAGATGTATTTGCTGAAGGCGAACCAAATGCAGCGCAATTGGCAGAACTCATCAAGTATTGTAAAGAAAACAATATCACTACTATCTTCGCAGAAGAAATGGCTAGCCCAGAAGTATCCAAGACTTTGGCAAGCGAAGTTGGTGCTAAGGTAGAAACTATTTACACAATCGAAAGTAACGAAGATAATAAAACATACTTAGAACGTATGGATGAAAACCTTACAAAAATTGCAGCATCTTTGAAATAAGATGAACGAAAAAGCAGCCCTTGTTGGGCTGCTTTTTTAGTTCTATTCATTGCTCGTAATATTTAAAGTTGTAATAACTATAATTTTTGTTCCTATAGTATAATATATAATGAAAATAAATAAAAAGGAGGTCCAACATGGTTATCACTAATAGATTGGGGATTGCC
Source organism: uncultured Veillonella sp. (assembly GCF_900545205.1). Classification (GTDB taxonomy): domain Bacteria; phylum Bacillota; class Negativicutes; order Veillonellales; family Veillonellaceae; genus Veillonella. The sequence continues at coordinate 1,262 of NZ_UQYC01000043.1, read as the reverse complement.
GATTCCCCAACATTGGCTAGAGAAGAAGAACGAATAAGTAAAAAAGCGGCAACAACATTGTTTGAAAAAAACTTACTTAATGATATGCCTAGTGGTACGTGGACTACCTTGCAAAAAATACATACTATATTATTTCAAGATATATATGATTTTGCTGGTACATTGCGGACTGTGAATATTGCAAAAGGAAATTTCCGCTTTGTTCCTGTCATGTATCTTGCTGAAGCGGTTAAAACTATTGAAGATATGCCGCAATCTACTTTTGAAGAAATTGTAGAAAAGTATGTTGAAATGAATGTCGCTCATCCTTTTAGAGAAGGTAATGGTCGTAGCATGCGATTATGGCTTGATCATATGTTGTGTACAGAATTACAAAAGACCATCGATTGGAGTCAGGTTGATAAAGAGCAATATTTGTCTGCTATGGAACGAAGTCCAGTAAATGACTTAGAAATAAAAGCTATTCTTGCTAAAGCACTTACGAGTGATATCAATAATCGAGAACTATTTATGAAAGGCCTTGACCATAGTTATTATTTTGAAGGCTATCAATTATTTAAAAGTGAAGATTTATAAGGTATAGAATTATGAATGGTATGTTTGGTCCATATATAGAAAAATGGATGCGTTTTGTTACTGTTAAAAATATGTTGTTATTAGCTGTGACATCAGCAATCATAACAGATATAGGGTTATATATATTAACGCTGATTTTCCCAAAGAGTCCATTTTTTAAAACATTTATTTGGGAGGCTATAGGCCCTATAGAACTTGAAGCAGTTCCTCTTGTAGGATATGTACTTGGAATTGTAGCATTTGTTCTTGTATCTTCTGGTATTTTATATGGTATTTTTAAGGTCTTTAAGGGGCAGGTTACATATAAGCAACTAGTGGCAGACATGCTTTTAAATAGTTGTATTACTAGTTGGATCCATTTGATTTTTGTACTTTTTGCTGCGCCTATTTATCTTTTCTTGGATTTACATGCTAAAGGCGGATCCGGTGGATTAAGCACCATAGAACTATTTAATGTAATTATCATGGCGCAACTGATGTCTAAGCAATTTGGATTGAGTCCTTGGATAACAGGTATTGCATTTTATATCGTATCCTTTGTCTTTGGCATAGGTGGTATTATCTTGTCTATGTCTCTTTAAATACATATGTAATAGAAATGTTGATAGATGCTATTAGGTGTCTATCAACTTTTTTATTATTGTCTTTAGACTGGTTCGCGACGTAGTCGCGAATCATTAAACCAC
>NZ_UQYC01000042.1 GCF_900545205.1 uncultured Veillonella sp. | reverse complement strand
AGAAAGACCCTTATAGGGTCAGAGCAAACCACCCGTTCTACGGGTGGTTATGATTTTAAAGGACTTTTATAGTAAGATAGAGAAATATATTAACAGAAGTAGTCTGTATAGAGATGGCATATTGTTAGTTGTATTAATATTGTCATGTAAACTAAGGGGCGAAATTTGTCAGTTTTATATTCAATAGCTATGCTTGTGATAATATCTAAGCTGTTTTAGAAAGGATTTATTATGAAAGAGAGTATTGTGAATGAAGTTATGGAAATGGTTGATACATTCCTTAGCTTGGTTACGATTGATTTAGCGGATGAGCTTGAAAGACAGTTAGCGGCAGCATATATTTTTGGAATGTTAAATGGGACGGCTCAAAAGGAGTCCCTTACACCAGAGGATGTCCAAGCCTTGATGGTTCATATTGGTATTGATAAACTTACTTATTCAGAGGAAGTTGCTTATCAAATGACGCAATTTGTCATTGATGCCACAGATGAAGAGTTTCACCCAACAGTAAATGCGATTATTCATAGAGGTTTAGAAGGTTATTTCCTATATTCTGACCAAGAATTTGATGCCCTTTCAGAGGATTTTAATGAAGTGGTTCAAGTGGTAAAAGGAGAGCTATAATAGCGAATTAATATATTATAAGTATTATATAGGTGTTTTCTTTAAAATAGATTAGCTTATTTCATCTAAGGAGTGAGATCTAATGAAGGATTTTAAAGCGTTGGCCACAGAACGGTATTCGGTTCGAAAATTTGATACGAAACCTGTAGAGCAGGAGAAGGTAAATATAATCTTAGAGGCAGCAAGATTAGCGCCTACAGCTCATAATTATCAGCCACAACGACTACTTGTATTAAATACAGCAGATAGTCTTAATAAACTAAAAGACTGTACAAATGGTCATTTTAATGCGCCTTTGGCTATTATTGTTTGTTACGATAATCAAGTGAGCTGGAAGCGAGAATATGATGATGCGGATTTAGGCTCTGTAGACGCCAGCATTGTAGGCTCTCATATTATGTTCCAAGTCGCAGATATGGGCCTCGGTACAACATGGATTGCTCATTTTGATCCCGCTAAAGTGCGTACGGCTTATAACTTGCCAGATACTATCATACCTGTAGCCATCTTTCCTATTGGATACCCACATCCAGACTGCGTACCTGCACCGGGCCATACAAAACGGTCTGATGTAAGTGAGCTAACAATATATAATTCCTTTTAAGCTCTACAAAATGTAAGCTCCACAAAATTATATGCTCCATAAAATAGTAACTATATAAAACGGGCAGCTTACTAAAAAAGGCGGTTAATCAATTACGATTAACCGCTTTTTCTTATAGGGTTTATGTTTAAACTAGTTTTTATTCTGGTTTATGAATAAGGTTTACAACGAATTCGCTGTCTTCTACAAGTGTAGCTTGGATGTAGTTGTCGCCGTTGAATTCTAATACTTGGCCTGGAACGAGTACGTGTTCTTCAGTTTCGTTAAGGAATACTTGTACTTTACCTTTAACTACTGTAAAGATGACATTAGCTTCTGGATGGTTATGTTTTTCTACCTTTTCACCAGCTTTGCCACCTTTTTTAACGATTACATAGTTAGGACCTTGGAATAATAAACCTAATTCTTGATTAACTGTGCCTGCCATAATAGACCTCCTAATTCTAGCTTTTATTTTGAAAGCTTATGTTTATACGTTACGTTGTGTTAATACATAATATGATGTATTTATCTTATGGTTACATTATAAATGATATTACTTATCAATGCTGTGCCTATAGCTACAGTTTTGAAAAAATAGGGAAGAAATATATAGAAAACTCAAATAGCCAAATATTGGGCAAGAAAAAACGAGCGCTTTAAACGCTCGTTTTTGGGTACATATATTTGAGAGTAGATACTCTATTATTTTTTACGAATGGAGTATAAACGTGTGCCGTTTTCTTCAGTCGTTACAAGTTCAAAGTTTGGATCTACCGCTTTTACAAAGGCTTCGAACCATGTTTGGTACGCTAATGCCATGAACTTAGGGTCAACGCCCGCTGTACGCCAGTAGCCTGCTTGTAATCTGTGATCCCCAACCCATGTAAATTCATCTGGGCTTTCAGAAACAACTTGGTCACCACCATCGCAAGGCATGCCATTTACGTAGAAGTTTTGCAACGCATTGTAAATTGCTGGAGCTGTGTGTTCTTCAAGGTTATCTTGTGCCACAACGCCACATGCTTGGCCTTGTACAGCAAACGCATCAAGAATAGCTGTTACTACGTTCACCGCTTCGTCGCCGGAGTTAGTGTCGAGCAAATCTTTGATGAAAGCTGCTTCGCGAACGGATGCAATGTTGATTTGGTTTGACAACCAGCCATGGATATTACCATGATCGATGATGTTTTCCAGAGGAATACTTGGGTTGATTGGCTCACCGTAAGTATCTACGGAGATGGAGTGCAATTCCTCTGCCAAATCATCAACAACCTTAGTTGTTTTCTCTAAAATCAAGTTTTCACGCTCTACGAGCAATTGAATTTTACGATATAACCAGTAATGGATGTGACCTAAGAATGCGGACATATTAAGCTCCTTTTCGTGCTGTTTCTAATTTTTGAACTAAATCGTATACATTAACACCGTGAATTTCTGCAGCTTGCCATAATGGTTCAGCCGTAGAAGATGGGCAACCAAGGCAACCCATGCCGATGCTTTGTAACACAGGTACAACATTTGGATATGTATCTACGATATCGCGAATGATTGTATCTGGTGTAATAGGGGCACCTGCTTCGAGGCGTGGTGCTTCTGGTTCAGGGTCGTTGCCATGACCAGGTAAGAACACAGCTGGTTCATCGGATTTGCTTTCAGCTGTAGCACCTTCAAGGTCGCCTAATACAGCTGCTTTGAAAGCCTCTAAACCAATGCGGTCAATGAATTCGCCCATACGCTCGATTTGTGCATTTTCTTTATAGTATGCAATGATACGATCTACTAATGCAAGAGCTTCTTTTTCAGTTGTTACTTCAGCGATGAGGTCGCCGATGCGTGGATGAGCACCGCCGCTACCGCCAGCGTAAACATTCCAGCCCTCTACAGTACCGATGATGCCCACATCTTTCATGCGGCTTTCAGTACAAGAGTTAAGACAACCGGACACACCGATTTTCATTTTGCTTGGCATTTCTTGAGACAAATATTTGCGCTCGATTTGCATGCCAAGATGTACGCTATCTTGTTTAGCGCGTTTACAGAATGTAGTACCTGGACAGATTTTTACGCTGCGCACGCGATTAGATACAGTGTACGCTGGCTCCATGCCGAGCATTTCCCAAGCTTTATCTACGTCTTCTGCTTTCAAATTCGTAATCATAATGCGTTGGCTGCCAGTCAATTTAAGAACGGCGCCGAACTCATTAGCTACGTCGATATATTTTTGTAATTGTTCAGGTTGAATGAAACCTGCAGGAACGCGAGGTGTAATTGCATAACGGCGTTGACCGTTTTTAATGCGTTGTAAATTTGCTGCAATTTGTGCCATGTTAAATCCTTTCTCGAGCCCTCTCTGCGGAGAATAGTGGCTAAAACTACTTAGTTAATCTATGTGATTCTTTGTTTGTAAAAAATATACGCCGTTGGGTTTTGTGAAAGCTTCGCACGTATACGAACAGCGTGATGAGATCAACTAGGCGATGCCTCATCAAAACCCGGCGTAACGATCAGTACGGGTATTAAATACTGACCTGATGTTCCTAGTATAAACTATTTTAACACGTAATAATGTAACCTAAGCTACAAAAATGAAAAATTTCAATATTAATTATTAATAGCATACATGATTTTTGATACTACATAGCGTTATTAAATTTACCCAATTGGTAAATTATTTATTTACATTTGTATTTGAAGAGGTATAATAGAATTAACCTACTAGGTAAATTATTATAAATGGCCATTTATATTGTATCAACCATTCACTATGATTTGAGAGAGTCGGTGACATATTGGATATACGATATAAGAATAATAAGTTAGAAACAGTTTGTACAGATGCAAATACTGCTAGGCGAGAATATGGACGTGAGATGGCACGTAAAATTCATTTAAGAATTGATCAACTTCGTTTTGCTACATCTATTCAGTATTTGATTTTAAATGGTATAGGTAGGTGTCATAAGTTGGTTGGAGATCGCAAAACTCAATATGCTATGGATTTAGTACACCCTTATAGACTTATTTTTATACATATTGATGGAACGTTTCATGTAGTAGAGATTCAAGAAATTGTAGATTATCATTAGAATAGGAGATATACCTATGAAGATATATGAGAGTAAAACTTTTATTGCTATACCGCCTGGAATGACAATAAAAGAGGTTTTAGAAGATAGGCATATGACGCAAAAAGAATTAGCTACACGAATGGATATGAGTGAGAAGCACATCAGTAAGCTCATTAATGGTGAAGTCCCACTAACACAGGATGTGGCAATGCGTCTTGAACGGGTGTTTGGTGTAGAAGCAAGTTTTTGGAATGGATTAGAAGCCAATTACAGAGAGAAGATATTAAAAGTAGAGTATGAAAACTCCATTGATGAAGAAATCAATTTTGCTAAGCCTTTTGGTTATGCTAAATTAGCACGTTTAGGTATCGTGCCAGAAACCAAAAAGGCAGCGGAGCAGGTCAATAATTTACAAAAATTTTTTGAGGTAGCTTCTTTAAAAAATGTAGATAATGAAATGGTTATGCCCTTAGTATATGAAAATATTAAGGATATGGAGCTAGCTAAAAAGAGTGCGATTTATACATTAGTACAAATCACGAAAGGGCAAGCTCGTTTTGTAGAGGTAAATTCTTATGATGCGGAGTTACTAAGAAAATTTATACCTAAAATTGAGGACCTTAAGAGCGAACCATTAGCTGGTGTGAAAGAGCCTCTTAAGGATATGCTAGGAGCGTGTGGTGTCATTATCGTATATTTGCCAATTCTTGATAATATAACCTCCACATGTATTACGTATTCCAAAGGAAGCTCCATTGTTCTTGGTATACCAACGGAAGATACTGATGGTTTTTGGAAGTTATTAGGAGAAGCCCTACATAACTTGGTAGAACGAGATTATCAACGCAGTAATCGCAAATACCGTAACAATGATCCTGTAACTGTGGTGAATTATTGAGCCATATTTTAGTAAGTTTTTAAACACCTCTTTTTTGTAAGTTTTTAAGGGCTTATAGCACTTGTTAGAGGTTCCCATTAACGTAAGGACTTTCATAGTACGATGTATAGGATTCTTATCCTGTAACAAAATAGCGTATAATAGACATATAGAATATTACTGATATAGGAGATACAATGAAGGTCCTTTACGATACAATTTTAAAAGCGAAATATACAGGTCGCCCGAACCGTTTTGTGGTGACTTTAGATTTAAATGGTGAAAGCGTACTCGCTCATTTACCAAATCCAGGGCGCATGTGGGAGCTCTTGTTTACAGGTGCAACGATGTACATCGTGCCCCACGATAAACCTGATGCGAAGACAAAATATCGCGTGGTAGGCATTGAGCGAGATGGCGTAGTGATTATGCTCGATACAAATTATAGTAATGATGTAGCGCAGCATTTGATCGAAAATAAACTCATCCCTGGTTGGGAAGAGTGGCGTGTCGTAAGACGAGAGTATACGGTTAAATTACACGGCACATCATCACGTTTTGACTTGCTCCTCACTAATGATGCGGGGGATGAGTTCTTGTTAGAGGTTAAGTCTTGTACGCTATTCTCCAAGACTGGTGCTATGTTCCCTGATGCTATTACAGAACGGGGTCGCAAGCATTTACTACATTTGAAAGAATTGCAAAACGAAGGGTATCACACAGGCGTTTTATTCCTTGTGCAATGGGATAGAGCGCAGTGGTTCTTGCCTGACTACCATACCGATTTGGAATTCGCACGTACTTTTAAAGAGGTAGCCCCTTCTTTAGACTGGAAAGCCGTTGCTGTAGCGTGGGACGAGACTTTCACCATGCCTACTGTAACCCATGAATGTTCCTATCCAAGTAGCATCCTCGACACAGAGGCTCACGATAGCGGCGTGTACGTGATGGTCATGCACCTCGGCCATGATCTTGACCTTGAAATCGGCTCTAAAGGGATGATGCATTTCAAGGCGGGTTACTATATGTACGTAGGCTCTGCGAAGGCGAACTTAACGAAACGCATTGAGCGCCACAAGCGAAAACGGAAGAAAATGCACTGGCATCTAGACTATTTCCGCGGTCACTGCGAAATGATTGCAGGCCTGCCGATTCGAACTAGCTGGGATGATGCGGAATGCGCTCTCGCTGATGCGGTCCGTGGCATTGCCGAATGGGACGTGCCTAAATTTGGATCCTCTGACTGCGACTGTAACAGTCACCTATTTGGGATGACGGAAAATCCTATTCATAACAAAGCGTTCATGGATGTAGTGGAACATTATAGAATGAATATGCTGGATGAACTAGTTAATAGATAGCTATTATTGATGGGGCCCGAGAACTATATGCATACTTAGTTAAAAAGTGCTATTACCTATCTCCTCGCTCCATAGTGACCTAAGTCGCTCATCAATAGGTAATAGCACTTTTTAAAACACTAGCTATAAAGATGTCCCATCAATAATAATATAATCCTAATTATAGTCATGCCAGCATATTCATTCTAAAGTTGGTAAAGGGAGAGAGGTGTGGTTGTGTATGCCTGTGTTTGTTAGGTTTGTGTTGTTGGTTTTGGTGTGTGTTTGTAGTGTTGTATTGGGTGGTTGTACTTCTTCTCGGTTAACGACGCTCGATGCTGAGCCGTATACGCCGGATGATGTAAAGGCAATGGTTGAGAAGCGTTTTGCGTCGTATCATCCGCGTCTAGTGTTGCAGGCTTCTGAGGTTGTTACTACAAAGCCTTATAAGCACTATGAATATACGTTTTTTGATGAGAATAATGGCATTGTCTTTACTGCGCGTGCTTCTGTTGAGGTTCCTCAGTTGCCTATTCCTGGTGGTCAACGGGTTACGAACGCAGAGTATAGGTATGCAGAGGCTTATTTAGATCGCTTGAATAGTGAGGTAGCACTGCTTGCTGCAAAGTATAGATTTCAGGTAGCTAATAATGAGGAGCGCAAAGCGCTAATGGATGCTAAGATTATGCGAAAAGAGGATAATAGTACGGTGCCTTTGTTTGAGGAAGGGGATTTTATATTTCTTAATCAAACATCGAATGGCGCAGGTGTCGTAGGTATGTTACGAGACATATATTCTCTATATAAACCTAATGGTGACGAGACCTTAGTAAGTAGCGTGTATGGCCGTAAGGTTAGCTTTTACTATTTACCAAATGGTGAAACAGACAAGAGCAAGGCTCTGTACCTAATAAGTTTTAAAATTAGAGGGCGGGAAGATTGGCGAGATACCTTAATGAGTGGTGTTGGTTATCAAGATAAGAGTTCTGAGCAGATTGAACGAGACATAATTACCGTTGTTAATCGGGAAATACAACAGGCTGTGCGAGGAAAATAGGTCAGGGAGAGGTGTATCTATGAAGCAGTTGATTAGGTATATATCATTAGTTGTTGTGTGTATTTGTACATTTTTATTGAGCGGTTGTTCTTTTGTGTGGACGACGGAGAATGGTGATCCTGCGACGCCAGAGGATATCAAGGCTAGTGTGGAAAAGGAGTTTGCTGTTGTTCATCCTAATCTTGTTCTCCAGTCCTCTGTAGTGGAACAGGAAAAACCGTTCCAGCGGAATGTGTATGTCTTTTATGATGAAAGCAACGGTTTTTCTTTCACTACGAATTCTGTGGTGCAACGCCCAACCTTACCGGTTCCAGGTGGTGAAAGATACACGAATGCTAATTTTGCCTATTCACAAGAGTATTTAATTCATTTGAACGCTGCTTTGGTGGAACGTGCTAAGCAACATGGCCTGCGAATGGCCACACATGAGGAAGTTTTAAAGCTAAAGAAATCTGAAGCAACACGTGTAGCAGGTACTAATCAGATACCTCTATTTAGATCCAATGAAATTATCTTTGTAGATAAGTATGTAACGGGTGAAGATATTCTAACCTTTATGAAATCCATATATAGCGAATATAAACCGCAAGATAATCCAGCACTGTTACATCCTCGTGCTGATAGAAGCGTTGGTATTTACTATTTACCTAAAGAGGAAGCGGACAAAACAAAAGCCGAGTATTTGATAGGTTTTCGATTTATGGCAAGGAATGATTGGAAAGAAACTATGTTAACCGGAATTGGCAGTACTGGTAATGATACTTCAGGTGTGGAACGAGACTTTGTTAAGGTCTTGGACCATATGATATATCATGCAGCTCATTAAATAAGAAGCAGGAATAGCTTAGAAGTATGAAATAAAATGAGATATAAATATAGAGGGGAATTATATGACATCTTTAGAAAATGCGATTACAGGAAATGTTATTGTATATCAAGCAGAGAATGAATCTGTTTCCACGAATGTACTATTCAAAGATGAAACATTTTGGATGACACAAAAAGATATGGCAAAACTATTTGATGTTAATATACCTGCTATTAGTAAGCATCTGAAGAATATATTTGAAAGTGGAGAACTAGTTATATCAGCAGTTATTTCCAAAATGGAAACAACTGCTGAAGATGGTAAAATTTATCAAACTAATTTTTATAATCTTGATGCTATCATTGCGGTAGGATATCGAGTAAATAGCAAAAAGGCAACTCAATTTCGAATTTGGGCGACAGGAGTTTTACGGGAATATATTATCAAAGGTTTTGCTCTTGATGATGTTATGCTAAAGAATGGACGTTCATTTGGACACGATTATTTTAAAGAATTGCTACGAAGAGTCCGCTCAATTCGCGCTAGTGAACGACGCATATATCAACAAGTAACAGATATATTTGCTGCGTGTGCAATCGATTATGATGCACAATCACCTATTACTAGAGAATTTTTTGGAACGATACAGAATAAGTTTCATTATGCTATTACTGGTCAAACTGCTGCAGAGATCATTCATAGTCATGCAGATGCTACAAAGGATCATATGGGATTGACTACGTGGGAATCTGGACCGGAAGGGCGGATTTATAAAAAAGATGTAATTGTAGCCAAAAATTATTTATCCGTTGAAGAAATTGAACAACTTGAGCGAACGATATCCTCATTTTTTGATTATATAGAACGTATTATTGAACGACGTGAAACATTTACTATGAAAGCTTTTATTGAAAGTGTTGATAAGTTTTTAGATTTTAATGAGTATCAAATCTTAAGAAATAAAGGACTTATTTCTATGACACAAGCACAGAAGAAAGCTGTTAGTGAATATGAAGTATTTAATACACAGCAGAAGGTAATTTCTGATTTTGATAGATTTGTGAAAGAACACAGTTAATAATAAAGGGTTTATAGCCTTTAGCCCTTAAAAATGCTATAATATTATGATGTATTATAATCAGTGTTAGTAAAATGAGGTGAGATTGTGGCAGACCAACAATGGTCCCACGGGAATATTCATCCCGTTCAGATTGATAAAGAAATGAAGAACGCTTATATCGATTATGCGATGTCCGTAATCGTAATGCGTGCTCTTCCAGATGTGCGTGACGGCTTGAAACCAGTTCATCGTCGTATTTTGTACGCGATGCACGAAACAGGCATGACGCCAAATAAACCGTACAAGAAATCCGCTCGTATCGTTGGTGACGTACTTGGTAAGTATCATCCACATGGTGATAGTTCCGTTTATGATGCGACTGTACGTTTGGCGCAAGATTTCAATACGCGCTACCTCTTGGTAGACGGCCACGGTAACTTTGGTTCCATCGACGGCGATAGTGCTGCTGCGATGCGTTATACCGAAGTACGTATGGCAAAAATTACGCAAGAAATGCTCGCTGATATCGACAAGGAAACTGTTGATTTCATGCCGAACTATGATGAAAGCTTGCAAGAACCTACCGTATTGCCAGCGAAGATTCCAAATCTTCTCATCAATGGTTCCAGCGGTATCGCCGTAGGGATGGCGACAAATATTCCGCCGCACAACCTTAACGAGGTATGTAATGGCCTTACCATGCTCATCGATAATCCAAATGTAACTGTGGACGAATTGATGACGCAAATCAAAGGTCCAGACTTCCCGACTGGGGCGCTCATTTTGGGCCGGGAAGGCATTAAAAAAGCATACTCCACAGGTCGTGGCAGCGTAAAAATGCGCGCTCGTGCAACCATTGAAGAAATGGCGAAGGGCAAGCATAAAATTGTAGTGACTGAGATCCCATACCAAGTTAACAAGGCTCGCGTTATTGAAACGATTGCGAACTTGAGCCGCGACAAGGTTATTGATGGCATCACAGCACTTCGCGACGAATCTGACCGTCAAGGTATGCGCATCGTTATCGAATTGCGCGCTGACGTGCAACCAGATATCGTTCTTAACAAATTATATAAACACACTCAACTTCAAGAATCTTTCGGCGTGATTATGTTGGCTCTCGTAGACGGTCATCCTCGCGTATTGAATTTGAAAGAAGTATTGGGTTACTACTTAGATCATCGTCTCAATGTAATCGTACGCCGCACTCAATTCGAGCTTAACAAAGCTGAAGCGCGTGCACACATCTTGGAAGGCTTATTGATCGCCCTTGACCACATCGATGAAGTTATCGCTACAATCCGCAGTTCTCAAACTGACGAAATTGCACGTAACGCATTGATGCAAAAATTCGGGCTTTCAGAAAAACAAGCAGTAGCCATCCTCGACATGCGTTTACGCCGTTTAACAGGCTTGGAACGCGAGAAAATCGAAGACGAATACAAGGAATTGTTGGCATTGATCGAAGACTTGAAAGCTATCTTGGCTAGCGAAGCGCGTCAACGTCAAATCATCAAAGACGAACTGGATGATATGAAGAAGAAATACGGCGACCCTCGTCGTTCTGAAATCACAATCGATACGTCCGACCTTGATGTAGAAGACCTCATCGCTGACGAAGAGATGGTTATTACCTTGACTAAACAAGGTTATATCAAACGGATGAATGCGAACGTATATCGCAACCAACATAAAGGTGGCGCTGGCGTTATCGGCATGAAGACGAAGGAAGACGATTATGTAACACAAATTATGCATGTTCGTACGCATAATACATTGTTGTTCTTCACGTCCACTGGTCGTACATACCGCCTCAAAGCATACGAAGTGCCAGAAGCAGGTTCCCGTAATTCTCGCGGTACGGCCATGGTTAACGTATTGCCACTAGCTGTAGGCGAATCCGTTACGACTATGATCGACCTTGAACGGGTTCAAGAAGATGTAAACTTATTCATGGTAACTGAGTTCGGCGTTGTAAAACGTACAGCTATCGAAGAATACCGCAACATCCGTCGTTCTGGTCTCAACGCTATCAACCTCGATGAAGGGGATCACTTGATTTCCGTCAACGTAACGACTGGTGACCAAGATATCTTGATTGGTACTAAATTGGGTATCGCTATTCGTTTCAGTGAAAGCGATGTACGCCTTATGAAACGTGCGGCTCACGGTGTGCGGGGCATTAAACTCAATGCAGGCGATGTGGTTGTAGGTGCTGGTGTTATTAATGCTGATGAAAGCGAAGCACAAGTGTTTACTATCTCCGAAGAAGGATTTGGTAAACGCAATGATGCGGAAGCTTATACATTGCAAAAACGCGGCGGTAAAGGCTCTAAGAACTTCAAGATTACGAACAAAACAGGTGACGTAGTTGCCGTTGAAGTTGTTCATAATGATGATGAAGTAATGCTTATCTCTGAACAAGGCAAGATTATTCGCTTTAATATGAATGATATTGCTGTTAAAAAAGGCAAAGCTATTTCTGGTGTGAAAACACAAAACCTCGACGAAGGTGATAAAGTAGCTAGCATTGCTGTTATTCCAGGTTCTGAAATCGAAGAAGACGGAACTGAAGAATAATATAATTAAGTAATTAAGATACAAATATGTAAGTAACTATGGGCGGCCATCTTAGATGGTCGTCTCTAGCGTTAAGGAGTTAGAAATGAAAAAATGGTTAGCTGCTATGTTTGCAGCAGGGGTTTTCTTTGTAGGTGGCTTTGGCCAAGCGAGTGCCGCTGATTGGTATTATATCGATGCTGACGCTGACGATGCAGCATGGTTTATCGACAACTCTTCTGTATATAAAACAGATGATGCGGCTACAGTACTTGTTAAAATTAACAATGTAGAAGGCTTCACATACATCTACACAGTACGTATCGATCGCAAAGAAAAAACATGGACAGAACTTGATACAACAGTATACAGTGCTGCAGGTGTAGCATTGTTGTCCAGTAAAGAAGCACAAAAACCTACAAAAATTGAAGATGATACCATGGGCGCAGAAGTTATGCAGGCCCTATGGGGTAAATAATCCAACAATTTAATAGAAGCTGATATTCGCTCTGTCTAGTTAGATATTCAGAACGTATAAGTAGCCCCGAACTATCCTGATAGCCTCCATAGTGAACTAAGTCGTTTTCAGAATAGTTCGGGGCTTTCTGTTTTCTTACCAATCTTACAGAGCGAATATCAGCGTTCAATCCATTGGATTATTTAAAGCCCATAGGGGCCTTGCTAGACGTTCCTAGAGGAATAAGCTAAGTCGTTTTCATTGAAGTGTTGGGCCTTTTTATTTCTAATTTACGCTAATCTTGGTATGGGCATCCCTATTACAATACGATTATTTAAACCCATAGGGACCTCGCTAGATGTTCCTTAGGGGTTCTATATAATTTATGCATTTAATAGAGTTTTTATTAGTAATATGCAATTATGGTGTTATAATGAAGGCGTAGAGAATTTATGGTATGCAGATTGCATAGTTATTTGAATTTTATAGTCAGGAGAGAATAGTTATGAAGAAATGGTTTGCTTGTTTAGCGGTAGCCGGTTTGTTATTTAGCGCTGGTGTAGGCGTGTCTCATGCTGAAAGTTGGTACGCATTGGATACGGACCAAGCTGGTCGTACAGGTTACATCGACAATGATTCTGTTGATAAAAATGATGCTCGCGCTACATTGCGTTTGAAGATTGTAGATCCTAATGGAGATCACTCCATTTATACAATGACATTCAATCGCGCTGATAAAACAGTGCAGCTCATTGATGTTACATCATATAACCCACAAGGCTATATGATTGGATCTGAAACATTAGCAAATACAAAAGTACAAATACAAGAAGGAAGTAACCTAGATCACGTGTATCACTTGATTTGGTAAATTTCCTCTTTAGTCCAATTCCGGGCGGATAGTTCCTCTCAATCTCCAAAGCGAGCTAAGTCGATTTCGAGGGACTATCCGCCCTTGTATTTTCACTAATGTGGAAATTTACCATATCTGCGTTCGGGAAAAAGCGAGCTAAGTCGGTCTCAAAGAGATAGAACCCTTTCTGCACGTATGATTTAATTTACTCAAAACTGCGTAGGGGAATAGTGACCTAAGTCGTCCTACGAGATATATTCACCCGTTTTCTCATTTCCTAATGAGGAAATGTTCCAAAATGCTTATTCCCTTATTTTATGGTATAATTTAAGGGAATAATTTTATGTATAAGGGATTAGAACCGAATGGGGGTGTGTGTATGCGTCGTTTTGAGTATGGTTGGATTCAGTCTTTGTCGTGGGATATGGATATTTTAAGTCTTATTGCGGGAATCTACCGGGCGAATGGCAAGGAGGAGGTTTTGCTTTCACAGTGTCCTGCCATATTAGATTCTCTTGTAGAGTTAGCAAAGGTACAGAGTACAGAGGCTTCGAATGCGATTGAAGGAATCGTGACGACGAGTACGCGCCTTCGGCAGTTGGTAGCTGACAAGACTACACCTCGAAATCGGGATGAGCAGGAGATTATGGGGTATCGTGATGCTTTAAATGTTATCCATGAAAGTTATGATTCCATATCCTTGTGTCGCAATCATATTTTGCAGTTGCACAAGATTTTGTATAATTACCAGTTTAATGCTCGTGGTGGACAGTTAAAGAGTGTACAGAACTATATTAGTGCTACCTATCCCGATGGACGGACAGAGGTGTTATTTACTCCTCTAGCGCCCTATGAGACAGCAGAGGCTCTTGACCAGATTTGTGCTGAATATAATCGTGTTGTAGGCAATGGAGAGGTAGAACCACTTCTAGCTATTCCAATTTTTATACATGATTTCCTATGTATTCACCCATTCAATGATGGAAATGGTCGCATGAGTCGTTTACTTACGACATTATTGTTGTATCGTAGTGGCTTTATGGTAGGGAAATATGTATCGTTAGAGGCCAAGATTGCAAGACATAAGGATATGTATTATACTGCTTTACGCGAGTCTAGTGATGCCTGGTATGATGAAAGCTCTTGTCCTACGACTTTCATTCGGTATTGGTTACAAATGTTATTGGCCGCGTATCATGACTTTGAGGACCGCAGTTCTATATTGGCAAATAGTGGTTCTGCAATGGATCAAGTGAAAGCAGCTATCGATAATCACTTAGGGGATTTCACAAAGCAAGATCTTAGAGAATGGTGTCCTAATCTTAGCGATAGTGCTATTGAAGGGTCTGTACGTGCTCTTGTGAAGGATGGTCGTATTCAACGAAAAGGTGGCGGTCGCTCTACTTATTATGTGAGGTCTTAATACTTGGTATAGACCTTCTAATAATTGAGCACGTTTGTCTTTCATAAAATATTTAGTTTCATCGAATATACTAGTTTTTGTATTCTTGTATTTAAATCGAGAGGTAAACATATGAAAAAAACATTGGCAGCTGTTTTGGCAGCAGGCGCTTTATTTATTGGTGGCATCGGTAGTGTTGATGCAGCAAATTGGTATACTGTTGGTACTGATAGTAATGGCATCACTTGGTCCATCGATAACGATTCTGTTAAAAAAGATGATAAAAAAGCTGTTTTGGACATCAAAGCTATGGACTACGAAGGTTACCACTACATCGTAACTGAAGAGTTCAACCACAAAAAACGCGAAGTAAAAGACGTTAAGGTTACTCTTTACAATCCAAAAGGCGAAGTAGTAAAACAAGAACAACCTAGCAAATCTACTCGTAAGGTTGAACAAGGTACTCCTGCATACGCTGTATACACACTTATCTGGGGTGACAAATAATCTGATCCTCCGAGGGTTATGATTTTTGGTGAAAGCCTATATACGCACGTTCTTATTTGAGGGCGTGCGTTTTTTATTTACCTTTAATTCCCTAAAATTTGGTGAATTATTTATCCATTCGTGGTACAATGGGAATATTATTACGCATTTTTGTAAGTTGTCTCTTATTGAAATATGCTTACGCACAATATCATGTAGAATGTTTGAACAATATTATGTCATTTAGAGAGGGTTGATTGATCATAATTTTACGCAAAAGTGTAACATTTCTACATAGTATAAACTTTCACTATAGCGTATACTAAAGGTAAGATGTGGAAGTACGCCTTGAGCACAGTGCTCTGTAGTTTGGTCTATTTCTTTTAAAGGTTTGCTAGTTTTAGTTTGTTAGAGGAGGTCCTCATGTCTCAATACGAATTTATCGATAAACGTGTGCCGATTGCGCTCGACAATCCATCCATTTATCACGACATTTCCAAGTGTAAAAACTGTACGTTATGCCGTCGCGCTTGTGCGGACGTAATGAGCGTACTCGACTACTACGATCTCGATGCAAACGGCGACGTGCCTGTATGTATCCACTGTGGTCAATGTGCGGCTGCATGTCCATTCGACTCCATGCATGCTAAATCCGAGCTTGAAAAGGTGAAAGCAGCGCTTGCAGATCCTGAAAAAATCGTAGTTATCCAAACAGCTCCAGCGGTTCGCGTAGCTATCGGTGAAGGCTTTGGCTACGAACCAGGTACATTCCTTGAAGGTAAAATGGTTGGCGCTTTGCGCGCATTAGGTGCGGACTATGTAGTAGATACTAACTTTGGTGCGGATTTAACGATCATGGAAGAAGCATCTGAGCTTGTAGAACGTCTTAAAACTGGCGGTCAAATTCCTCAGTTCACAAGCTGCTGCCCAGCGTGGGTACGCTTTGCGGAAATCTACTTCCCTGAATTAATTCCTAACTTGTCTTCCACACGTTCTTGTATCGCTATGGAAGCAGCTATGATTAAAACATACTTTGCTGAGAAAAAAGGCATTAATCCTAGCAATATCGTATCTGTATCTGTAAACCCTTGTACGGCTAAAAAAGCAGAAACAAAACGGGAAGAAGAAAATGCAGCAGCTCGTTATCATAATGACGAATCCCTTGGCATGGATACAGATATTTCCATTACTACACGTGAGTTCATCCGTTGGATTCAAGAGGAAAACCTCGACTTCAATGCGATTGAAGAGTCCCAATTCGATGACTTAATCGGTATGGAAACTGGCGCATCCATCATCTTCGGTAACACTGGCGGTGTTATGGAAGCAGCTATACGTACAGCGTATAAGCTCATCACAGATAAAGAGCCACCTCCATATGCTTTGACACACCTCGAAGACGTTCGTGGTATGGAAGGCGTTAAAGAGGCCACTGTTCAACTAGGTGATGACGTTACATTGACCGTTGCCGTAGTACATGGCGGTAAAAATACACGTGACTTCCTTAATGCATTGAAAGACAGCGACAAACACTATGACTTCATCGAAGTTATGGCTTGCCCAGGCGGCTGTATTGGTGGACCCCCGGTATGGCATGAAAACGAATCAGATTCACC
>NZ_UQYC01000041.1 GCF_900545205.1 uncultured Veillonella sp. | reverse complement strand
ATGCAACCATGTAAGTCAACCACGCGATTCATATTCTTTCCCTTCTACTTACGATAACCCCTTACAGATATCGTTCTCTTTATAAATTTCATGTTGTTCTCATTTATTTTTCATTTTCTATTCATGATTATATCAAGGGAAAAGTAGCTTGTATAGTGATTTTTATATAAAAATAAATAAATTATAATGTGTTTATTTAATATATTATTTATATTTTCATATTATCTTCATTAAAAATACCTCATAATCACTAAGATTATGAGGTATTTTTCACTCATCTGTATATTATTAACAATTTAATTTTTAAATGTACTTCTCTTATACCTGATATTATAGACTAATTTTACCACTAAAATACCAATAACAACACCTACTGTATCAATCAAAATATCAGAGAACTGAGAACTACGACCTGGTGAAAATCTTTGTATAAATTCATCAAGACTAGCTATGAACATTCCTAAACCTATAGTCTTAATTACGGTACCATATGTAATATATCGACGTAGAATCGTATATAAAACACCACCAAGGATTGTAAACTCTGTGAGATGAGCTAATTTTCGAACAATCCTATTTAAGGTCCATATATTTCCATGAAAGCCTAATTTATTTGCTATAGGAATCAAAGTCTCTGCAAAAAGTAAACTAAATCCATCTGATGATCCACCATTCTGCATCGAATTATCCCATATAAAAAATACTATTAGCCCTAACAGGATATATAGTATCCAACGTTTCATACTACTCTCCTAAACGCCACAATACATATACTTATATTAATCGCGGTCAAAAATGTCTCTTGTGTAAACTTTATCCTTCACATCTTCTAAACTATTATCCCAACGGTTAGCTACTATGACATCACTAACACGTTTAAAGTCTTCAAAGTTACGAATCACAGGGGAATTAAAGAAGTCTTCTGCATCAAGAGTCGGTTCATAAACAACTACTGCAATCCCCTTTGCCTTGATACGCTTCATTACACCTTGAATTGCAGATGCTCTAAAATTATCAGAATTCATTTTCATCGTCAAGCGATAAATACCAACAATTTTAGGATTCTTCCCTATAATAACATCTGCAACATGATCTTTACGAGTTCTATTAGCATCTACAATAGCAGAGATTAAATTTTGTGGAACATCATTATAGTTAGCTAATAATTGCTTAGTATCTTTTGGTAAACAATACCCACCATAACCAAAGGATGGATTATTATAGAAGTCTCCAATACGAGGATCTAAACAAACACCATTAATGATTTGACTTGTACTAAGGCCACGAACCTCAGCATAAGAATCTAACTCATTAAAGTATGCAACGCGCAATGCCAAATACGTATTAGCAAATAATTTAATCGCTTCTGCTTCCGTAGAATCCGTATATAATTGAGGTACATGTTCCTTAATAGCACCATCAGCTAAAAGTTGTCCAAAACGGCGGGCCCGTTCAGAGTCTTCCCCTACTACAATACGGGAAGGATGTAAATTATCATATAAAGCTTTACCTTCGCGTAAGAACTCTGGAGAGAATATCAAGTTCTCTGTATTAAATTCCTTACGCATTTGAACGGTGTACCCAACTGGCACAGTGGACTTAATAATCATAACAGCATCTGGATTAATATCTAATACTGTTTTAATAACTTGTTCTACAGAAGAGGTATCAAAAAAGTTCTTTTGAGGATCGTAGTTAGTAGGCGTTGAAATAATAACATACTCAGCACCTTTAAAAGCTTCTACAGGATCCAAGGTAGCTTTAAAGTTTAACTTCTTAGTAGCTAAATACTCCTGCAATTCCGCATCTACAATAGGCGACTCTTTGCGATTTAGCATTTCAACCTTTTCAGGGATAATATCGAGGGCCACCACTTCATTATGTTGTGCTAATAAAACACCGTTTGAAAGGCCTACATAGCCTGTACCAGCAATTGCAATCTTCATTTATTTGCCCTCCGTCATGTAAAACTCTTTATACCATATAGCAAATTTCCGTAACCCTTCCCGTAAAGATGTATTTGGCTTGAATCCAAAATCTTCTTCTAGAGCACTTGTATCTGCATAGGTAACAGGTACATCGCCTGGTTGCATCGCCACTAATTCTTTATGTTCTTCAAAATCATAATCCTCTGGTAATACGCCAGCAGCAACTAATTCCTCTGAAAGAATACGCACAAAATCTAGAAGATTTTCAGGATGACTATTACCAATATTATAAATTGCATACGGAGGAACTGGTAAACCATCGGCACCGTTGCGACGTTCTGGAGCCGCACACATCACCTTAGATACGCCCTCTACTATATCATCGATATAGGTAAAGTCACGTTTACAGTTACCATAGTTAAAGATTTTTATAGTGCCACCGCTCCGCAACGTATTAGTAAAGCCAAAGTATGCCATATCAGGACGCCCTGCAGGACCATATACAGTGAAGAAACGAAGTCCTGTACTAGGAATGTTATATAACTTGGCATAAGAATAAGCCAATAATTCATTTGATTTTTTTGTAGCCGCATAAAGAGATACGGGATTATCTACTTTATGATCTGTAGAGTATGGAATTTGTTTATTCGCACCATATACAGAAGACGATGATGCATAAACTAAATGCTCTACTCCACTTCCACCGTTATCATAAGAATGACGACAAGCCTCTAATATATTGTAAAAACCAATAATATTAGACTCAATATAAGCATCAGGATTCGTAATAGAATAACGTACACCAGCCTGTGCTGCTAAATTAACAACAATACGTGGTTTATAGGTAGAGAAAATTTCTTCAATAAAGGCCTTATCTGCAATATTCCCTTTTTTAAATATCCACGTATTTTTATTATCTTTGCTCATCTCATCAATTTGTTGCAATCGATAATCTTTTAAGGCCACGTCATAGTAATCATTAACAGAATCTATGCCGATAATTTGAGTTCCTTCTGCTTCAGATAACAGGGACATAACAAGATTAGCCCCTACAAATCCAGCGGCTCCCGTTACTAGGATCACCGTGTTGTTTAAGTCTACATTTTTTGAAAGCATATGTACTCCTTTCATAGTTCTGTTAATTATGAGCGTCTTACTTTACTTAATAATTTATCAACGCCAGAAGTGATAATAGTGCGCTCAGATGGAATGATACATAAAATAACCACATATAGTACTACGCATAACATCATACAAGCTATAGTCCACCATACCGCATCATATAAATGTAAAATACTATATGCAAGAGCACCAACAATAGATGCAGTAATTAGATATACACCTATATTAGTAATCACTCGAAGGGCACTCATATGTATAAATAATGCTAAGAAAATCATGGCAACCATTAACATTTCCATGCGTACTATTGAACGAGCATAGACAAATGTACTAAAGTCATACTGAATACAAATATAAATTACCGGTATTAATACAACTAAATGTAATATTTGAGTCCAGAATGATAAATTAGGAACTCCTTTTGCACGGAATACTTCAGAAATCAAATTCGCTGTTACTGTCATAATAGCGGAACTCAAGGCCCAAGATCCCAATACAATACCTGCTAACTTCCATTGTGGTCCCAATAAGAGATCAACAACAAAGTCTTGGAATACAAACAAGCCTATCCCTATAGGTACTAAAAAAAGAGCCATATAGCGTTGGAAGGTAAAGAATGTATTGGAAAATGCCTGTTCATCCTGTTGAACTCGACTTAAAGCGGCAAATAATACAGGCGCTAAAGATGAAGTAGCCATAGCCATGACAGTTGTAACAATAGCCATAGGCATTTTATAGATCCCTAAATAATAGGCATCCAAAAAGCGACTAATAATGAAGGTATCCACCCATGCAGTAAGCCAAATAGAAAATGCTTCAGCCAATGACCATGCACTATAACTAAACATGTTCATAAAGACTCTAGAACTAAAGAAGAGATGGATTTGATTTTTCCTACTCTTCAATAAGGCCAAAGCCGTAAATAACTGAGCCCCTAACATACCAGCGATTAAAGACCAATAGTCATATCTCATGAGCGCCATAGGTATGGATATCAATATAGGAGTCAGAATTGTGATGAGCCGAATGTTAAGAAGAAACTTAAAGTTAAAGTCCCGTCTATACAATGCCATTTGTACACTACTGAAAGCAGAGAGCGGAATCATGGCCCCCATTATGGCCAACGGTATGCCTAAGCCATCATTTCCAACTAATACGGCCAGTTCATCACGACCGACTATAATAGCCCCCCACAAGAGTAAAGAAAGAACTAAGTTAGCAATAAAAGCTACATCTGTAGCCTCCTGTTTTTCTTTATCACTTTGAAACTCATGCTGTACAAGAAATTTTTGGAATCCTGCATCAGCTAGCATTTCTGCAAAGGATATAACCATCATAATTGTTGCCAATATCCCAAATGCCGTAGGTGCTAGCATATGGGCCAATATTATATTTGTTAGTGGTGTAATAAGCTTTGCTAAAACCTCTGTTATGACAGACCATTTAGCAGCAGCTACTATTTTTGTATCCATTATTTTTTATTGATATTCTTAATGCCCCGCAAGAATAATTCATGGTGAGCTTCACATTCCAAGTAATTTTGAATTGCTAAATAACTTGTTTTTCCTAAAATAAGTTGCATTAATTTTCGTCCAAATAATCCATTTATTGCACGAATGATAAAAGATCTACCTAAAAATTCACGCAAATATCGCTTTACATGAGTATCAGCAAAATCCTTATATGCTTGAGCAACAAAATGAGCATCTCTAATGTTTTCACTTCGCTTTTTATATTCCGTCAATGTTTCCATGGCTTCCGATTCAGTAGCCAAACGGGTGCCCCTTTCGGTACCACGAATTGGCACTTCAGATACAACAAAGGTATCCTTTGTAGCCTCTACACTGATTAATAAGGAATATTTTACAAACTCCTTATGATGTATATAGGATTCGGAGTTAAAGATAAAGTTACCTTGGCCATAAATAATAGTCCCCTTACCATAGTCCTCACGAGAACCTATACAATGACTATGTTGGCAAATTACAAGATCTGCCCCTTTATCAACAAATTTTCTGCAATATCTTTGTAACATTGGCGATGGATAGCGATAAAACTCCTTCCCACCATGATATAGGACGATAATATAATCACAAGTTTTCTTTAAAGCTTCTACATCATCGAAGCTCTCTAATACATCAAATGGATTAGCCCCCATTGTATGACAAGAAGCAATGGTAAACTCATGTTCTGCACATAGGTAAAATCCTATACGTATACCTTCTTTTTCAAAGATAAAAGGCTTTTTAGCTGCTTTTACATTAGCACCAGCACCTGCATTTTTAATATCATACTTTTTTAATAACTCCAGTGTAGTAGTTAATCCTTCTACACCATGATCTAAGGAGTGATTATTAGCCAATGTTAAAAATATAGGCTCTAAAGCCTTATAACCATAGATTGTTTTTGTAGGAGACTTTAAATTATTACCAAATTTATTAATCGGAGTAGATGCATCTGTTAAAGGCACCTCTAAATTAAATACATTTAAATCAGATGCCTTTAGAAGTCCCAGTAACTCCTTACCAACCAAAGCCTCGCCATTACCAGATTCAAATAATTCTCTATTTATATCCGTTGGGACAAAATCAGCCCCGATGTACAGTTTCAAGGTGTAACCACTCTCCCAATTCATAATCTTTTGATATAGGACGGAACTTTTCTAATCCTGCACCCGGAAAGAACGTTAACTCTCCAATATAAAGTCGTCCCTTTATTTCATAAAAATCAACACGTAAAAACGGACAGTCTTTACTAAGTTCAGTAGCCAATCTTAGCATTTCTTCATATGTTTCAGGCCTTGTAAACTCAGTTGATACCGGCGGATAATGCCCAAAATGAATGCCCATAGGTTTCCAATCGATATCATAAAAATTCATACGCGTTCCTGTTTTAGAAAAGCGGTCAGAACATACTACAGTCAACTTTGGTTTACCATGGAAACAATACATTTTATAATCTAAGATTTCATTGCTCCCTAGCTCAGATAAATATTCCTCTGCTATAATCCGACGAGGAACATCTTTATAAGGCCACTCTCTGGCTATACGCGAATAATCCCGTTGTAAGGATGCACTTAATTTAGCTTTAGCGGCTTCTCGATTAAAGGATGACTTATCTTTACAAATAACGATGCCCCCACTATCATGTGTACATTTCAAAACAAATTGATTAGGTAATGTATCAAAGTCTATATCCTCTACGGAATCCCAAACAGCAAGGGTGGGAATTATATATTGATCACCTACACGGTGAGCAATAAAATGTTTAGCCTCATGCTTATCTACCATTACTGTTTGTATAGGGTCTCTGTAATTAACCTTTAGCCATTGTAACTTTTCGCTAAAAGTTTTAGGATTCTCTAAATCTAGAGGATAGCCCATGTATTTTGGGAATACTTTCTTTAAAAACTCTTCATCAGATAAAGAATCATAATAACCTAATTTGATTAATACTCTCGTGCGATAGTAAGGTTTTGTTAAAAAGGACATGCCAACTTTACACAACTTGCTGAGCTTCATTTTTACGTCCTTTCCGGAGCAATTGCACCTCTAAATAAAACATCATCATATAAAAATATGTACTGTGCCATCTCGCTCTCAAGCTTATCATAAGAAACCATGCCCATATCCATAACGATTTGAGAAAGGAACAAAATCAGTACCATTACGTATTCATTACTATGAAAGTTTCGATAACGAATTAAGTTATAGGCAATGTATATGTACATTGAATAATACGCCAATAAGCCGATTACCCCTGTACCTGCTAATAACTCAATATAGTTATTATGTAAGTAGTAATTCTCTTTACCGTATACGAAATAGGTAAATACTGAAGGGTTATTTACACCCACCCCAGTTATAGGGGATTGATAAAATAAATCCCATCCGATATCAACCAAAGCCATACGGATAATAGTTGATGAGTCGCCACCAGTACCAGAAAAGGCATCCACCATACTCGACATACGGTCTAGCACCTCTGAAAACATAGGCAATTGTAAGACTGCAATACCAACTAACGTAAGAGCTAATAAGGACCCTATAATTTTCGCAATAGAATTCACTACATTAGTACTGCGTAAACTTTTAAACACAAATAGTAAGACTGTACCAACAACAACGAACACTAAGGCTTTACGACTGCCGGTAGCCGCTAAAATTCCCAATGTAGGTAAGGCTATAATATTCCACCAACGAGGACGATCGTACAACATATAATACAATGTCATAACGATTGCATTGGCCCCTAACAAACCTACTGTATTCGCATTTAATGCATCATTGGCAATTCGAGCAGAAGATGACAAAACAGTAATAAAATAATCTAAACCATAGAAATATACAGTATAAAAACAAACTATATACCCAGTCCACATACCAATCTTTAATAATGTGTCCACCGATTTTTTATCTTGATAACACATGTATAGAATGATAAGCATAAAGAATATCTTGACGATATCAAAGCTTCGACTGAGTGCTACAGATGGCTCTATAGCATTAATAGTACTCAGATAACAGGCTCCAATGAAGAGGAGCATATAACCATGCATCCAAGTAAGCCTAAATTTAATAACTCCCTGCTCTCGGATGAGATAACAAATAATAAGTCCAAATAGGCATACAAATAATACATAAGCACCATAATTCGCATCGCCAAGGGCAAAGGAAATGGTCAACGACAACACTAAAAAAATTAGAGTTATGAACCATATCATGCGGTCAGCAATAGCCGTAATATTTAACTTCAATGGTTCTCCTCCTTACAACTCATAAAACATCTAACCAACGTTTAGCAATTTTGCATAGTGGGAATTTGTCACGCACCTTAATGGCTTCTTGTGAAAGTTTAGCTGCTAGTGCAGGATCTTTTAGAACGCTACGCATGGCTTCATACATAGCCTGTGTATCTCCTACAGGCACCAAGATACCATTCTCTCCACTTGTTATGACCATACGAGCCCCACCTACTGGACAGTCTGTAACAACTGTAGGCAAGCCCATGCCTAGCGCTTCAAGCATAGAGTTTGAAATACCTTCAAAATCAGATGATGAAACATACATAGAACAAGGTGCGACCTTCTCTAAAATATTACTAGCAAAGCCAGGCAATAAAATTCTATCCTCTAAATTAAGAGATTTTATTTGAGCTCGTAGTTCATCCTCTAAAACGCCTTGCCCATAAATAACGAGTTTATACTCTGGAAACTCATCTGCTAGCATACTAAATGCATTGATCATCATAGGCAAATTCTTTTGCGGATGCAAGCGACATGCTGTAACGATCGTCTTTTCCCGTTCTCCCTCAATTGGTGGTGGCAATTTACCATTAATAGGATTCGGAATGATAACACCACGCTTTTGTACAGATTCAGGAAAATATGAACGTGCATCTTCCGTTTGGAATACTAACGCATCAGCAAAGCGAAAAGCAAAATTACGCAGCGCTTGTTGATGCCAACCGATAGGTACCTTACGCGGATTATTTCGTTCTGAAAAGACAATGCGATTCTTTACAAACCAGGAACTAATAGCCAATATAAAGCTAGATGCAGACAAGAATGATAAACATGTAGCATTCGGTCTAGTCTTTAAAATCTTTATTAGCTCTTTTATTTCCTGCATAAAGCGAATCACTTTATTAGAACTTGTGGTATGAATTTCAATTTGCTCTATCCCATTTTCTAAGGCATATTCATTACCATAACGATTGGGACTAGTTTGGATGACCGTAATATGATGACCATCATGCACCCATTGACGAGCTAACTCTGTTAAAATTCGTTCAGCTCCATCATTACCAAGGGAGATAGTAACAATGATTATTTCCTTTTTCATAGGCCTTCCTCTTGGATATATTCTGCAAGTCTTACATAAGCCTGCGCCATTGTTACCTTAGGCTGCCATCCTAAGGACTTTAATTTTTTTGAACTTAAGAACATGTGCACTGTCGGCGCATAGCCTAAGCCTTGTACATCTTTTGGAATGTCAAAAATGACTTCACTCTTATCATGGCTTACATGGGTCGCTACTAAATGAGCAATGCTAGCTATGGAGCGAGTTTCCTCATCATGACATACATTGTATGCTTCACCAGCTTCTCCGTCCTTCATAAGGGTTAAAATGCCCGTTAATGCATCAGTAATATAGCAATAATTAGACATAGAATCGCCCTTTGTATGAAGTACAATATTTTCATTTTTTAGAGCACTCTTAGTGAATTGCATAAATACGCGATTATCTGAAACAGGAACACCAGGTCCAAAAGTTTGTGCCAATCGAGCTATAACAGCTGGAACGCCAAATTCTACGGCATAAGATTTACAATAACACTCACATAATCTTTTACTTTCAGAATAAGAGCTACGCACATTTAAGTGATCTAAATATCCTAATCGCTCTTCAGTCATCACCTGTCCCGATTCATAAGGAACACCATACTGTTCCATGCTCGATAGGTATACAAGTTTCTTTACCGTTTTATGACGGCCTAGTTCAAGCATAGCTTCCGTACCATGAATCGAAGTACGAATCGTTTCTACAGGATGCTCCATAAAGAACTTAGATTGTGTTGGTGCTGCACCATGTAAAATATAGTCACAAGGCACATCAATAGATTCTAAAGAACCATCGATAAGTGTAATAGAATCATTATCTAAATAATCACCTAGAATAGCCTGTGCTTTGTCATGACTACGTACGTGACCTATTACCTGTATATCTAGACCATACGCTTCATTAGCAAGTATAAGCAGTTTTATAAACATAGAGCCAATGAGTCCCGTCGCACCTGTCACAAGAATGCGTTGATGGCGGAGGAAATCAAAGTGCCTTTTATCTTGTAGTAAAGCTGCTAACTCGCGTTTAATAACGGAATTACTCATCTTGTAATCCTCCTAATTCGCGGTTCTTAATAATACCTGTGAACATATAATAATCAGATGGTGTCGTAATCTTTATATTTTCCGTCTCCCCTAATACTGGATATAGAGTGTAGCCATAATGCATCATCATGGACGCAGAGTCTATAAAATTATGAGTACCTTCTGCTTTTGCTCGATCATGAACCGATAGAATATCGTCTAGTTTAAAGCTTTGAGGTGCTTTTGCCATAAGGCATTGACTACGATTTAATATTCGATTGATAGAACCATTATCTGTAACCATAACGGTTTCAATAGCAGGTGTAACAGTGATAGCAGACCCCTTTGTTTCTACAGATTCGATATTTCTCTCTATTGTTTCCTTATCTACAAGCGGTCTAACACCATCGTGAATCAATACGGTAACATCTTCATTAGGAAATAAACGCTTCGCTTCTGCCAATCCATTATATTGAGAATCTAAAGCACTTTCTCCACCTGGAACAATGGATAGAACCTTTTGTAACCTAGCCTCTTTGATGAGGTTCTTGGTGTGATCAATCCACTCTGCTTTGCAGGCTAGAACAATGCCATCAATTAAGTCCGTTTGTTCAAATACATCTAAAGTTTGAATCAAAATAGGTCTACCGTTCCATTCAAGAAACTGTTTTGGCGTCTTGCTGTTATTCATACGAGCACCTACGCCACCCGCAAAGATTACTGCTATTCGTTTCATAGGCCCTCCTTAAGGTTGAGCTTCCTTTTTGGCATAATGTATGCCTCTATACTCCTTATAAGGTGTGTGCAAGTCAGCAAATACAGCATCATGTTTTGCTACGCGCTGTTCTACTGGAGGTAGTTGCATATAATCGCCCCAGATGAGACGCAAATATCTTTCATACCCTTTCATAACTGGTATTTGATGACCTTCAAAATCCTTATATACTACAGATTCGAAGTCTTCTCGAGGATGACGTAGCTTCATACCCTTTAAACTACCAATTAATTCAGTACACTCCTTACTCGTATTGAAATCGTATTTAGTCATTTGCTTTTCCGCAAAACGCCAAATATGATAACGTAACGACTGACTAGAAAATACCTTGTAAATACATCCTGCTAATGCGCGATACATCGGTCCTTTATTATCTGGCAATCGTTGAGCATTGAAAAGTGCAAAGGTCATGGCCCACATCAATTGCAGTGTACGACTAATTTGACCTGGTGCACATCCATCAATAGGCATAATTTCAAGAGCCAAACCATGACAAATATCTTCGTGCATACTATGACGATTAATAAATGTCGTGTTGTTATCTCGAATAGAAGCACCCGCATCATGATAAATATGATTTCGATCAGTTCGACAATAAGTATACCGTTCTGTATCTGCATATTTAGGCCATAATTCAGCTAATTTTTCATAATCGGGACGTGGCATAAATAAATCTAAATCATCATCCCAAGGGATAAAGCCATTATGACGTATAGCCCCAATGAGACCACCGCCACAGAGGTAAAAGCGCAAATTATGTTTGTCACAAAACTCTTTAAAGTACAGCAACATAGCAAGCTCTTTTTCTTGTATTTCCTTTGTCATAGATGTACTCATAGGGACCTCTTTCAACGTAATACAGCTAGTACTGTATCAACCATCGTTTTAATATCTTGTAGAAAAGAAAATTCTTTAATACTCTTTAAATTCCAAGCCATCTTGCCTGGTAATACCTCATTAATATAGACTTCATCAACATTTTGCGCATTTTGTAAAAGTTGATCTTCATCTTTATAAGCAATGCTTGCCACACTAGTTACACCAGCTGGTAATAATAGGGTTGCCTTCATTTCATCGGTATAAGCCGCCACATAGCGAGGCACTTCTGGTCTTGTGCCGACAAAGCTCATATCTCCTAAAAGGATATTGATAAGCTGAGGCAATTCATCAAGACGACAACTACGAAGCATATTTCCAACCTTAGTAACGCGCATATCATTTTGTGATGTTACTTGAGCACCTAATGATTCCGCATTTTTTACCATTGTGCGGAACTTATAAATACCAAAGGTACGACCATACTGTGTAACACGTGTTTGACGAAAGAAAACCTCTCCTTCGCTATCCCGTTTAATCATAATGGCTAACACAAGAAATACAGGGCTCAATATAATGAGCATCCCTGCGGCCATAAGGCGGTCAAAAATACTTTTACATAAAAGGCTCCCACGCTTTTGATTTAACAATTCAAAATAAGGACGCACAGCTTCACACTGCAGCTCTTTTGGGAGATCGTGAAAGTTTTTTACTAGCATTCCGTAATAATCCTTTTAAACTGTTCAATGATATATTGCACTTCTTCATCTGTTAGCAATGTATGAAGAGGCAATGTGATTTCATTTTTAAACTGATTATAAGCATTTGGATAATCATCGATGGTAAATCCTAAATTCTTATAAGCCGTGTGCATCGGAATTGGTTTATAATGTACATTCGTTGCAATACCAGCTTCAGCCATAGCTTCAATTACCTTGTTGCGATATTCAGCATCTTGTCCATCTAAACGTACTAAATACAAGTGCCCACTACTTTGATGTTCATCAGTATAATGATGTAGCAATGTAACCGGTAAGTCTTTAAAAGCTGCATCATAAGCTTCGATGATTTCTTTACGACGTGCTAACAATTTTGGGTACCGCTCAAATTGAGCTAATCCAATAGCCGCCATAATATCGGTCATATTACATTTATAATAGGTACCTTTAATATCATATTCCCAAGCGCCTGCTTTTGTTTTAGCAAGAGCATCCTTATCTTGACCATGCAAAGATAATAATTGGAATTGCTTATAAATAGCTTCATCATCGATACCATCTATGTGTCGCCATGTAGCACAGCCCCCTTCAGCAGTTGTAAAATTCTTTACTGCATGGAAGGAAAAACTGCTGAAATCAGCTACATTACCTGTTGGTGTACCTTTATATGAGGCCCCAAAGGAGTGTGCACAGTCCGCTACAATAGGAATATGTGCCAATGCTTTTTGAATATCATTAGATGGTGTAAAGAGAGATTTCTTTTCTTCTACAATGGAACGCAAACGATCGTAGTCACAAGGGACCCCTGCAATATCTACGGGGATAATAGCTTTTGTTTTTGGCGTAATAGCACGAGCCACTGCATCGTAATCCATTTCAAAGGAATCTTTTTGGGTATCTACAAGAACTAGTGTAGCTCCCACATGAACAACAGGACTTGCACTAGCCGTATAGGAATAAGCACTGGTAATTACTTCATCGCCGGGACCAATACCTAATACACGAAGAGACATCTCAAGCGCCGCGGTAGCAGAGTTTAAACAAACAGCTTTAGGTGTACCTAACTGTGCCGCAATCTTTTTCTCTAATTCTTTTGTGCGCGGACCAGTTGTAATCCAACCACTTTTTAAGGCTTCTACAACTTCATTGATTTCTAACTCTGTAATATCGGGAGGGGAAAAATTAATTTTCATATACAATCACCTCATGACTTTCTGTACCTTATGGATACGCTTGATTTATCAAATCAAATTTATATTAATTACTACTACGCATCAATTACGATGGATCCTAGTAGAGGAATACCAACCTGAGTCAGTCGTTTTTTTGCTTCTATTAGATCTTTAGGACTAGCTACTTCATTTTTAACAACAAGCATAACGCCATCGGATTTTTCCGCTAATATAATAGCATCCGTAACATCTAATACAGGCGGTGTATCAATGATAACCACATCGTATTCATCGCGAATATATTCCCAAATTGTAGATAACTTACTAGAATCTACTACTTCAGAAGGATGCTCAACTATCTCGCCGGCAGTAAGCACATCCAAATGAGGAATTATATTACGATGAATGGTTAAATCTTCATCCATGATAACTGCATTTGTAAGACCTTTATTTTGTACATTGAATGCTACATGCTGTACTGGATTACGTAAATTACCATCTACTAAAAGAACTTTA
The DNA here is from genome assembly GCF_900545205.1 of uncultured Veillonella sp. Taxonomy (GTDB): domain Bacteria; phylum Bacillota; class Negativicutes; order Veillonellales; family Veillonellaceae; genus Veillonella. The sequence continues at coordinate 3,201 of NZ_UQYC01000041.1, read as the reverse complement.
TTATTATTCTTTGATAGAGCTATTGCCGTATTGGCCGCCACCTCAGAGGTACCTTCTCCACTAGTAGCAGCTGTAATACAAATTATCTTACTTTTATGTTGATTGCATACGTATTGTAAATTGCTGCGCAATGTACGATATGCCTCTACTAGCGGTGTATCACCACGTTCATTAGAAATTAGTCTTATCATATTAACCTCTCACTTTGCGCCACAATGCTACGATACGATTACTAGGTTCTTCATATTCCTTTTCTTCATGATTTGGAATGACACCTAAGTTATCAATACCAAGAATCTCATTGATTTCTTGTACGGATTGAACCTTGCGATTACAGAAGAACTGACCCAATGTGTAAAGGCAACCAAGAATAATTCCTAAAATTGCAGAGCCTAATAAAATAAGTACTTTACGAGGAGCAATAGCTTTTTCTGGCAATGTAGGAGCATCTACGATTTGCACTTCATTTGGCACCATTACTTCTGCTACCTTGGCTTCTTCTAAGCGTTTTGATAGCATTTCGTAAATATCTTGTGCTACATCTACATCACGTTTGGCTTGAATATAACCACGTTCTTTTTCTGGTAGGTTTTTCATAGCCTCTTCGTTTTCTTTATCAAGTTCAGCCAATGTAGACTCTTTACCTTGTGCTACGGCTAAAGCCGCTTCATTTCTGAATTTATCGGCCAACAAACCTTGTTGAGCAGAATTGCTAGATGGTGCTTGTTGGGTTGCAATAGCATTAATCTCAGCATTTAAGCCGCTTTTTGCTTCTTCAATTTGTTGGTTAAGTTCTTTCATCGCAGGATGCTCATCAGTATATTTGCCAATATAGGAAGCCCTACGAGATTCTAAATCGGCTAGTTGACCTTTATAAGCCTGAACGGTAGCACTATCAGCAATACTTTTACCCGCAGAACCCAATTGCTCATTAATACTGCCCAATGCTGCTTGCGCTGTTTCTAAATCAAGTTGATTTTGAGCTTTCTCACGATCGATAAGGGTAATCTTATCCGTTAAGCCCTTCATTTGATCTGCGGTGGAGTAAACCTTGTTATCCACTTGGAATTGTTGCAATTTCTTTTCTGCTTGCTCCAATTCTTCTTTTGCAGTTACTACGCGTTTTTGCAAGAACTCCCGTGTCGTCCGTTGCTCAACATGTGAAATGTCTGCTAAGCGATTCAAGAATGTATCAATTAATAATTGATTTGCCTCTTGTGCTTGCTCTGGACTTTTACCTGTGACACTCACTTGTAATAATTCAGTTTCTTTATATGGTTTTGTTTCGATACGCGTTTTAACAAACTCTTCGTATGTAGGTGCTTTACCTGTTCCCTCGGGATCTTCAATAGCGGAAATAACAGGTTCTACAACATTACGACTCTTTAAAATTTCTGCATCTGTATTCATCAATTGACGTGCCATAGAATCAGAATAACCATTAGCACTTGATAATACAGAATTACTTAAACCTTGAGATTGTTTAATGCGCAACATAGATGTAGATTGATAGGTAGATGGTGCTAACAGGCTATATGCACCACCTAATACAATACAAGCAACCGTTACATTGATAATTTTACGGCGCCGTTTAACGAGGACTCTACCGACCTCTTTTAAATCAATAATTTGTTCCACCCATATACCCCTTTCTGTGAAAGTTTACAAACAACAGGGTCTCTCCCTTTTAGGAATATGTACTGTATATCTCCCTCTCACGTAGATTACAGTTTTGAATAAATAGTTGTAATTAAATTGTTATACATTATGATTTGGATGATATGTTGTGACGATATCTTGTAATACATTGATTACATCCAAATCAGATTTACACGTTTCAAAGCGCTCGATTTCACCACTTAACCATTCTTGATCTACATCTTCTAATGCAGCTTCAAAAATCTTTTTATGTGTCGTTGTGTTAGTGCCTTCTTCAGCAGTTAATAATTCTTCATATAGCTTTTCACCTGGACGTAAGCCAGTAAATTCAATACGAATATCTTTATCAGGCTCATATCCAGAAAGGCGAATCATATTCTTCGCTAAATCAACAATTTTCACTGGTTCCCCCATATCTAATAAGAACACTTCACCACCATTCCCCATCGCACCAGCTTGTAATACAAGTTGGCTTGCTTCTGGAATAGTCATAAAGTAACGTGTCATTTCTGGGTCTGTAACAGTTACAGGGCCGCCAGCTTCAATTTGTTTGCGGAATAATGGAATAACAGAACCTCGACTACCAAGAACATTACCAAAGCGAACAGTAATAAACTTTGTATCGTACTTATGATTCATACCAAGTACAACCTTTTCTGCCACTCGCTTTGTAGCCCCCATGACACTTGTTGGATTTACCGCTTTGTCTGTGGAAATCATAACAAAACGTTCAACACCATGTGCCCCTGCTACATCTGCTACATTACGAGTACCATAAATATTATTTAGCACCGCTGCAATTGGTTGAATTTCCATAAGTGGTACATGTTTGTGAGCTGCTGCATGGAACACTACATCTGGTTCATAGTCAGTAAAAATTTGGTCTAACTGATTTTTATCTCGAATATCAGCAATAATGGGAACCAAAGTCCCTTCAGGTACAATGGATCGCAACTCTTGGTGAATAAGATAAATACTATTTTCACCATGTCCTAGTAACAATAGTTTTTTAGGTTTTACCCGCAGTACTTGGCGACAAATTTCAGAACCAATAGAACCACCTGCACCAGTAACAAGAACTACTTTATCCTTAAGATATGGTTCCACCTTAGATGTATCCAGATGAATTTCATCACGCTCTAATAAATCTTCGATGGAAACAGGATGAAGATGAGATACAAGGACTTCGTCATCTAGTAACTGGTACATCCCCGGCAAGGTATTAACCTTACATTTAAGAGGAGAGCAGATTTCCATAATCTCACGAATGACATCTCGCTTTACCGATGGCATAGCAATGATGATCTCTTCAACCTTGTATCTTGCTACAAGCATTGGAATATCTTCACGATTCCCTAAAATTCTAAAGCCGTTCATGAGACGATTGTGTTTATACATATCATCATCAACAAAACCAATGATTCTTCGAGACCGCTTATGATAACGTTCGATTTCACGAGCTATCGTTGCACCGGCATCACCTGCACCTATAATGAGTGTATGAAGAATCAGTTGGAATTGGGAAACTAAAATGCTTTTGAT
>NZ_UQYC01000040.1 GCF_900545205.1 uncultured Veillonella sp. | reverse complement strand
GTAATTATGTAAATTAAGCGAGCCGAACTCTTGCTCGTTAGTCTCCACATAGGAGAACAGGGAGTCCTCGGTCATATCTATATCAACAGGTTTTGATACAGATGCACCCAAACCTAATGCATCACCTATACGACGCGGCTCGCTAAAGGGCATAGGGCAAATAGCGACCTTACCGTCAGCCCCTTCAAATTCAAACGGTTGTAATGCGTGATGAGGGGATCCCCAAATATGGATTCCAGAACGACTCAACATAGAACGCCCTACCTCAAGGCGTTCTGAGCCATCGTGGTTACCGCTAACTACAAAGAGTGGAACCTTGTAGTCCATAGCAAGACGAGTAATGATGGAATCCCATAATTCAATGGCTTCAATAGGTGGCACTGCTCGATCAAAAATATCCCCTGCTAGCAATATGCCATCGATTTTTTCATCCTTCAAAATAGAAAAGAACTGATTCTCCAACACATGAGCTTGGTCTTCGGTTAAGTACTGCCCATAAAAAATACGTCCTAAATGCCAATCGGCAGTATGTAAAAAACGCATTTTATCCCCCTTTCCAGCTCGCCCTATATCTTATGGAAATGTAGCTATATAAATTATTATATAACTAAAACTACGATTCAGCTTAATTATTGATTCTCTACAATAGAGCGCAACATAGCAATCTCTTTCGCATAGCCATCTAATTCATTTGGTGTTTCCAAATAGAACGGCAAATTCGTCAATTTAGGATGTGTCACAATGCGAGCTATGGCATCGATACCGATATGACCTTCCCCAATTTTTTCATGGCGATCTTTATGAGCGCCCATCGGATTTTTAGAGTCGTTTAAATGAATCGCTTTCAAACGGTCTAATCCTACAATACGATCAAACTCGTCAATAACACCATCTAGATTATTGACGATATCATAACCACCTTCGTGGATATGGCATGTATCAACACATACGCCCATGTATTCTTTTAATTTCACACCATCGATAATGCGTGCAATTTCTTCAAAGCGAGAACCAATTTCTGTGCCCTTACCTGCCATGACTTCTAAGAGAACTGTTGTTTTCATGCCAGGGAATAAGATTTCATTCAAACATTCCACGATATATTCGATGCCTTGATCTACACCTTGCTTTACATGGCTGCCAGGGTGAAAGTTATACATTTGGCCTGGTAAATATTCCATACGCTCTAGGTCTTCTGTCATGGCCTGCTTTGCAAAAGCGCGCAAATCTTCTTTTGCTGCACATGGATTATACGTGTAAGGTGCATGAGCTAATAAGGTGCCAAAGTTATGTTCTTTCATATACGCACTCAAGCTATTCATATCCTCTACATCGAGGGCACGCATACTACCACCACGAGGATTGCGCGTGAAGTATTGGAATGTATTACCCCCAATTTTGGTAGCTTCTTTCCCCATGTTTAAATAACCTTTGCTAATTGATAAATGACTGCCGATGACAAACATAATACTCCTTTATATTTATATAATTCTAAAATTCTAAAATACTCAATTCTAATATCTATTCTATTACGCTTACATCTATTCCAAAAGCCTAATGAATAGAAGACATATATAACTAATATAACCCCTACCGTGAAGGAGCCCTTCGCGACAGGGGTTATGTATTAATGACTTTCTTTTTTAGCACACTCAGGGCATACACCTTCAAAGGTAATATGTTGACCTGTGATTTGATACTCGCTACCTTGATCAGCAATTGTTTTGATAGCTTGTAAATCAATGCCCCTCATATCCTCTACCTTGTTGCAACGGATGCAACGGATATGGGAATGAGCTTGTGTGTCCCAATCGTAATGAGCGCGCTCATCACCTACTTCTAAAATTTTTACAAGACCGATTTTTTCAAAAATCTCCATCGTCTTGTACACGGTTGCCAAGCTCATGCTTGGATGTTCAGGGCGCAACGTATGATACAACATTTCTGCTGTTGGATGATCATGATGACCACGCAAGGCATCATAAATCGCAATACGTTGTGGGGTTACTTTAAACCCCTGACTACGCAAAATTTGTGCGATATCCATAATAATCTACCTTTCTCCACTTGGAAATCTATAAGGCATAGGCCATTATCGACCGTTTACAAGAAATAATTATTATTTATTATAGCAGAATTCTCAACACTTATCAAGATAGATAGTATTAACTATTAAGTAATAAAAAATGTGGATTGCCCGAAAGCAATCCACATTCTATTAGTCTTTAAAGTAAGGTTTGAAACCTTCACCTTGATGACGAGGTTTTCTGTCACCACGTGGACGATCAGATCTACGATCATCTCTGCGGCGGCCATCACGACGTTCACCTCTGCGGTCATCGCGGCTGCGACGAGGGCGGTCATCGCGACGACGATCTCCGTCACGGCGGCGATCACCATCTCTACGACGGTCACCACGGCGGCGGTCACTACGGCCACCTTCACGACGACGGCGTACGCGCAATGGTTTTTCTTCTGTAATATTTACAGGAGTTGTATCTGGTTCTTTTGTTAACAATTTAAGAGCTGCTGCCAAAAGTGTTACGGAATCTGTATCATTCAACAATTCCTCTGCACTAGATTTGAATGGTGCTAATGCTTCTAAATTATCTGTCATTTCAACGAGACTTTCAATTGCCAAACGTTGTTGACCTTCAAGAACTTCACCTAAGGAAGGTGCACGGCGGCGTGCGATTTTACGTTTTGTTAAACGCTCGATAGCATGTAAATGCTCCATTTCACGAGGGATAACGAACGTGAAAGCTTGACCAGCTTTACCGGCACGGCCTGTACGACCTACGCGGTGTGTGTAGCTTTCAGGATCTTGAGGCATATCATAGTTATATACGTGAGATACGCCAGAAATATCAAGACCACGAGCTGCCACATCAGTAGCCACGAGAATATCGATGGTACCTTCGCGGAATTGACGAATTACGCTGTCCCGTTTTTGTTGAGACAAATCGCCATGGATGCCTTCCGCCATGTAACCACGTTTCTTAAGACCTTCAGTTACTTCATCAACACGACGTTTTGTACGTGTGAAGATAATAGCAAGTTCAGGTGTTTGGATATCGAACAAGCGGCAAAGAACATCGAATTTTTGACGGTCTTGCACTTCGATATAATATTGTTCAATTAAGTCCATCGTAACTTGAGTCGGTTTCATACGAATCAATGTTGGCTCTGTCAAATATGTTTCAGCTAATTGTTGGATAGCTTTAGGCATAGTTGCGGAGAACAACAATGTTTGATGGTCTTCTGGGATAGCACCCAAGATTTTATTGATATCATCAACAAAGCCCATGTTTAACATTTCGTCGGCTTCGTCCAATACCACAACTTTCACATGGTCAAAGTGGATAGAACCACGATCCATATGGTCCATCAATCGGCCTGGAGTGGCAACGATGATTTGAGGGTTCTTTTTCAAGGCACGGAACTGACGATTAATATCTTGACCACCATAAATAGGTAGTGCAGTGATATTCGTGTATTGAGCCATTTTGTTAAGCTCTTCAGCTACTTGGATAGCTAATTCTCGTGTAGGGGATAAAATAACTACTTGAACGTGACGCTCATTCCCGTCTACGCGTTCCAATACAGGCAAGCCAAATGCTGCTGTCTTACCAGTACCTGTTTGAGCTTGACCGATCATGTCTTTACCGCTCATGGCAACTGGGATAGCTTCCTGTTGAATTGGCGTAGGCTCTTCAAAGCCCATATCGTTTAACGCTCTTAGAACAGGTTCGCTAATCATTAATTGTTCAAATTTTTCTAACATCTAAATGTGTTTCCTCCTATCGCGCACGAATTATGCGCGTTAGAATAGTATATCATATTTCAAAGGTGAACGCTATAAAAGTAATTACGAATCAAAACTAAATGTGCTTTCTTCTCTCCCTTAACTGTTCTATTAAAACGATTCCACCTGATACACAAAGGAAAACAAGGTATGATAAATGAATAGGCATATACAAACATTCAACAAGAACAACCCATAGAATCAAAATTAATTTAGAAATCCATTTCGTTGTTATTCTATCAGCTATCATAAATATAGATAAATTGATAATTATTTTAATGATTATCGCAGCGATTATAACGATTGACGTAAATTCTTCTCTATAATCTGTCAGTTCATATAAGGGATATAATAAATAACTCAAAAGAGCGCTAAGTATTATTAAGAACCAAATATTGAGTCCCTTTAAAAGTTTGGTGTTATTATAGTAAAAGACTCCAACCAAAAGAAAGAGTAAAATGCTAAGTAATATTCCTATAACTAATAGATAATCTAAATGAATCATGGTTTATGCTCTCCTTTAATCATTTTCACCAGTCTCTTTTACAATACACTCTTAAATGTTCTTAATTATAGCATAAGGCAGCTCCACACTTATTAGATACTGATCTTCTATATTATGCACAAAAAAGGCACCTCGAAGGATGTGCCTTCTTATTATGGTTTATTGAAGAATTCTATATTATTAGTCTAAGATAATAAAACAATATATATTTTTTATTTAGAATAATACCTTCCTAAACGCATAGATGCAAACAGTAATAAACATCAGCATCGAAAATACGGCAATGAGTCCACGATTGTAATATATGCTATCTCTTTTTTGAAAATATCCTGTGCACAGTGTAACAAGTGTAAAAATAGTCCAAACACTTCCATAACTCACAATTACTGTATAATCTCTATCAATTATAATTTTAAGAATCAGTAGAGCTAAACTTATAAGAGAAATAATAGACAAATATTTTGTTAAACTACCAAAAACTCTATGTTTTTTTATGTATTCATACTCTTCATTAATTGAAGTCTTACGAATTTCAAGTTTATATAAGGCTATTCCCGATATGATAGATGCAAAAACAAACGTACTACCTAATATTGTTAACCTACTCATCTTTTACCTCATTTTTCATCGACGATACTTTTCTTGTATTCAATCTTTCTCTTTACTACTTAAAGAATATATCTTTAAACGCATAAGCAGAGCCTACAACACCGAATAATATTGAAACAATAGCAATTATCCCACGTTTATAATATAAACTGTCTCTCTTTTGAAAAAATCCTGTACACATTATCAAAAGCACGAAAATACCCCAAGCAACACCATATCTCGCAATAAATAAATAATCTTTATCAATTAAAAATTTACAATTTAATAGGACTACAATTATAATTGCAATTATTGTTAAATACTTGGTTAAATTACCAAAAGCTCTATGTTTTTTGATGTATTCATACTCTTCATCAATGACACGTTTACTAAGCTCAAGTTTATATAACCCTATACATAACGATATAGATGTGAAAATCCAAAAATATCCTAACATTTCAAGTTTTTTCATTTTTTACCAGTCTCTTTTACAATACACTTTTAGATGTTCTTTATTATAGCATACGGCAGATCCACACTTATAAGATACTGATTTCCTATATTATGCACAAAAAAGGCACCTCATTTGAGGTGCCTCATTGTTATAGTTTATTGAAAAGTTATATGGTATTAATCAACTATATGAGTAAAAATATATTTTAGGTATAATATAATTAAATTAATATACTTCAAAATTCCGCCAATAATTAAGCAATACCTGTTAAGCAATTACGATTTACTGAACTTTCTAAAGAAGTACAAAAGGAATACCAATGAAACCATTTGCCCTAAAACGATTCGTATTATTGCCGCTGATTATAGTCTCACTCATACTAACAACGGGTTGTCATCTTCTCTCACATTACAGTGAAGAAGAAGTTCAACAATATATAAGTAAGAATTATCCTAATCTAACATATCACTTGGAGTCACAAAGGAACAATACATGGCAAGTCACCTTTGACAAGTATCCACAAATGCCCATTGAAATATCTGAAGTCATACACACCTCTGCACCTGTTGTACCACAAGTTGATCGAATGCTGATAACCAACATTCCGCTGATAACTGCATTCCCATTAATGAAAAACTATCTAACAGCAGAGGAGCTATCCTATGCCACATATGATACATCTTCTTTGTATATTGAAATGCCTATCCCCTATTCAGCTATACAAACTCAAGATGTAATAAACTTTTACAATCGTATGGATCAATTCTGCAAAGAATATGCTGCAACATATCCAGATTTCAAAGAAAAAATCTATATTAGAGTCATCATAAAACCATCTGATGGTTCTGATGCACCAGAAGAATATAGAAGAATATTCCGCTTATCCCAATATTAATAAAAGAGGTACCGTCTAGGGTACCTCTTTTACGTATGAGACGACGTTATCATTTGATATTTTAGAATTATTATATGCAACATCATTTCATATTGTCATTAATCCTTATAACTCGTCTAAAGAAATCATATCCTCCATTTATATTATTGCCAATTACCATTTCACTATCTTGAAAGTATGGTGAAACAGGTAAATAGCCCCAAATAACGCCTAAGCCTCCACATATATTGCGGCCACCGTCTCCACCTTTATAGGAAAATTCACCTTCATCATAGACGATTTCTCTACAATACGGATCATCACCTATAATCAATCCAAAAAAGTTTTCCTTTTCTAATGTATACTCTCCATCATTATCCATCCATTCCATATGTTTTAAGTTCATAGAAAAATCTATATTGTTCCCCCATGGAAAAATGGTTCTACACCCCTTGCCAGCTAAATACTCCCACTCTCTACGCGTCGGTAAAGAGTACCCATAACTTTTTATATTCTGTAACAATTCCTTAAATGTAGTTTCTTCATAAAGTTTACCATACCAATTGTTATCGTCTGTTTGATATAAACATATGGTATTATGAATCATTATTTCAGAAAGCCCTGCGCTTTCGGCTTTTTCTATCATCTGTTGCCACTCTTTATTTTGTCTGAGTTTCTCATCTGAAATAGGTATCCAACAAGTTTCACTATACTCTTTTTGTACCAATAATGGATGGATTACAAACTCATCTTCTTGAGTAAAATTATGTTTAAAATACGTTTCTATGTTGGATAGTACCTCTTCATCTTCTAGTATTTCGCTAATCTTAGTTTGAACATCGTCTTCACTAAAGATTTCCTCTTCATATCCCTCGACAAATGGATAGGCAAGGTCCGCTAAATTTTCATCATTAAAAATATCCTGAAATGGTTTATTTCTAAAATCAAACCCTAACGAAACAGTATCTCCAGGAACAAATACAAATTCTATACCATCATGTGAACGATATACCGCCGTATATGTGCATTTTCCAAAGGCAGTAAATTCTTTAAAGCAGATTAATTCTAAATTATATATATTTCCAATCTTATTTAATAATTCCATTCTATCGCTTGTAGATAACAGATCATATTGGGGATTATACAATTTTTTGATGGGAATAGACCTCATTATTTCACCTCTCCTTATTTTTACACATATACGTACACAAATCCTCTTTATCGTAAAAGTGTATTTTATCTATAACAATATTATAATGAATAACACAAAAGGCACCAATAATTAAATTGGTGCCTTTTTTATGTAATTATAGGTAGAGTCTATTCAATTATTAATCTAAATCGTAGAAACCAGATGGTTTATCACTCAAGTTGATAATGATATTTTTCATTTGAGTGTAGTGTTCAAGGATAACTTTGTGAGTTTCACGGCCGATACCAGATTGTTTGTAGCCACCAAATGGTGCACCTGCTGGGATGGAGTTATATGTGTTAACCCACATACGACCTGTTTCGATTGCTCGAGCTACGCGGATTGCACGGTTGAGGTTTTGTGTAAATACGCCACCGCCAAGACCGTATAAGCTGTCATTAGCTTGTTCGATCACTTCTTCTTCGCTGTGGAATTTGATAACAACAGCTACAGGGCCGAAGATTTCTTCGCGAGCTACGCGCATATCGTTTGTAGCGTCTACGATAAGTGTAGGTCTAATGAAGCAACCTTTACCAAGTTCGCCGTCAGTAACGCGTACGCCACCAGCTGCAATACGAGCGCCTTCTTCTTTAGCAAGTTCTACATAACTAAGTACTTTTTCAACTTGAGCTTCGTAAATCAAGGAGCCTAGTTGTGTAGATTCTTCCCAAGGCAAACCAACTTTTACTTTATCAAATAATGCGGAAAGTTCAGCTACGAATTTATCGTAAATTGTATCTTGTACGAAGATACGGGAACCTGCGCAGCATACTTGACCTTGGTTGAAGAGGATACCGAGCATTGCCCCATCAAGAGCTTGTTTCCAGTTTGCATCTTCAAAGAAGATATTCGCAGATTTACCACCTAATTCCAATGTAGCAGGAATCAAGCGTTCAGATGCTGCTTTATATACATCAAGACCTACTTCTGTAGAGCCTGTGAAAGCAAGTTTGCTGAATCCTGGATGATCAAGGATATATTGACCAGATTTAGAACCTTTACCAGTTACGATGTTTACAACGCCCGCTGGTAAGATATCTTTCAAAATATCGCCTAATACTAAAAGGCTAAGGGATGTATGGCTAGAAGGTTTAATTACAACTGTACAACCTGCTGCAAGAGCTGGTGCCAATTTCCAAGCAGCCATTAGGAATGGGAAGTTCCAAGGCACGACTTGACCTACAACGCCAATTGGTTCACGAACGATGAGGCTCAATGTATTTTCATCAAATACTTGAGCAGAGCCTTCTTCGGAACGAAGTACGCCAGCGAAGTAACGGAAATGGTCAGCACCAAGTGGAATATCTACATTCAAAGTTTCACGGATTGGTTTACCATTGTCATATGTTTCAACTTGTGCCAAGTACTCTTTGTGAGCATCAATAGCATCAGCAATTTTTAACAAGTAATCAGCACGATCTATTTGAGAAACAGTTTTCCAAGTTTTAAAAGCTTCTGTTGCAGCGTCTACCGCTTTATCAACATCGTCTTTCGTAGCCTCTGCACAGATAGCAAGTTGTTCGCCATTAGAAGGGTTATATACATTGAATTCAGCGCCATCAGATGCAGCTACCCATTCATTATTAATTAAAAGTCCATATCTTTCTTTAAGGTTCAAGCTCATAGCATTACCTCCTATGTAGGAATATAGATTGAGGAAGATTTCCTCTGTGATTTCATCATACGCCTTATATCTAAATATTTCAATCAGATATACTGTTTTCGATATATCTAATCTGCATTATTATACATAGCTTTTAGTTATATAGAAAAACCGCACCCTCTAAGACCATAGAGAGTGCGGTTTTGCGGACCATGACTTTTAGTCAAAAGTAGTTCTCAATAATAAACTTCAATTGATATTATTTTTTTGTCGACCACCATTGTTACGGTTATTATTACGGTCATTATTACGGTTATTGTTACGATTGTTATTTCGACGTTGTCCGTTGTTATTTCTGTTTCGGTTATTATCGCTATTCTTTGGCTTTTCTGGTTGCAATGCTTTTACAGACAAACCGATACGATTGCGTTTTACATCAACAGAAATAATTTGAGCTTCAATAATATCGCCTACGGCAAGTACATCAGATGGATGTTGGCGGCTGTTACAAAGTTCACTACGATGCAAAAGACCATTCGTTTTAAGACCAAAGTCTACAAAGGCACCAAAATCAACTACGTTGTGAACAGTACCTTTTACAACAGTACCAACTTGAATATCTTCAAGGCTTACCACGTGTTTTCTAGTAAGTGGTGCTGGCAAATCTTCACGAGGGTCGCGACCTGGTTTTGCCAAAGCAGCTAAAATATCTCGTACAGTTGGTACACCCGCATCAAGTTTAGCAGCCATTTTTTCTGCATCTACAAGAGGCAATTTCACTTGTAACGCCTCCAGTTGCGCTTTATCTTGCAAATCTTTTAATGTAAAGCCTAATTCACCAATAATGCGTTCTGCCAATTCATAGGACTCAGGATGGACAGATGTATTATCTAGTGGATTTTTACCGTGTTGCAAGCGAAGGAAGCCCGCACATTGCGTGAAAGCCGCAGGACCTAAGCGAGGTACTTTCAACAATTCTTTACGGCTTTTAAATACACCATTCTCTTGACGATATGCAACGATATTTTTAGCCACCGTACTAGAGATGCCTGCAATATGTTGCAAAATAGCAGGAGATGCCGTATTGAGCTCTACCCCAACGTGGTTAACTACAGTTTCAACGACTTGATCTAAAGTATGAGTCAATTGCTTTTGGTTTACGTCATGTTGGTATTGACCTACACCAATAGATTTTGGATCAATCTTAACAGATTCAGCCAATGGATCTTGTACGCGCCGTGCAATCGATACGGCACCGCGTATGGTTACGTCTAAATCGGGTAATTCATCGATAGCCAATTTAGAAGCAGAATATACAGATGCGCCTGCTTCATTGGTAATGATATAGTGGCAGTCTAATTTTTCCTCTTCAATCATGGTGGAAGCAAACTGCTCTGTTTCATAAGATGCAGTACCATTACCAATAGATAAGAGAGTAACCTTAAACTTACGGATTTTATCAGCCAATACCTTTTGCGCTTCTTTGCGAAGCTTTTCACTATTAGTTAAATAATAGGCACCGTAATCTAGCACATTACCTTGTTGGTCGATGATAGCCATCTTACAACCTGTACGGTAACCAGGGTCAAGGCCCATGATAACATGGCCTGCCAAAGGTGGCTGTAATAATAGGTTCTTAAGGTTTACACCGAATACCTTGATAGCTTGCTCATCCGCATTTTCCGTCAACTCATTGCGTATATCACGCTCTAGAGCAGGGAAAATTAGACGTTTATACGCATCGGCTACTGCAGCCGCTTTATAGTCCCCGAAAATAGACTTTGGATTTTTCTCTAACTTTTGCACCATGTAAGTAACATACGTATCACCTGGTACAGTAAGGGCTAATTTCAAAGCCCCTAATTTTTCACCACGATTAACCGCCAAGATACGGTGAGACGGCATTTGGCGAACTGGTTCAGCATATTCTGCGTATTGCAAAAACTGTTGTTGTACCTCTTCATCACCAGTCAACTCAGCTTGAATAAAGCCTTCATTCCACATCTTTTTACGCAAATACGCACGGAAGTCTGCACTATCGCTAACAATTTCCGCTACGATATCAGAAGCACCTTGAATAGCGTCCTCTGGTGTGGGCACCTCTTCCGTTACAAATTCTTTAGCAATCTCTAGGGGATCACCAGAGGTAACTGTATCGTTAAGGATCATTTCCGCTAACGGCTCCAACCCACGTTCACGGGCAATCATAGCACGGGTACGTTTCTTAGGACGATACGGCAAATACAAATCCTCTAACTCTTGAAGCTTTGTGGCTGCTTCTAAGGACTTCATCAACTCGTCGGTCATCTTTTCTTGCTCTGTAATAGATGCAATGATTTCTTGGCGACGTGTTTCCAAATTGCGCAGATATTTAATACGTTCTTCAATGGTGCGCAATTGCTCATCTTGCAATTCACCGGTTACTTCTTTACGGTAACGCGCAATAAATGGCACCGTATTGCCTTCGTCCAATAATTCTACGGCAGCTTGCACCTGCTTTGGCTTAACATTTAATTCACTGCCAATAATGGCAAACATTCTTTCACTCATTTAGATGCCTTTCTGCGATAGGTTACAAAACGATGAGGATATTTGTTCTTTTCATCCACCACGCCGTCTACAACGGATTCAATGGTGAAAGCCTCCTCTGGGAACTCTGGGAAAAATGCATCCCCTTCAAATTCGTGGTCTACTTCTGTAATGTACATCGTATCCACGTACGGCAAGAAAGCCTCGTATACTTGAGCACCGCCGATAACATAGGCCGCATCAAGAGCGCGTGCCGCTTCCGCAGCCGCCTCAGGACTATGAAAAATCTTAACCCCTTCTGGTGCATCAAAGCCCTTATCGCGGGTAATCACCCAGTGCTCACGATTTGGCAACAAGAACGGCAAACTTTCAAAGGTCTTACGGCCCATAATGATGACATGACCTGTCGTTTTCTCTTTAAAGAATTTCAAATCATTCGGCAAGTGCCAAATCAAGGTATTATCTTTACCGATCACACGATTATGTGCTACAGCTACGATTAATGCTAACATACTAGCCTCTTTCAATTAATGCTATACGGCAACAGTCATGGACAATTTACCTAGATGTTCATACCCGTCTAATGTAACGTCCTCGGGTGTGAAGTCATAGAAGTCTTTTACCTCAGGGTTCACAATAATTTTGGGAGCTGGCAACGCTTGATCGCGACGTGCCAATTGCTCGCGCAAGGCTTCTACATGGTTTTCATAGACATGAGCATTGTTGATAACATGAGTAAATTTACCAGGTTTAAGATCTGTTACTTGGGCAATCATGCATTGTAATGCAGCATATTGAGCTGTATTAAATGGAACGCCAAGGCCCATATCGCCACTACGTTGGATGAGCATGCAGTTCAACTTGCCATCAGCTACGTCCCATAATGTTTCATACGCACATGGTTGTAATGCCATATCATCTAAATCTTCAATATTCCACAATGTAACAATCATACGACGGCTATCAGGATCTTCCTTGATAGTCTTGATGAGATTATCAAGTTGCTTGTACTTTGCAATTTGGTAACCATAGGCCTTACCAATGGTACCATCTTCACGCATCCACTCATCCCATACGCGCACGTTCATTTCTTGTAATTTGCGTACATCGTTAGATTGCATTTGCCAAATCCATAACAATTCTTTTACCGCTGTTTTGAAAGCTACAAATTTTGTAGTCAAAATGGGAAATTCCTCTTGCAAGTCGAATTGCATAATTTGATGTGGCAGTTTATAGGTTGCAATACCTGTACGGTTTTGGCCATACGTACCATGTTCTAAAATATTTTCAATAATACCGAGGTATTGTGTATCTGCTAGACTCATATGTCCCCCTAAATCTATGTATACGACGTCGAATAATACTAACCTTATATCTTACAATATATAGTACTATCATACTAAAAAATACATAGTACTACCATATATACAGTAAAATTTATTATCCCTTATATTCTGCAATGGCCTGTAAAAAACTGAGGCCATATTTTTTCAATTTTGCTTCCCCTACACCTTTAACATTGCCAAATTCACCTAATGTAGTTGGTCGTAAATTGGCTAGGTCAATAAGTACTGTATCGGGGAAGATAAGATATGGTCGCAGTCCTGCCTCTTCGGCTAAGCGCTTGCGATGTTGTCGTAAATGTTCAAATAAACCACCCGATCCGGAACTAGATTTTCCTCGTGAGGTAGTAGACGTAGTCCGACTAGTTCGTGATGGTACAGACACATGTTGCCTGATTTCCTCCACCTCTTTATGCCCACCGAGGACCTCCTCAGCACCAGCCGTCAAGGATAGCACCGGATACTTACCGGAAGAACTACGCAAGTACCCAGAAGCTACAAACTGTTGGATGAGCCCTTTAATAGATTTTTCGTCTACATTACTTAGTAAACCAAATACAGGCAGTGCATCGTGGCCTGCTCGCATAATGCGATCAGTTCTTTCACCGCGCACGATAGAGGTAATCATAGAGGCACCATAGCGCTCATCAGTGCCCATAATAGCACGGAAGATAGCCTTCGCCTCTTTCGTTACATTTACCTTATCACCGGAGCCTTTACAGGAGCTACAATTATCACAAGTAGTCCAAACCGTGCTTTCACCAAAATAGTTAAGCATATATTTACGTAAACAATTACTGCAGAAACAGTAATCAATCATGGACTGTAATTTACGGAGCTCCACCTCCTGTCGCTCAGGCGTCTCGATAGACTGTTCAATCAAATACTTATGAACCTGTACATCTTGCCCACTGTAGAGCAAGATACATTCTGCAGGAGCCCCATCACGACCTGCACGGCCTGCTTCTTGATAGTAAGACTCCATGTTGCGCGGCATTTGATAGTGCAACACATAGCGCACATTACTCTTGTCGATGCCCATACCAAAGGCATTAGTAGCCACCATGACCTGCAGTTTATCATCTGCATAAGCATTTTGCATCTCGCGGCGCACCTCGTCACTGAGACCCCCGTGATAATGGCCCACCTTAATGCCTGCACGAGTCAAATTTTCATAAACCCGATCTACATCCTTGCGCGTTGCACAATAGATAATACCATTTTCGTTGGCATGTTGGCGCACATAGTGAACCACATAATCCATGCGCTTTGGTGTACGGATAACAGAGAACGATAAATTAGGCCGATTAAAGCCCGTTACATACACATTCGCATTATCTAAACCTAATAACTTCTTGATATCATTTTCTACATATTTTGTAGCCGTCGCCGTGAAAGCCCCTACGATAGGACGCTTCGGTAGTGAATTAAGCCACTCACCGATGAGGCGATAGGACGGTCTAAAGTCATGGCCCCACTCCGAAATACAATGTGCCTCATCCACAATGACTTGAGCAATAGGCAAAGCTCGCAGTACATTGCAGAAAAAATTAGACCCTAGCCGCTCCGGTGCAATATATAAGAGTTTAATCTTACCGCTACGCACTTCGTACATGGTCTTATTAAACTCCGCTTGCGTAAGTGTACTATTGATAAGTGCTGCTGGTATATTCTGCACTAATAGACCATCTACTTGGTCTTTCATAAGAGAAATCAGTGGAGAGAACACAATAGTAAGGCCCGCCTTGCAGAGTGCTGGAATCTGAAAGCAAATGGACTTGCCTGCCCCCGTAGGCATGATGCCAATCACATCTTCATTGCGTAATAAGGAGGCAATCGGAGCCTCTTGAGCCGGTCTAAAGGAGGTATACCCAAAGTAGGTTTCTAACATACGCAATGCGTGTTGCTTCATTTGTGCCTGTTGATTTGCACCATCACGCGGTGTCCCAACAACATTCTTTGATGTTGTCTGTTTTTCCATAGGGTCCTCCTTTCATGTTCCAGAAATATAAATACAATACTATTATTACAACTATCAATGACAGTATTTCGTATCCAAAATACGAAAAATCGTTTTTTCCATTCTTATATTTTAACATATTTCCTTGGCTATTGGACTTATTAGTATATACGATTTTACGTAAGCCAGTCTAATGCATATCGTGAAAGACTGAGCCTAAATTTGTATAAAAACTAGGTGTATATCACTAAAGTTTTACACTCTAAAGCACTAATATATGGTACAATAGGAATTATTTATAATACTATAGAATGGAACTACAACCTAAGGAGGTCTTATATAGGCATGACACAAGACAACTTAATGATTATCATCGCCTTTGCCTTATACCTAGGACTCATGATGTATATCGGGGTCTATTATTACAGGAAATCGAACAGCATTGGTGATTACATCCTCGGTGGCCGACAACTAGGACCATGGATCACCGCACTGAGTGCGGAAGCATCAGATATGAGTGGTTGGATGCTCATGGGTGTGCCTGGCCTAGCGTATACAACGGGGATTTCTGGTGTATGGATTGCCGTAGGTCTCACATTAGGTACATGGGCAAACTGGAAGTTTGTTTCTAGACGCTTGCGTAACCATACAGAGGTAGCTAGCGATAGCTTAACACTACCAGATTACTTAAAGAATCGTTTCCACGATCAATCCCATTCGGTAGCCGTTATCTCAGCCCTATTCATCTTGATTTTCTTCTTGATTTATACATCATCGGGCTTTGTGGCAGGCGGTAAATTGTTCAATACCATCTTTGGTCTTGATTACACCGTATCCCTCTTTATTACAGCAGGCATCGTCGTATTTTACACGTTCCTCGGTGGTTTCCTCGCCGTATCTTGGACGGACTGTATCCAAGGGGCATTGATGTTCTTTGCCATCTTAGCAGTACCAATTACAGCAGCCATGTTTATGGGTGGTCCTATTGAAACATTCCAACTCATTCAACAAGAGTTCCCTCAAGGTCTTAGCTTATTTGGCAATCCATCCGATTGGTTCACTTGGGCTATCGGCTTAATCTCCGCTCTCGGTTGGGGCCTAGGTTACTTTGGTCAACCTCACATTCTCGTAAGATTCATGGCCATCTCCGACGGGAAAGAGTTAAAAAAATCTACGAATATCGCCATGGTTTGGGTTATCTTATCCCTTATGGCAGCTATCGCGGTAGGCCTCATTGGTCACGTATACATGTTGCCGGATAAATTAGTCGGCACTGATGCGGAAACAGTATTCCTCATCATGACAGAACGTCTCTTTACACCATTTATAGCAGGTCTCATCTGGTCTGCCGTATTAGCAGCTATCATGAGTACTGCATCTGCACAATTGTTAGTAACAGCTTCCGCTATTGCTAATGACCTTTATGCGAATATCATTCATCCTAAAGCAAGCGATAAAGAGCTAGTACTAGTAAGCCGTATCGTAGTGCTACTAGTTGCATTAATAGCCATCTATATGGCAATGGATCCAGATAGCTACATCTTAACAATGGTTGCCTATGCATGGGCAGGCTTTGGTGCTGCCTTTGGTCCAGCTATCTTGTTCTCCTTATTCTGGAAACGTATGACATGTCATGGCTGTATCGCAGGTATCGTCGTAGGTGGTTTAACCGTACTCATTTGGAAACAATTTGGATTCCTCGGCCTTTACGAAATCGTACCAGGCTTCATCTTCTCTTCTATCGCTATCTATGTAGTGAGTATCATGGGTAAATTACCTCCTCGACCAGTTCTTAAGGACTATCGCGAAGCAGAAAAAATGCATGTTCTATAAATTAGGAATCGGACGTTTAAAATAGCATACATAAAAATAGAGCTAGTTGATTCAACGATCAACTAGCTCTTTTATTATGAGTATTGTTCTAAGCCTTCCTTAATAGCTTCTTTAACTTCTGCTACCAAGGATGCTGGTGAAAGTACTTTCACACTTTGCATATATTGAAGTGCCCAATACTTAAAGGCATCATGATTTACACGTACACGGCATACAACATCATCAGATGTGACGTTCGTGAATTCCACATTGCCATCAAACCAATCTAAAATTTGGTTTACAATAGACCGCTTTGCCTTAAAACTTACGGTAACGGATTCACCGCCGAACATGTAAATATGTTCTTTTACATATTGTGATACATTAAAGGTGCGTTGCTGATTATAGCCCTTTATCTCCCGTAAAGGTTTTCTGCGTTCGCTCAGCACCGTAATGTGTGCAATTCGATCGACACGCAATGTAGACATGTCATCATAATTTTCATGGTTCCCAACTAGGTAATAGTGTCCCCGATTCATAACTAGTTGGAATGGATTGAATA
>NZ_UQYC01000039.1 GCF_900545205.1 uncultured Veillonella sp. | reverse complement strand
AAAGCAAAACAAGTATACCAAACAGATAACAAAGATGAGTATATCGTTCATTACAAAGATGATGCTACTGCATTCAACGGTGAAAAACATGATACCATTCTTGGCAAAGGCGTATTGAACAATAAAATTTCTTCTTTCTTCTTTGAATTGTTGAAAAAAGAAGGTGTACCAACTCACTTTGTTCGTCGCGAAGATGATCGCAATCAAACAGTACTTACTTTGGATATCGTTCCTTTAGAAGTTATCGTTCGTAACATTGCAGCTGGCTCCATGGCTAAACGTTTTGGCATTGAAGAAGGTACTCCTCTTAAACATCCAATCCTTGAATTCTGCTACAAAAATGATGAATTAGGCGATCCATTTGCCAATGAATCCCAAATCACAGCACTTGGTTGGGCTACGCAAGAACAACTTGATGTAATTTCTACAATCACTTTAAAAGTAAATGATATTTTGAAAAAATTCTTGGCTACAAAAAATGTAACCCTTGTAGACTTTAAATTAGAATTTGGTACACACAATGGTGAAGTATTATTAGGTGATGAAATTTCTCCTGATACATGCCGTTTCTGGGATGCTACAACAGGTGAAAAACTCGACAAAGACCGCTTCCGTCGCGATCTTGGCAATATTGAAGAAGCATACAAGGAAATGTTATTCCGTCTTACTGGCGAACGCGCCTAAGGGGGCACAATGAACTACGATCCTGTTTTTGATAAATGGCATGAAGAGTGTGGTGTATTCGGTGTCTATGATAGAACCGTTGATGTAGCACGCTATGTATATTGGGGGCTCTTTGCACTTCAACACCGTGGCCAAGAAAGCGCGGGCATTGCCGTTACAGATGGTCATGATGTAGAACTAAAAAAAGGTATGGGCTTGTTGACTGAGGCCATTAAAGAACTACCATCCTTACCAAGCCATATGGGGACTGGTCATGTGCGGTACTCTACAACAGGTTCCAATAATCCGCGCAATATCCAACCGTTGGTAATTCACTATCAAGGTGGTCAAATTGCGGTAGCTCATAATGGGAACTTAACGAATGCCTTAGCCATTCGTAAACGTCTTGAAGCGGATGGTTCCATTTTTCAAACGACGATGGATTCCGAGGTTATCGTAAACCTCATTGCTCGTTCTAAAGCAGAAACGCAAGCGGAACGCATTGCTGATGCAGCCCGCCAAATTGAAGGGGCTTTCTCCTTAGTCATTACTACAAACGACTCTTTAGTAGGTGTACGCGACCCACAAGGCTTTAGACCTCTGTGCTTAGGGAAAACTGAAAATGGTTATGTTCTCTCTAGTGAAAGCTGTGCATTAGATGCCATAAAAGCCGAGTTTATTCGTCACATCGATCCAGGCGAAATGGTAATCATCGATGATTCAGGCGTGCGTAGCACTATTTATGCAGAACCAGAAAAAATTGATAAAAAGCTTTGTGTTTTTGAATACATCTATTTTGCACGTGGCGATAGTCATATTGATGGTCAATCGGTTTATCAATCCCGCCTCAATATGGGACGTGAGCTATATAACGAAACAAAATATGATGCAGATATTGTCATGTCTATTCCTGATTCTGGCACTACCGCTGCATTAGGCTATGCTCGTGCATCGGGCATACCTTTTGCAGAAGGGTTAGTGAAAAACCGATATAGCGGACGTACTTTCATTAAACCAAACCAAGAGGAACGGGAATTAGCTGTTCGCATGAAACTAAACCCACTACCTCATGTGGTAAGCGGTAAACGGATTGTACTCATCGATGACTCTATTGTACGTGGTACTACGAGTGGCATCATCGTTAAGATGCTAAAAGAAGCGGGTGCCAAAGAGGTGTACATGTGCGTTAGCTCTCCATCCATTGAGTACTCCTGTCACTATGGCATTGATACATCGGTGCGTAAAGAGCTCATTGCTGCTACACATACAGTAGATGAAATCAAAGACTATATTAATGCCGATAAATTACATTATTTATCTCGTGAAGGCTTATGTCGCGCTGTTTCTGATATAGCGCCTAATGACTTATGTTTTGCTTGCTTTAATGGTGATTACAGTGTAGAGGTTCCTGCGGAACAAGAGGAAGGGGTCAAATATGTGCTCGAATAAAACTAGTTTAACCTATCGCGATGCAGGCGTTGATATCGATGCAGGTAATCGTGCTGTAGAATTGATGAAGGAATCCGTGAAACGCACCTATACACCAGGTGTTGTTGGTGATTTAGGTGGTTTTGGGGGCCTCTATTCCTTAGCTGGTCACTCCATGTCTGATCCTATGCTAGTATCTGGTACAGATGGGGTAGGCACAAAATTACGCCTTGCTATCATGATGGATAAGCATGATACTATTGGCCAAGACTGCGTAGCTATGAGTGTTAACGATATTCTCGTACAAGGTGCTACGCCTCTATTCTTCCTCGACTACATTGCAGTTGGTAAACTTGATCCTGTGAAAGTAGCAGATATCGTGCGCGGTGTGGCAGAGGCTTGTGAAGAGTCTGGCTGTGCTTTACTGGGCGGTGAAACTGCTGAAATGGCGGGCTTTTACGATAACGATGATTACGATGTGGCTGGTTTTGCCGTTGGTATCGTTGATCGCCCTAAACTGATTACTGGTGAAAGCATCAAAGCGGGTGATGTCATTTTAGGTTTGCCATCTTCTGGCGTTCATTCCAATGGTTTCTCCTTGGTTCGTAAAATCGTATTCGACCACAAACAATTGTCTATCGATACAGATATCCCAGAGTTTGGTAAGACTTTAGGCGAAGAGTTGTTGACACCTACACGTTTATATCCAAAAGCTGTATTGCCGTTGATTGAACAAGAACTTGTAAAAGGCATGGTTCATATTACAGGCGGTGGTTTCTATGAAAACATTCCTCGCGTACTGCCAAAGGGTGTGACTGCAGAGATAGATGTTACAACATGGCCACGACTTCCTGTCTTTACGAAACTACAAGAATGGGGCAATGTAGCATGGCCTGAAATGTACCGTACTTTCAACATGGGCATTGGTATGATCCTCATAGTTGACCAAAACGATGTGGAAACGGTTACAGAAAATCTCGCGAGTCGTGGTGAAACCGTATACGAAATTGGCCGCATCGTAAGTAGTGATGGTCCTGTTGTCCTTAAAGGGGCTGAGTTTGATGTGTAATTCTAAAAAGCGGTTAGTTCTCTTTGCTAGCGGCCGTGGTTCCAATGGGGAAGCACTGTATAAGGCTATGGAAGAAGGCTATATTAACGGTGAATTTGTTGTCATTATTACAGATCATGGTGATGCCGGTATTGTAGAACGCTCCAAATCTTGGAATGTTCCACTCATTGTCATCGATCGTAGTGATTATGATTCTAAAGCCAGTTTTGAACAGGCTCAATTAGATGCCTTAGAGCCATATAAGGTGGACGGTATCGTATTGGCAGGCTATATGCGCATTGTAGGTGCTCCTTTGATAGAACGATATGAACATCGTATATTAAATATTCATCCTGCTCTGTTACCATCATTTCCAGGCCTTCATGGTCATCAACAAGCCATTGATGGAGGCGTAAAAATTACGGGGTGTACGGTACACTTTGTTGATGCCGGAATGGATACGGGGCCTATCATTATGCAGAATACGGTGCCTGTATTACCCGATGATACAAAGGATACTTTGAGTGATAGATTATTACCTATCGAACATAAAACGTATAAAGAGGCGTTGCGACTATTTTGTGAGGATAAGCTCACTATAAAAGGTCGTATTGTATATATTGAAGATTGATGTGTAAGCAAAGGAAGACGTTACATGATTAAAAATGCATTACTTAGTGTTTCTGATAAAACAGGTATTGTAGACTTTGCAAAGGGATTAGTTGAATTAGGTGTAACTATTTACTCCACAGGTGGGACCCTTAAGGCGATTACTGATGCAGGCATTGCAGCAAAAGCCGTAGAGTCTTTGACTGGTTTTCCTGAAATGATGGACGGCCGTGTAAAGACATTACATCCAAAGGTTCATGGTGGGATTTTGGCTATCCGCGACAATACGGAACATCAAAAAGCTATGGCAGATCATGGTATTGAACCAATCGATCTTGTGGTTGTCAATCTCTATCCATTCCGTGAAACCATTGCAAAACCAAATGTATCCTTAGAAAAAGCTATTGAAAATATCGATATCGGCGGTCCTACCATGGTGCGTTCTGCGGCGAAGAACCATGCGTATGTAGGCATTGTAGTAAATCCAAATCATTATGACGAAATCTTAGCAATGCTTAAAGAACATGGGGAATTGACTAAAGACTGTCGCTTTGGTCTAGCGAAAGAAGCCTTTGCTCATACTGCAGCCTATGACGTAGCTATTGCTAACTACATGAGCGGTATCTTAAATGAAGGTCCTACACCTCCAGAATATTTAAGTGCTTATGAAAAGGTAACAGACCTTCGCTATGGGGAAAATCCGCATCAAAAAGCGGCATTCTACAAAGAAATCGGCAAAGCTCATGGTATGGGGGCCTTGAAACAACTCCATGGCAAAGAGCTTTCCTATAACAACATCGTAGATATGGAAGCGGCTTGGAATATGGTGTGGGAGTTTACAGACCCTGCAGCATGTATTATTAAGCATACAAATCCTTGTGGTGCTGCAACAGCAGCTACATTGCATGATGCTTATGTAAATGCCTACGAAGCAGACTCCGTATCTGCCTTTGGTGGTATCGTGGCTTTAAACCGTGAAGTCGATGCAGCTACTGCAGGAGAAATGAGCAAAATTTTCTTAGAAGTCATTATGGCACCTGCTTTCACCAAGGACGCATTAGATATTCTTGAAGCGAAGAAGAATATTCGCCTCATCGAGTTATCTAAACCTGAGTCTGGCCAAGTAACAGTGAAAAAAGTCTCTGGTGGTCTATTGGTGCAAACAGAGGATGATATCCTAGAAGACCGCGCTCACTATAAAGTGGTTACGAAGGTACAACCAACAGAGGAACAATGGAAAGCCCTTGAATTTGCTTGGAAGCTTGTTAAACACGTAAAATCCAACGCTATTTTAATTTCTAATGAAAAACGTACCCTCGGTGTTGGGGCTGGTCAAATGAACCGCGTTGGCTCTGCAAAAATTGCTCTTGAACAAGCTGGTGAAGCCGCAAAAGGTGCCGTATTAGCTTCTGATGCATTCTTCCCGTTCGGCGATACTGTAGAAACAGCAGCAAAACATGGTATTGCAGCCATTATTCAACCAGGTGGATCCATTCGCGATGAAGAATCCATCAAAGCTGCTGACGAAGCAGGTATTGCTATGGTGTTTACAAGCATTCGCCACTTTAAACATTAATCGGTTGAGATATTTAGCTTATAGTTAAGCACAATTACTAACTATTTCTTCTACTATGAACTTGATGGCGTTTAGGCGCCGATGGAGGACTTATGAAAGTATGTGTAATCGGTAACGGCGGCCGCGAACATGCATTGGCATGGCGATTGTCCATCAGCCCTAGCGTAACAAAGGTATATGCCATTCCTGGTAGTGCGGCCATGTCAGATTGTGCAGAGCTAGTCGGCATTGATTGGCAGCGAAGCGATCATTTAATTCATTTTTTGAAAAATAATCACGTTGATTTAGTCGTTGTTGGTCCAGAAGCTCCCCTTGTAGCAGGACTAGCAGATGTACTCAATAAGGCAGGCATTCCTGTGTTTGGTCCATCTAAAGCGGCTGCTCAACTAGAAGGGTCTAAGGTATTTGCCAAAGACCTTATGAAAAAATACAACATTCCAACCGCTGCGTATGGTGTGTTCCACAAGGTTGATGAAGCAAAAGAATTTATCGCTCAAACAGGTGCTCCTATCGTGGTTAAAGCTGACGGCTTGGCGGCTGGTAAGGGCGTTGTAGTAGCGATGACCGTGGAAGAAGCGAATGCAGCTGTAGAAGATATGCTTAGCGGTAATCGCTTTGGTGAGGCCGGTAGCACCGTTGTTATTGAAGAATTCATGGAAGGTGAAGAGGCTAGCTTACTTGCCTTTGTAGATGGTAAGACTGTTGTGCCTATGATTGCTTCCCAAGATCATAAACGCATCTTTGATGGTGATAAAGGCCCTAATACTGGTGGCATGGGCACTTATGCACCAGCGCCAGTGCTTACCGATTCATTGCGTGATGAAGCGATGAAAACAATCTTAGAACCTATGGTGGCGGCTATGCAAAAAGAGGGTATGCCTTATGTAGGTTGTCTCTATGCAGGCCTTATGATTACGTCTCAAGGTCCTAAGGTTGTAGAATTTAATGCACGCTTTGGCGATCCAGAAACACAAGTTGTATTACCATTACTTGATAGCGATTTAGGTCAAATCATGATGGCTTGTGCCACAGGTACATTAACAGCTGATATGGTGAAATGGAAAGATTCCTCTGCTGCTTGTGTTATTCTTGCTTCTAAAGGATATCCTGAAACATCTTCCAAGGGTGATGTAATTCATGGTGATATTAAACAACATGATACAACCATCGTATTCCACTCTGGTACGAAACTCGTTGGAGACGAGTATGTGACCAATGGCGGTCGCGTGCTTGGCGTTGTAGGCCTTGGTAAAGACCTTAGAACAGCGCTCGATAGAGCTTATGGACGTATAGAACACATCGATTTTGAGGGTATGCAATATCGTACAGATATTGGGGCGAAAGCTTTCAAATAAACTAAAGGTCTTTTAAATCATGTAAACATGTATTTAAATAGTACAATAGCATTTCAAAATATAAAAACCTCTACATTTATGCATAGCGCATGTGGTGTAGAGGTTTTTATTTTCTACCTTTTAATGGGTACCTATGTTATAATAATGTAGACATGAAGAGGGCCCACCGACGTGTGATGGCGTTAGGCTCATCTCGAAAATTTTGAAATCTATTGATGGCGCCTAATGTGTAGAAGTACATCTCCTACATATTAGGTGTTTTTACTATAGTCTATTTTTTGTATAGCGGCATACAACTATGAAATATAACAAAGAACCGTTAAAACTGAATAGTCCGGTATCATTTTGGATGAATTTTCCCAATGAAGAACGTGTGTTTTGGGTGGATCGCCAAAGTGACCGCATCGTTGTGGGCGCTAAACGTCTAGCGACGGTTAAAGATGATGACGATCGCCATAATTATGCTTATGTATTTTATGGGGATACTTTTTTTGATACTGTAAAAGACCCTAAATGGTCTAATATGGGCCATGAAATGATTGCTTTTACCCATTATTACATCGTAGAAAATGGAGAGTCCTTCTATCTACATGCTGGTGAAAGTGTACCCATTGAGAATTATGAGGTGCCTCGAGTTCATCACAACTACAAGGAAACCAGTGATGATAAGGCGGATTGGAACCGATTAATGAATGCTATTGCTGATGGCATAAGCAGCGGTGAAATGACTAAGGTCGTCTCCTCTCGCGAGGTGGAATTCACTAGCGAAACACCATATAATGTGGCAAGTATTTTAGCTAATTTAGTCGATAATAATCCCAATTGCTTTATCTTTGGCTATGAAAAGGATGGGCGTACCTTTGTAGGGGCATCGCCAGAAATTTTAGTGCGCCACCGTGGTAGTGAAATACTTAGCTATGCACTAGCTGGAACAGCCCCAAAGGATGGTCCTAAAGCGTGGACTAAGGAACAATTATTAACTAATACAAAAAATATCGTTGAACATAATATTGTTCGTGACCGTATCGTGAATACAATGAAACAAATTACTCCAGATGTTACGGTGGGGGAAACCGGTATTATGGAGTTATCTCACCTCTATCATTTGCGTACCATAATTACCGCAAAGGATAGTACAAAATCTCTTGTGGAATGGGCCAAATTATTACATCCTACGCCAGCCCTTGGTGGTGAACCTCGAGAAAAGGCTCTAGCCTTATTACAAGAGTATGAAGCCCATGAGCGCGGTATGTACGCAGCACCTTTTGGCTTTATGAAAGATATGGGGGACGGCATCGTTGTGGTTGCTATTCGATCTGCTCTTATTATGGATAATGTATTGTATGCCTATGCAGGATGTGGCGTTGTAGCCGATTCTGATGCGGATGAAGAATACGCTGAAACTAATAATAAAATGCGCACCATTCTTGATGCTTTATAATTGTTTCCGTACCTCTAGGGGTGTTTGAAAGGGAATATAATGAATGAATATATTGCTGCCTTGGTAGACGAGTTCTACCAACTCGGCGTCCGTCATGCGGTGTTTAGCCCTGGTTCTCGTTCTACGACGATGGCCATGCTGTTCAAGGAGCATGAAGGATTTGAAACCTATATGAATATAGATGAGCGCTCTGCTAGTTTTATGGCTCTTGGCATTGCAAAGGCTCATAAAGAACCAACTGTACTCGTATGTACTTCTGGTTCTGCTGTGGCCCATTATTTGCCAGCTGTTTTGGAAGCTCAATATAGCGGGGTACCGCTCATTGTACTATCTGCTGATAGACCTCATACATTATTGCATGTAGGGGCTCCTCAGACTGTAGATCAACATAAAATCTTTGGTACTGCTGTAAACTACTATGAAGAATTAGCAGTGCCTCAAGAATCTCATTACTATACATATCCTCGCCAAGTAGCGCGTAAAGCGTATATGAAAGCGATGGATACGAAAAAAGGGCCAGTCCATATTAATGTGCCTCTCTTTGAACCATTGGTACCGGAATTGAGCCGTAACCATTTTGAGGCTGGACGTAGCTCCTTTAAAGTGGTTAAACCAAACTATGGTAGTGTATTTGACTGTCGCCATGAAAATGATTTGACTCATATTAATACTGCTACTGATATTGCTGATAGTCCTATTAGTAAAGAAAAGACTGATAATTTACTAGAAAAATATGACCGTATCCTTATCCTAGCAGGCCCACAGATTGATATAGATGAAGCTAATACGATTCGTTCCTTTGGGGAGGCTTTACAAGCCCCTATTTTGGCTGATCCATTGTCTAATGTAAGACGATGTTATAACTCGGCAGATAATCAAAGCAATAAAGAGGGGATTGATACTAATAATGTTGTTATCTCTACGTATGATGCGTTGTTAGCAGAGCAAGCTCTTTGGCATGAGTTAAAACCAGATTGTGTAATTCAGTTTGGCCAAATCGTTGTATCTAAACGTGTACAACAGATGATTGCTAGCTGGACTGATGTGGAGTATATCGAGGTAAATCCTACGATGGACTCCATGAACCCAACAGGTAAAACTACCATGCATGTGCAAGCTAGCATTGATGTATTTACACATTTGTATGGCAAAAATAATAGCTATGATACGTACTTAAAAATATGGCAACGGCTAGATCAAGAGGGTAAAAAGCAACTAAGTACAGCTATCGATGAGCCTCATTGCTTTGAAGGTCGAACCATACGCGAGTTACAAGAACACATCCCAGAAGATGGACAAATTTTTGTTGCCAACAGTATGACGATTCGCGATTTTGATTACTTCTGGTTCAGTGGAGAATCTAAGGCGGTTCTTTACGGTAATCGAGGTGTCAATGGTATTGATGGCACTATTTCTACGGCTCTAGGACTGGCAACAAATGGTAAACCTACATATCTAGTGACAGGGGATTTATCCTTGTTCCATGATTTGAATGGCTTGGCGGTAGCGAAAACCCATAATTTAAACTTAACTATTATTTTGCATAATAATGATGGCGGCGGTATTTTTGAATACTTACCTCAAAAGGGGACAAAGCATTTTGACTACTTGTTCTCTACATCACAAGGTTTAGATTACAGTGGGGCTGCAAAACTCTATGGTTGTGGCTATACTAAAATCTCCAGCCCCGATGAGTTGAGTTCTGTATTGGCTAATGTTAGTCAAGAAACAGGCGTTCATATCATTGAAATTCCTACAAATAGGGAATATAGCAGAGAATTGCATAAGAAATATACGAAGGTTTCAGTTGATATGGAGGCATTACTATGAGTCAGTATTTTTGCAGTATTGTAGATAATGCTTTATGCAATCCAGCTCAGCGCATGTACTTTGACTTAGGGGAATACCGCTATGGTTTGACTGTAGTTGGCGATGGGGAACCTATCGTGTGTCTCCACGGTTTCTCCGAATCGAGCTACACTTGGGACGCTATTAATCTGCCTGGATATCGATTGGTCCGTATCGATTTGATAGGTCATGGTGATTCAGATATTCCTGACGAGGAACAGGCTTACACAATCCCTCAAATGATAGAGGACTTGCATACGGTTATTTATCATATGGTTGGCAACAGCTATTACCTCATGGGCTATTCCATGGGGGCCCGTATAGCGCTTTCCTATGCTTTGGAATATGAAAGTGAAATCAAAGGGCTTATCCTTGAAAGTGGCTCTCTAGGGATTGCTTCAGAGGCTGAACGAGCAGAACGACGCAAGGACGATGAAGAATTAGCTCACCAAATCGAACATAACGATGGTTCTTGGTTTGCTTCCCGTTGGGCGGAGGCTCCTATTTTTGAAAGTCAAAAGCAGCTTTTACCAGCGGTCATTGAATTAATTCATTTACGTCGTGCCCATAATAGTCCGTACGCATTAGCGTGTACCCTTCGTGGGTCCGGACAAGGTGTTATGACATATATAGGTGATCAGTTAGAAAAATTATCATGTAAAGGCCTATATGTGAGTGGCGCATTAGATACAAAATATACTACAATAGGAAGAGATGTATTTGGCAAGTTGCCAAACTTTAAACATGTCGTCGTCGAAGGGGCGGGACATAATGTACATATAGAAAAACCGCAGGCCTTTGAACAAGCGGTATTAGATTTTTTACATAAGAAAGGTTAAGTCCATGAGCAAATTTGATTGGAAAGTATTGGATCGTAATTATGAAGATGTAATTTACGAAACATATAATGGCATTGCAAAGATTACTATTAATCGCCCACAGGTACGTAACGCGTTCCGTCCTAAAACTGTTATGGAGTTAATCGATGCTTTCACAGTAGCTCGTGAAGATAACGAAGTAGGCGTAATCGTATTGACTGGTGCAAACCACGGTCAAGGTGAAGATAAAGAAGCATTCTGCTCCGGTGGTGACCAAAGCGTACGCGGTCATGGTGGCTATGTAGGTGAAGATAATGTACCTCGCTTGAACGTTCTTGATTTACAACGTTTGATTCGCGTTATCCCAAAACCTGTAATTGCTATGGTTAATGGCTTTGCTATCGGTGGCGGCCATGTATTGCACATCGTGTGTGACCTTACCATCGCTTCTGAAAATGCTAAATTTGGTCAAACAGGTCCTCGCGTGGGTTCCTTCGACGCTGGTTACGGTGCAGGTTACTTGGCTCGCATGATCGGTCATAAACGCGCTCGTGAAGTATGGTTCCTTTGCCGTCAATACACAGCTGCTCAAGCTTATGAAATGGGCATGGTTAACTGTGTTGTACCATTCGACAAATTGGAAGAAGAAACAGTTCAATGGTGTAACGAAATTCTTGAATTGTCCCCAATGGCATTGCGTATGTTGAAAGGTGCCTTCAACGCCGATACAGACGGTCTTGCAGGTTTACAACAATTTGCAGGCGATGCAACATTGATGTACTACACAATCGATGAAGCAAAAGAAGGTCGTGACGCATTTAAAGAAAAACGTAAACCGAACTTCAAACAATTCCCTAAATTCCCTTAATCGGAACGTATTACGAGTCCATTATTAGGATGGGATGTATTGTAAAAACGACAAGTGCGCCTCTATATGAGGCGCCTTTCTTGTAATATCTGTGGTTATTAATTATTAATTATAAGGCATTATCTTTAGACACGAGGTGAGACGATGGAATGGTTACGGTATGGTGCACAGCACTATCCTAATCGCATATGTATAAATGAATATACCTATAACGATATATATGGCGGTGTGCTTCATGTGGCTAGTGAATTGATACATCTTGAAAGCTCCCGTGTAGCTATTTTATCGGACAACTCTGTTACTATGGCGATTTATGTACTGGCAGCTATGCTAGCTCATAAAGAGGTATTGCTGCTGAATGTACATCTTAAGCCCAATGAGATAGAAAACCAATTGAAACAATTAGGTGTTACTACCGTATTACATAGTAAAGAACGTCGTAATCAACTGACTAGCTCACTACGTGCCATTGAGTTTGAGCCTTTAGAATCCATTCTATCTAATCTGAATTTAGAGGACACTTTTGATTGGAAATTTGATGATGCAGACATTGCGGCCATTATGAACACTAGCGCTACAACAGGTCAGTTTAAATCGGTACCACTTCGATGGGGGCAAATTAGAGCTCATGTACAAGCGTCTCAAGAGGTGCTAGGTAAAACTGACCAAGATAATTGGCTTATGGTATTACCCTTGTTCCATGTCAGTGGATTATCTATTTTGATGCGGTCACTGTATAATGGAACGGCTATCACTATATTGCCTAAATACGATGAGGAAAAGGTTTTAGAACTCATTGAGACCGAGAAAATCAATATGATGTCTCTCGTGCCTACAATTTTGACTCAATTAGAACCGAAGATTACACATCATACATTACGTGTTATCTTGCTTGGCGGCGAGTTCATTCCTATGGCGCTTATTGATGCGTGTGAAAAGAAATCGTTACCAATTTATAAGACCTATGGCATGACTGAAACCTTTAGTCAAAGTGTGACCTTCTCCGTATTGGATTACCCTCATAAACGAGATTCTGTAGGTAAACCATTACCTGGAATGCAGGTTCGCATCGATAACCCTGATGCAGATGGAGTAGGGGAAATCCATTTGACTGGTCCTATGGTTATGACTGGGTATATCGACAAGGAACCTATCAACGGTGATCTTAATACAGACGATATTGGCTATGTTGATGAAGATGGCTTTGTATATATTCTGAATCGCCGCAAAGACCTTATTATCTCTGGTGGTGAAAATATTTATCCTAAGGAATTAGAGGACCTAGTCTATACATTGCCCGCGGTGAAGGAATGTGCCGTAGTACCTGTATCTGATCCTAAATGGGGGCAAGTACCAGCGCTATTTGTAGCCTTTCATGATGGTGAAAGTATGACGGCCGATGAGATTTTATCGTTTATGACCTCTTTATTGGCAAAGTATAAAATCCCTAAATATGTAAGAATTTTGCCTGTATTGCCTCGTAATGGCACTGGTAAAATTGTGCGTAATGAACTGCGTTTAGAAGATTGAGGCGCTTATGAATGATATTTTAAATTTTAAAAGCATAACTACATATCGCCTTAAACTACCGATGAAGTTTAATTTTAAAACCGCCAAGGGTGAGGTAAAAGAACGAGAAACCATTATCATCCGCATTGAGGACCAACAAGGTTATGTAGGTTATGGGGAATGTGTGGCTTTCACAGATCCATTCTATACGGCGGAAACTGTAGATACATGTTGGAAAAAATTGGTGGATGATTATATATTTAATCTCCGCTTGATGCGGCCTAAACCGCTTATGACCTATGTACGGCAGTTGCAATTCTGGCTCAATCGAGATCATATGCCGATGACCATTGCTGCTGTAGAAAATGCCCTTATTAATCTTCATTGTGAAAGACTTGGTGTAAATTCTGTTGCCTATATTATGGGGCAGCCCTTACAAGATACCATTGAAAGTGGCGTTGTCATCGGTGATGTACCAATAGAACAATTGTTAGAGGCCGTAGAAGCTCATGTGGCAAATGGTTGTAAGCGCATTAAGTTAAAGGTAAATCCCACAGATGGCTATGAACGAGTATCTCTCGTCCGCAAGCAGTATCCAAACTTAGTCTTAGCTGCTGATGCGAACCAAAGCTATTCGTATGACGACATCGATAAGGTTCGTCAATTTAACGATTTGAATTTAGCCTGCATAGAAGAACCTTTTGCTATGACGACACTCCAATCCTATAAGGAATGGAAGTGGGAACGTCTTAACAATGATGATTGGAACATTGAAACCCCTATCTGTTTAGATGAATCTATATTAGGCTATGATGATTTATCCTATGCTATTGAATATGGCCTAATTGATGTACTAAATATAAAAGTAGGCCGCATGGGTGGTCTTGTGCCAACGAAGGCAGCTATTAATCTCTGTAGAGAAAGTCGTATTCCGTATTGGATTGGTAGCATGGTAGAGTCTGGCGTTTCTAAAATGCTTCATGCTCAACTAGCTGCACTAGGGGATTCCTATATGGCAGGGGATTTATCGGGTTCTAATAGATACTTTGAACGAGACCTAATCTACCCGGACTTAACATTTAAAGATGGTGTTATGCACGTACCTGATGGTGATGGCTTAGGTGTAACTGTTTTTGATGATAGATTAGAAGCGTATTGCATGGAGAAACGAATACTATGAATTTGATTGAATCTTTACAAATTGAAAAGCCTCACATGACAAGTGATACCACATGTGTGGCAAAAATGAACTTAGGCGACTTTCATAAGCAACCGCAAGGTTACCTAAATGGAGGGGCGACTTTAGCCTTTGCAGAAATTGCAGCGGGAATGATGAGTAACGAACTCATAGGTTCTGATAAATTTGGCGTAGGTCAATCTATTACAGCTAACCACTTGCGTCCTGTACGATGTGAAGGCACTTTAACAGCCCATGGTACACTATTGGTGAAAGGGAAAACCTCACATGTGTGGCGCTTTGATATGAAGGATGATGCAGAACGACTCATCTCACAAGTGACCGTAACATTAGCCATTGTGGACTTTGATCGGTAATAGATAATAAGTAATAGCTAAAAAATAAGTAATAGTCAATAGATAACGATAAAAGGACAGTAAATACTATGTTAGTATCTACTGTCCCTTTTTAGGTTCTTTATACGTTAATAACTACTTATTGTTTATTACGTTTTACTTGCTATTTACGAGTCACTGTATACAAATCTTCCATATCTGGAATATCATAAATAACCCATGTGCCATCGCCTAAATGACGCATCAAAACTCGTATATCTTTTGTCATATTCTTTTTGTTATTTTGGATTGTTACTGTTACGGTAGCCGTATCTCCATCGTCTTCAGACTTGATGTTTTTAACCTCTACATCATGCTCTTTGAAGAGGCGGCCGTCTACAAGGCGATCGACCATGGACATGTTGTCATCACTTTGAGCAGTGTTGTTAGTGTCTGTTGTAGCTGACTGTGACTTAAAGCTATCTGGATCTTCGATGTATTTTCGCATCACATCTTCGATTAAAGATGGACCAAATGTCTTAGCTGCTGCAATAGTTGCTTTACCAAATGGATTAGATGTATCTATATATTTGTTGCCTTCTCGTTCTAAGATATTTTTTACAATAGATTTTGTATCTATATGGCGTAAAGCTTCATCGGCATCTTTATCTTGTACAGCTTGATGAATAATTTTTAGCGTATAGGCTGGTGTGTGGGGAATGTACCACATGAAATACCATGCTGCTGCTAAAGCACCTACAATAGCAATAATTAAGATAGTTATAAGTGATTTTGATTTCATTGTATTGCTCCAAAGTATTTTATATTACATTCTTATTATTTATATAATATATATTTATTTTATCATAGTCAAAGACGATTCACTATAACTATTGATTAGTAATACTTAAAACAGTCGAACTTTCAAATATATGTACTAATAAACTATAGAGAATATATATGCTATAAAGTGGATAGTATATATTATTGCTTTAGCTAACTAAAGAATATATAATAAAAGTATCTTTCATGAAAATTTCACATAAAGAAGGGGAGACTATGGTTAGTAAAAAGGTTATTATTAAATCTTTAGTATGTACAGCATTGACATGTAGTTTTGCTACATGCGCATTAGCAGCAGATAAAGATAATGGAGAAAAAGTTCAATCAAGCTGGATGGATCGTACTGATATTGGTATTGGTTTTAAAGGAAGCCAGGAAGATTCCTATCATGATTATGCAATGCCTAATAAGCAGATGACTGATAATAATCTAAGCTATGATACACGATTTCATTACCGGAATCATAACTCTAAGCAGAAAGTGAATGTACAGTATTTTATAGAGACATTACAACCTATAAAACAATATGGTAAAGATGGCAAATCCGTGGTGTTTGTACAAGGTCGATTAGATGGTAATGGTGGCGAAAAAATTTCCACTAGTGCATATTGGAATGGTCCTGACGCATATGGGAGCCTGGCTGATGTTCAACAGTATTATATTGATAAAGGTGAAGAAGTAAAACATGATAATCTTGGCCTGGTCGGTACTGCTGGTGTTGGCTATCGTCGTCTTAGTACACATGAACACGCTTACGTCGGCGCTAATGTATTTTATGATTATGCTTTTAAGGATAAATTTTCTCGCGTTAGTGCAGGCTTAGAATATGTAGCTGGTCTAAATACGATTAGTGTCAACGTATACCGTGGACTATCAGAAAAAAAGGTGGGGCCATATCAATTTAACACACCTTTACGTCAAGTGCCGCGAGCAATAGATTTCCATGATAGCCTTAGTACACCACCTGATGGGATTCATTCTACACCTCGATATTCTTATGAACATGTATTGGATGGCTTTGATATACGGTATACACGTGATTATAAGAATGCTCGTTGGCTATCTAGTTATGTGGAAGGATATCATTGGAAAACAAAAGCACCAGGAGAACAGCCAACAGAGATGTTCTATATTGACCAACATAAGTGGCAATCTATACATGGATTAAAGGTAGGCGCTAAAATGAATGTGACGCCGCATATTTCTGTAGATTTAGGACTTGGTAAAAGTAATATTAGTTCTGTAGAACCTTATGTATCAGTTATGTACACATTGGGTAAATCTCGATATGCGTACTTCGGTGGTAAGCATAGTGAAAATGTGATGACCACTGCACGTTCTAAGGTATTCGATAAGGTCAAACGTGGTGATATGAAGGTTGAGTATTATTGGGAACAAGATTTGCGTGATGGTCCTTGGGATCATTTATAATTTGTATCATACTTGTAAAAATACCATAATAAACAATTTTATATAATTATGTTGAAATTGGTACCTAGTTTTTGTTAAAGAAATTTAGGTGCCAATTTTATTATTATCCTTAAGCTGGTTCTTAAGATAGTCACAAATCAAAAAAAGTATCCGTTTTACAGGCGTTTTTGATTTCTGTAATTATAGGTATAATTTGTAGTATATTCAAGCATACTAAATATAAATGGCTAATATTTGCGATTTTTAATAGATAGTTCCTAATTTCATATATTTTGGAAAAATTCATCAAAAAATTAGAAAAAAGTACTTGCATTAGTGGGTTACCTCATGTTAATATATACGAGTAGTCAACGAGAGTTGATACGCGGCCCCGTGGTGTAGCGGTTAACATGTCGCCCTGTCACGGCGAAGATCGTCAGT
>NZ_UQYC01000038.1 GCF_900545205.1 uncultured Veillonella sp. | reverse complement strand
ATATCTCATGAAAATACCCCCTTTACTGGTTGTCCAGTAAAGGGGGTACATATCATTGATATGTAGCCGTTTTTTATTAAATTCTATCGCGTACAAGACCGATTACAAGGCCTTCAATATGACAATCATCAACAATAATAGGATCAAAATTATCATTTTCAGGCTGTAAACGAATATGACCATTTTCTTTATAAAAACGTTTTACCGTAGCTTCATCA
Organism: uncultured Veillonella sp.; assembly: GCF_900545205.1. Lineage (GTDB taxonomy): Bacteria > Bacillota > Negativicutes > Veillonellales > Veillonellaceae > Veillonella. The sequence continues at coordinate 17,553 of NZ_UQYC01000038.1, read as the reverse complement.
TCGATACGAGCTACTACAACATCACCATTATTAGCGGTATTTTGATGACGTACAATTAGCATATCACCTTCATACATACCAATGTTCATCATAGATTCGCCTTGAACGCGAAGTAAAAAGCAATCAGAATCCCCAGTCAATTGAACAGGCAATGTAAGAGTAGACTCTAAATTTTCAACTGCAGTAATAGGCATACCAGCTTGAACAGTACCAATGAGAGGAACTTGTTTTAGACCAGCACCTAAAAATTCAAAGTTATCAGAACTAGAAGTTTCATTACCATCTACAGAAATAGAAGGTTTTGTATCCTCTAATACAGTAATAGCACGGTTTTTATTAGGATCTCGTTTAATATAACCAAACTTTTCTAGAGCATTCAAATGAGATTGTACAGTAGATGTAGAACTAAGCCCTACATGTGTACAGATTTCACGAACAGTAGGACAACGATATTCATTATGTAGTGAATCTTTAATAAAATCTAATATACGGCGCTGTTTAGTATTAATATCTGTAGCAGGGCGTCTCACGATGAACCTCCAAAGTCAATATAATCTCAATCTAATGTCAATATTTATATGCGTAAAAAATAACACATGTCGTACTATATAATAAAAAAGTAAGATAATTAGTAACTTACATACTTATTATAGGCAATTTTAAAAGTTTTTGCAAACATTTGTTCTAAAACTCTTGACCGAACATTCGTTCGTGTGCTATCATATGCATGTAAACAAACAAATGTTCTCAGATATTATGTTCGATGTAAATGTGAGGTATGAGATGAAAAATATATTAATGATGCTAGGAATGTGCTTAACAGTATTATTTGGTTATAATATGACAAACCCTGTAACAGATGTAAATACACATGCAGTACGCGAAGTAAAGGTACAAGCAGGCGATACAATGTGGGATATTGCAGCTCGCACAGCTCATAAAGATATGGATGTTCGTGAAATGGTATATGCCATGAAAGAACTTAACAACATCAGTGATTCTGGTACACTTGTACCTGGTACAGTTTTAAAGGTACCAGCACATAAAACTGATAGTCCAGTTAGAGCTTTGGACTATGTGGCTCAAAACTAAATATATATGGGTGTAACCCACACGAAAAAGCAGCTACTCAATAGAGATAGCTGCTTTTTGTTGTTTAATATGTGGTATTAACCGATTTATAGTTATTATCTAAATCAACTAATTTATAGTTGTTATCTAAATCGCTTTTCAAAGATTGTTGAAATAGGGTTGTCTACAAACTTATTCGCTTCATTAATATAACGACGAACCATATTTACGCTATGGTGGCGTGTTTGTCTCATAATATTACGTTCTTCCACACCATAGGCTGCGGCAGTCGTTGCAAAGCCATGACGCAAGCTATGGGCTCCATACATGGCAGGATCAAGACCGATAAGAGAAATATATTTCTTTACGATTTCGGCAATCATCTTATCTGATATAGCTGTTTTACGTAACGACATATTTTTAGTAAAACCTCTAAATACAGGACCTTCTGTTATACCAGATGCACGTAACCATTGCTGTAAGGCACGAACTGCGTCTAGAGGAGAACCAGATAGATGCGGAATCGCTACTACAGCACCTTGACCTTCTTGGTCGGCTTTAGATGATGGTATAAAGATCTCAACACCTTGCGGAGAGAATTGAAGATGTTCTACTGTAATAGACGCAATTTCGCTACGACGAAAAGCACCCATAAATCCGATTAAAAGAATAGCTTTATCACGTAATAGTTGTAATTCAGGTACATCTAGCTTGGTCATACAATCTAAAATATCTTCAATATCCTCTAATAGAACTGGTGTCTTACCTTGTTGGAATGTACCTTTTAAACGTCTAATACCACGTAACGCTTGTTTTACGATAGGTGCCATACATGGATTATCCCGATGGCCAGACGCATTATAGTTCTCTGATATAGCGCTAATACGACGAGAAATCGTATTTGCCTTAGCATAATCTGCAAGATCATTAATATAGTTTACTATGGTTTCTGGTGTAGCCGGAAAATAAGATACCTTTTGATAGGTACACCAATCTACGAAATCGTCCCAATCCGATTCGTAAGCATCCACAGTATTTTCAGCCTTAGACAGCAATATACTTTGTTTGGCTTTCATAGACAACTTGGTACTATTCATAAGCGCATCATTATTGCGCAAATAGAAATGTTTTTGTTGTTCCTTAGACTCTGACATAATTCACCCTTACCCCTAAAAATATCAATATAATTGTACCATAGAATAGGTACTTATATGCTATAATTAGAGAATATAATGACTAATTTGGGAGAGTTTATAATACAATGAGTAAAAAATATATAATATTAGGGACTATGCTTGTCCTGCTGAGTACGAGCGGCTGCTCATACATCCCAACAGAAAATATATCGTATGGCGTATTTTACAATGATACTGATTTATCTAATACACCAAAGAGTGAATTACAAGCTCAAATACAAGAGTTAAATAGTAAAATACCACAACAGACTATATCCATTGATATGGGGAATAATAAAAAACAACAGGCTACGTATCATGATTTAGGTATTCAAGTAGATACAGAGGCTGTAGTAAAAGCTATTTCTACATATGGGTATGAAGATGATTGGTGGACATTACTTTCACATAGATTTAATGCCTTATATTATGGCCAACATTTTCAAACACAATATAAGCTAGATGAGGTAAAAAGTAAAACTTACCTTACAGAGCTGGCTAAATCAATTGATACACCAGGACATGATGCATATCTAACTATTGAGAATGGTCAAGTTGTATTCCATCCTGCTAAAGAAGGTAAACGCATTGATATTGATGCAACCTTACAAAACCTTAAGGATCAATTACAATCTGGAGAGAGCATTACATCTCTATCTATGGTATTTACCACAAAAAATACTATTAAGGTTACTGATTCTGATTTAAAACCATTAAATACAGTTCTAGCATCCTTTAGTACAGATTTTGATCCAAATAATGAAAGCAGAACACATAACATTCAACTCGCATCTGATAAAATCAATGGTACGTTGATTAAGCCTGGTGCAGTATTCTCCTTTAACGATGTTGTAGGCGAGCGTACTGCTGAGGCTGGCTATGATGATGCACCGGTAATGATTGATGGCAAATTAGTTCCAGGTATTGGTGGTGGCATTTGCCAAGTTAGTTCTACCATCTTTAATACAGCCTTATTATCTGGCATGAATATTGTAGAACGTACACCTCACTTTGAACCTGTTGGATATATTCAAGCTGGTCGTGATGCTACAGTAGCATGGGGCTATTTAGACTTTAAGTTTAGAAATCCATACCAGCAATCCATTTATATCCTCAGCGTGATGAATCATGGTACACTAACCATCTATATTATAGGTACTGCTCAAGACAAGCCTAAAAATGTATCTATTTCAGTTGGTGATCGTAGTGAAATACCAAATAAGACAATTACACGCGTAGATCCGTCTTTAAAAGAAAAAGAAGTACAAGAAGGGCATGTAGGCCTAACAATGAATACGTATAGAACCATAACATATGGTAACTGGGTAACCCAAACTGATTCCTTTGAATCTGTATATGACCCAGTAGATACGATCATAACAATGCCACCTGAAGGTTCAACTAAAAAATCAGATAAAAAGAAACCATAATTAAAGATTTTATTAAATATAGCCTAAACTATTGACCATGATGTATAAATAGTTTAGGCTATTATTTGAACGTAATTGAGAAACCAATATATACATATTACAATGTATATGGAAATCCAATAAAGAATATTGAGGATATAATCTACCCTCAACTATTCTCAATAATTATCATTTAGAAAAGTAGAAGAGGAAACTATGGACACAATCTTACAATTTGATCACTCCTTGATCTTCTATGTACATGACCATCTTGTATATAGTTTTTTAACACCAATTATGGCATTTATTTCAAAAATTACTGGCAGCGGTGCCTTATGGATTGTCATTGCCTTATTATTGATGTTACAGAAAAAATATCGTGTATTAGGCGTAGCTATAATAATTGCATTAGGATTTGTATTAATCATCGGTGACCAAGGTCTAAAACCACATGTAGCTAGATTAAGACCATTTGTAGATTTTCCTAATGTAACAGTACCATTAGAGTCTGCATTACCAAAAGCAAATAGTTATTCATTCCCGTCAGGCCATAGTTTTGGTTCATTTGCATCAGCCATGACCATTTACCTAGGCTTGAGTCAAATAGCGCCTCAGAAGCGATATTTGGGAATTATAGCATTACTTGGGTCATTAGTAGTAGCATTTTCTAGAGTATATCTATTTGTACATTATCCAACAGATGTATTAACAGGCTTAGTGTTGGGTATTATCGTAGGCTTCATTGAATGGAAGCTTGCAAGAATCGGTTGGAACTGGTGGACTAACCGTCATAATGATGTAGAATACGAACCATACACATTTAAACGCAAATAAGCTTAAATAGCTAAAAAACTATATAACATAAGGGATTGGGCCATATAGGCCCAATTTTCTTTATATAATTACTTCCGATAATATATCGTTATCGGAAGTAATTTAAAAACAAATAAAAAACTACCTATATATCTATAAGCTAGTTTAAATACATTTCAACCCATATAAGCCTTTAAATTACTCAATCAACAGATCCTATCGTTTCATATTATGTAATCCAGTCTATTACACAATATTTAACTCAATTTATCTAACCTTATAATTCTAATTTAATTTATGTAACCTAGTTAATCTCACTATATAAAACTTAATATATGTAAATATTTAAATTATGTTTTCTAAGCTTATTAATCATTAACCTAAGGTGTATATACATATAAGCTCTTAAATAATGTTTAGTATCTAATACAACTATCTTTTTATATAACATCATTTAGCTATATATATTTATATAAGTCTTACATAACCTTAATATATACCAAACTAACTAGATGCTTATGATTCCTTATTTTATGTAGGTTTATGATAACTATAATTTTATTATTATAGATGTATGTGTAGAATTATTATTATTTAATTTTAAATACATATTGAAATTTCTGATATAAGGTTGTAAAATAAGCATATAAGTTATGTAATTTACTCATATTAACTCTCACGGAGGTATTATATGTGCTGGTGTGACATCGTAAGTAAAGCCAAAATTGGCAGTTTAAAACATTTAGGTAATGGTATGGAAGGTTCCTTAAGATTCTTAGCTGAAATTATTGTAGGTCTTAGTATCCTTCGTGTATTCGTTAACTGGATTTTTGGAGTTTAGACCTTACAATTAAATATAATATATAAAAGACGCTTAGTATGCTAAGCGTCTTTTTTGTATATATTAAATTTCTTAGGTTTATATCTTTACATACTACACTAGATCATATTATTGATATGCTTCGCTGCAATCAATATATTCTATAATCAGTTGGCAGATTTGACCATCTTTATCAAAAGCCCAGTATACAGGATATAAACCATCTCCAAAGCCGGATTGAATCATAGGTACTGTTAATTCAGTTTCAGGAATTGTAAAGTTAATCCAATCCCCTTTAGACCGTTGGAATTGTGGATATGCCAATGCATTTAACTGGAACAAATCACTGTAGTAATCATCATAGATATTCTTGTCAGGATAGTTTGTATGCCATTGATCATAGAACCTTCTATAAGTTTCGATAGTTTCTGCATCAACTACAGTAGCAAGTCCAGAATCTACAGGGAATCCGATGTAGCTTTCACCATCATCAAGATCTGTTAAGTCTTCCGTACCTTTTAAAGCCAATTCATAGTTCACAGGCTCATTGCCACTAAAAACAACACGGCTCGCCACATAGCGATACTCATTTGGTTCCATTTCAATAATTTTTGTTTCTAACAAATACGTACCTGGTTCTACCGTTCTAATATACGTATCTGGTTTATTAGGTAATGTTACCAAAGGATCACAGCACGTAATATGGCCTGTTGGGAATGTTACAGTCCACATAGGTAATGTATATAAGGGGAATCCTTTTAGCTCTTTACGGTTAAATAAATCATGATATGGTACGGTAGGTTTTAATTTGCCTTCAGAACCTAAACGGTTAAACGTTTGAATCCATTCACTTGTCAATTTAGATTGTTCCATATTACTCCTCTGCTTCGTGTTTACAATGTATATACTCGCCCTCTAACACTTCATATGCTGCTGTTTTGCGTATAATTTGTTTAACTAATGTATCCAACTGGGAACTATTTGTATAGTCTGCAGGTGCATAGTAGCGTATACGGTGATGACGCATCATCTTATATACCTTATCTTTATCCTTTTTAATAGGATCATACACACCTATAGAATGGCCTCCATTTGCGTTAACAAGGCTCATGCAAGGAATATCTGTATCACTATCCCCAATATAAATCATATTGCGGAATGGAACACGTTGGTCCTCAGGCTTAATATAATCGTTAACGCCTGTATCATTAATATCTAGAATTCCTTTTTGAATACGGAACAAAAACTGAGTTTTATTCGTATAGTTAATTGCTTGCGCAGGCCACACAGCTACGCCCTTATCATCGAACATAAATGCACTGGCATAGATTTTAGTAAAAGCTCCCTCTTTCGCCATTTCAGTACCTTCTATCATCTCTTTTAATCCAGAAGAGATAATATAATGCTCAATGCGTACCCCATGTTCTAATCCATACTCTCTAATACGCTCAAACCAAGTACGAACACCGTCATACAACTCTACTTGATTCCCATATTCCATGAGCTTTTCTTTAGTTACATAAAAGCGACCTACTGCTTCTTGAATCATCTTGTACATATAGGCCAAGTTATTATCCATATCATTTTTCTTAGCCAATTGATTAGATTCTTGCCAGAACTGCTTGATTTGTTCCTCATCATAGCCAACAGATTGAATAAAACCTTGTGCCTGCATATCGTCTGGTGTTAAGGTCTTATCAAAATCATAGCACATGGCAAGGACTGGCATAGAATCTTCACGTGATACTAAGGATGAATCTTTAGTATCACTTTTGTAGGTTATCATACGACACCTCCTTGTGATAATAAAACAACTAAACAATTAATAAGTCTATTCACTCTCTTATATTCCTGAGGTGTCCCTTTGACAACCCCCTTTGTTATCTATTTTACACGATACGTCAACGACATAAACGTTATACAGCGTCGTAATTCCATCTAAAATAGAGTTTCTTGCCTGTAATTTGTATCAATAATCCAGCTTTTTTCCATGCTTTCTTTAATAATTGCTGTTTTTGAAAGCTGGCCAATTAGTAAACTAGAATTTGGATCATGTAGCAAACGATTGTGCCGGACTACAGCCTGATTTGTATTAGCATAACAATAGCGACAGAAATGACTACAACTATCATAGGTACCTATATCACCATGTAAATAACAATTACATTCCGGTCTTGCTGGTGCCCGTTTAGGTGCTTTTAACGTAACATTCCAAGCCCGTTCATAACAATCTAAGGTTAAACAACCTTCCGTATTAGCCCCTAGTTCTTTAAATGCGTCCCCTTCTCCGCAGGTTTTAAGGTCCATATTGTAGGAGTGAGCAATAGAAATTAACTCCTTAATAATGTTATGTTGTACATCGACACTTGGTCTAAAACCTTCAGGAAAGTTCTGAGCTACCTTATCAAAAATATCTAAGAAACTTACAACTACCGTATCCGTATATCCTTCTATCGCCTTAGCCATGTTATAAAAGCTTTCAAAATGGAAATATATTGTATAGTTATGGGTTAAAATAATAGGATCATAACGCCATACCATGGATTGGGGATTAAGTCTCGTTGATATTTGTTTAAATCCGTCTATCACAGAATCTGCTTTTGGTACATAAGGCTCAATATCTGGACCATAAGGGGTTATGGTCATGTGCCAAAATTGTCGATAATCATTTATTTCATGTAAGAGCGGAATAAATGGTAAAGGATTCTTTGTACAAAATGCAATACCATCTACCACATCATGATTAATGGGATACCGTGTTATCTGCATTGGATTATAGGGATTGCGAACATCTACAAATCCTTGATGAACACGATTAATCAACCATTGTCCATAAAAAGCAGGAATATCCGTACGCTGTCCCGTCTGTAAAATCATTGTCCTGCCCTTTCATAAAACAAAAATATAGATGTATTATATCATATTCAATATTAATAATTTATGTAGCAAGTGTGATATTTATAGTATGGTACATTCTCAATTTATGGTACTATTAAGTGTATTAAAAATGAGGAGAACAAAAAAGATGAACGATATATTTGAAAAAAATCATCCTATGAAGGATGACAAAGAGTTTATTACCTCTTATTGGAGCGATCGAGCTCGTGATTTCAGTTCTTTACGAGCTAAAGAATTGGAAAGCCCTAAACTTAAACTTTGGCGCGATGAATTAATGAGCCATATTTTTGATTCTGACCGTTCTTTGCGAATTTTAGATATTGGCTGTGGCGCAGGTTTTTTCAGCATTATACTCTCTGAGTTGGGCCATACAGTACATGGTATCGATATTACGCCTAATATGATTGATGAGGCTAACCAACTTGCTGAGTCTTTACAATCTGATGCTACCTTCTCCGTTATGGATGCAGAAAACCTAAGCTTTGATACTAATACCTTTGATATCGTTGTGGCTCGCAATGTGACATGGAATTTACCACACCCAGATAAAGCCTATGCTGAATGGTTACGTGTTATCCGTCCTGGTGGTTTAATTCTTAATTATGACGCAGAACACGCCCGCAATCATCATGATTTACCACAATCTGTACATCATGCCCATGAACATGTTAGCAATGAATTAAAAGAACGTTGCCACACAATCTACCATATGCTAGAAATTTCATCCTATACACGTCCACAATGGGATAAGGAACTACTTACTAAAATGGGTGCTAGCTCTGTATCGATTGATCCTACAGTAGGACCTCGTATTTATAGTGAAGAAGATGAATTCTATATTCCTGTACCGATGTTTTTGGTAAAAGCAATAAAATAGATATTTAATAACAGCTAATAGGTCAGTAAAACTAATATTACATAATACAAAACCCACTCTATGAAATATCATGAGTGGGTTTTCTTTATATGCTAATAAAATTACTAACGTATATACGTTAATAGCAATGAATATAGTTGTTACTACATATTAGTTTTTAAAATATTCTTGAGCTTTTGTAATTTCTGAGTGAAGTTTTTCTTCATCAATAGTAAGCAATTCTTTATCTTTCATAAGAACTTTGCCGCCTACAATTGTAGTGTTAGCATCAGAGCTATTAGCAGAGTATACAAGAGCAGCTAAATCGTTATAACGAGGCATCCAGTGCATGCCAGATACATCATACAATACGATATCTGCCCGATACCCTTCAGCTAAAACACCAAGATCTTTATATCCTAAGGCCTTTGCACCTTCTACAGTACCCATATTCCATGCAGCTTGCGCCGGAATTGCTTTTGGATCATAGAGACGCGCTTTATGTAAGGTAGCAGCAAGGCGTACTTCTTCAAGCATGTCCGCATTATTATTAGAAGCAGAACCGTCTGTACCAAGACCAACTGTAATACCTTTAGCAATCATTTCAGGTACTGGTGCAATACCACTTGCTAATTTTAAATTGGATTGTGGATTATGGGCAACAGCTACATTATTCTCTGCCATAATAGCCATGTCTTCGTCTGTCACATGAACACAATGTGCAGCTAATGTAGTATTCCAGAATAGGCCTAAGTCATGCATATGAGCTATTGGAGTCTTGCCAGTAGCTTTAATAACATTCTCTACTTCCCCTTTTGTTTCAGACAAGTGCATGTGAATGCCACAATTTAATTCATGAGATAAGGAGATAACCTTCTCCATATAAGCATCTGGACAAGTATATGGCGCATGTGGTCCTAATAATACCTTGATGCGGTCATTATCAAAGCCATTCCAAGTGCGGAATAAATCAGCATTCTCAACTAATGCTTGATCTGCTGTTGGAGAAACACCTGCTAAGCCACGAGATAATACAGAACGAATGCCCGTTTCTTTTACTACCTCAGCGGTAGTATTCATAAAGAAATACATGTCGCTAAAGGTTGTTGTACCAGAGCGCAACATTTCAGCGATGCCAAGTTGTGTGCCATACCGTACATATTCATCGTTAAGCTTTGCCTCAGTTGGCCAAATAGCCGTTTCTAGCCATTCCATAAGCTCAAGATCATCTGCATAGTTTCTAAATAGGCCCATCGCAATATGAGTGTGCGTATTTACAAGACCTGGTGCTGCTAATTGGCCTTTACCATCTAGCACTTCCTTAGTAGTATCTTTTGCCTTAATAGCTTCACTGTCATTTAAAATAGCTGTAATATAGCCATTTTCAATTTCAATGGCATGGTTTTTAAGAACGCCCTCATCGGTGAGAACGTCTACATGAGTAATCAATAAATCAGACATAGTCTTCCCTCATAGGTATAACCGAGCCATTATAGCTCGGTTATAGTTATTAATTCTGAAAGTTTATAGTAGTAATAATACACCTAAGCCTATCATTTACTATTACATTTCTATTCAATATTAGTTTACTTTTGTTAAGTAATCGATTTGTTCTTGTGTTAAAGAGTCTAAATCATAGCCCATGGAGTTCAATTTAAGTTTAGCGATTTCCACATCTAATTCATGAGGCAATACATATACTTTTGGCTCCATTTCTTTGCCGTTTTTCAAGATATGCTCTGCAGCAAGAGCTTGCATAGCAAAGGACAAGTCCATGATTTCTGCAGGGTGACCATCACCAGCTGCAAGGTTAACTAAGCGACCTTCAGCCAATACATATAGTTTACGACCATCAGCCATAGTATAGCCTTCGATATTTTGACGAACACGCTCATGGCTTACAGCAAGATCAGCTAGTTCAGCTACGTTTACTTCGCAGTCGAAGTGCCCCGCATTACACATGATGGCTTTATCTTTCATCACTTCGTAATGTTCTTTTACAATAACATCTTTACAGCCTGTTACAGTACAGAAGATATCGCCCACTTTAGCAGCTTCAATCATAGGTAACACTTTGAAGCCATCAAATACAGCCTCAACGGCTTTAATTGGATCTACTTCAGTTACATATACATGAGCACCAAGGCCTTTTGCACGCATAGCAACGCCTTTACCGCACCAGCCGTAACCAGCAACGACAACATTTTTACCTGTTACAGTCAAGTTAGTAGTACGCATGATGCCATCCCAAACGGATTGACCAGTACCATAACGATTATCGAAAAGATATTTACAGTAAGAGTCATTTACGGCAATCATAGGGAATGTTAATTGTTTAGCATTCTCTAATGCATATAAACGATGTACGCCTGTCGTAGTTTCTTCGCTACCACCGATAAGACGTTCTTTAGCGTCTTGACGTGTAGTATGTAACAAGTTTACTAGGTCACCACCATCATCAATGATGATATGCGGTTTATGATCCAATGCTTTATGAAGGAAATCAAAATATTCTTCATCTGTGCAATCATACCAAGCATATACAGTGATACCCATATCTACAAGGCCAGCGGCAACATCGTCTTGTGTAGACAATGGATTAGAACCAGTTACGATAACATCAGCACCACCACGTTTCAAAACAGTGGCAAGATAAGCTGTTTTTGCTTCTAAGTGAACACTAACAACAATAGTTTGGCCTTTGAAAGTTTGTTCAGCTTCAAAACGATCACCTAATGTATTTAAAGTAGGCATAAAGTTAGAAACCCAATCAATTTTTTTACGGCCTTCTGCAGCTAAATTAATATCTTTAATTAAAGATTGCATAATAACTCCTTTTACTAATATGAGTTGATATAGTTAAAATAAAGATTTGATAGTAAACCCACTTGGATTTATTTGTTATTTAGATTCTACAATTTGACGCAGCTTATCAATAGACTCTTCATAGTTTGGTTTTAAAACACCTTCTTCTGTAATGATGGCAGTCACTAGCTCATGTGGTGTCACATCGAAGGCTGGATTAAGAACATCAATGCCATTAGGTGCTATTTGAACACCATGTAACGATGTCACTTCATACTCATCGCGCATCTCAATAGGAATATCGCTACCATTTTCTAAGGTAAAGTCAAATGTACTATACGGTGCCGCCACATAGAATGGAATGTTATGGAATTTAGCTAACACAGCCACACCATAAGTACCAATTTTATTTGCTACATCACCTTTAGTAGTGATGCGGTCTGCGCCTACGATAACTGCATCAATGAGGCCATGTTGCATCGCATAGGCCGCCATATTGTCGGTTTCTAAAGTTACAGGAATGCCATCCTCATGTAGCTCAAATGCGGTAAGTCTAGCACCTTGCAATAATGGTCGTGTTTCATCAGCATAAACCCCTTCCAATTGACCATTTTCATGAAGCTTACGGACAACACCAAGTGCTGTACCTAAACCACCTGTAGCTAATGCACCAGCATTACAATGGGTCAAAATACGAATATTCTTTTGACCTTCAAATAAAGTTGCTCCTGCTTCTGCCATACGACGATTCAAAGATACGTCTTCTTCATGAATAATAATAGCTTCCTTCGTAATTAGGTCTACCACATCACTCATTGAGAACATGCTTTCAACTTGACCTTTTACTAAAGAAATCACCCGATCTATAGCCCAAGCCAAGTTGATTGCAGTAGGCCGAGTTTCTTTTAAAGTCTCGCTAAATTCATATAAGCTTGTAAGTTGTTCACTAAATGGAGCCTCTAAACGGCTTGCTTCCATAGCAGCTAAAATTAGACCATAACTAGCAGCTACACCAATAGCAGGTGCCCCACGAACTCGAAGCATTTTAATAGCCTCAGCCACTTGACGCCAATCCGTGCAGTGAACATAAGTAATTTCAGTAGGTAATTTAGTTTGATCTAATAGCACCAGCGTATCTTTACGCCATTCAATATTAATCATACCTTCTCCTTCGATGAACTATTGTGCTTCGTTATAAATGGATTATAGTTTAAAGCCACCATATTCGTGCATGCGATTATGCGCATCATAACGAGCATCTACATCAATTGCATCAATAGCACCTAAAATAAGTGATTTAAGTTGAGCTGCCATATCGCCCATCATTTCTACAACTTCACTATGTGTTAGAGCAGATTCAGAAATACCTGCTGCATAGTTGGTAATCATAGAAATCGTAGCATATGCCATTTCAGCTTCATTAGCTAAATTTACTTCTGGTACATTTGTCATGCCTACTGTATCACCACCGAGCATATGGAACATTTTAATTTCCGCTGGTGTTTCAAAGCGTGGACCTTCTGTACATACATAAGTACCGCCATTGTGAACAGACAAACCTTGTTCAGTACCAACCTTTTGAAGAATATCACGTAGTTCTGGACAATATGGATTTGTTACGTCTAGATGTGCTACAGGTCGGTCACCACCTTCATAGAATGTAGTGATGCGGTTCTTAGTAAAATCTAAGAATTGGTCAGTCAACACGAAATGACCAGGCTTGAAGTTTTCATTCAAGGAACCTACAGCAGTCGTAGAGATAATAAATGTAACGCCTAATTTTTTGAGACCCCAAATATTAGCACGATAGTTAATTTTGTGTGGAGGAATTGTATGATCTTTGCCGTGACGAGCTACAAAGATTACAGTTTTCCCGTGGTATGTACCTTGTACATAATCTATTTCACCATATGGTGTCATTAAGGATTCTTCATGAATATTTTCAAAGATGGACGGATCATAAACACCAGTACCACCAATTATGCCAATTGCACTCATTGTGACCTCCTATTATTAATAACTCTTATCTTTTATTTTCTCATAGAATACAAAAACAGGCTATAGGAAAAACCATATAGCCTGTAATTTTTATAAAGGTTATTTAATTCTTAATAGTAATTATTGTAAAGGACCTTTTGGTTCGAACATATCTTGTAGTTCTTCACGACTAAAATGATACTTTTCATTACAGTAATGGCATACAAGTTCTGTTACTTCATCTTCCAAAATAGCCTGTTTATCTTCTTCTCTTAATGTCATAAGTACGGCACCAAAGCGATCCCGTCCACAACGACATTGGAAGTGAATTGGTTCATTATATACTTCATTCACAGTCAAGCCATCAAGAACGCTTTCCATAAGGCCCTTACCATCTGGATGAGCTTTTAAATATTCTGTAATAGGACCAAGTTCGTTAATATTCTTTTCTACTTGTGCTAATGCTTCGTCTGTAGCATCTGGTAAAGCTTGTACGATAAAGCCACCAGCTACAACTGTATGATAATCTGGGTCTACCAATACACCTAAGCTAATAGTAGAAGGTACTTGTTCAGAAGCATATAAATAGTAAGCCAAATCCTCTGCTACTTCACCACTTTGAATTGGACTTGTAGAAGTATAATCTTGTGCTAGTTGAGTAAAACGAGTAACTTGCACTTCACCATTATGTCCAACAGCAGCACCTACATCAAGCTTACCAGCTCGTTTTAAAGGTACATCTACATGGGGCTCATCCACATAGCCACGAACCGTATTATCTGCAAAAGCATCTACATGAACTACGCCTAGAGGGCCATCACCTTTAATACGCAAACTTACATTTTCATGATTTTTAAAATCACCAGCTAATAAAATAGCCCCCGTCATAGCGCGACCTAAAGCAGCCGTTGCAACAGGCCACAAATCGTGACGTACGCGAGCTGTTTCAACAGTATCTGTTGTTACTGCTAAAGACATACGAACCCCTTCGCGGGTCGTAAAACGTTTTATATAATCCATTCTATCATTCCTTATTATTAATTAAAGTTTAAAACGCACTTATAAGTGCTTATATAGTATATCATGTCATAGATTTACTTTTCAATAATAGAGAATATATGTTCGTCTAGCCTATTTTCAAGATAAAGGAACATATTTTCGATAATATAAAAACACTCAGCATCATAAGACACTGAGTGTTTACAATATAATTATTAGAATTGATCGATAAGGTTAACCATTTCAATAGCGCCCATAGCACAGTCGTAACCTTTATTGCCAGCTTTAGTACCAGCACGTTCGATAGCTTGTTCAATGTTTTCAGTAGTTACTACACCGAACATAACAGGAACACCAGTTTCCAAGGAAACATGAGCAATACCTTTAGCTACTTCATTACATACATAGTCATAATGAGTTGTAGCACCACGAATAACAGCACCAACGCAAATAACCGCATCGAAGCGACCAGATGAAGCAGCTTTTTTAGCAATCAATGGAATTTCATAAGCACCTGGTACCCAGATAACAGTGATATCCTCTTCTTTTACATCGTGACGCAATAAGCAATCTTCAGCACCACCAATTAATTTGGACGTAATGAACTCATTAAAACGAGAACCAATAATAGCAAATTTTTTACCGCTACCTAGTAAATTACCTTCTTGAACCATCATGATAATGACCTCCTATATTCCATTTAGGAATTGTATATGTAACGATTGAGTAATACGCTAACAGATGACTATTAGTCATCTAACATATGACCCATTTTTTCTTCTTTTGTTTTCAAGTAACCTGCGTTGAATTTGTTTGCCGCAATGATGAGCGGTACACGACTAGTTACATCGATACCCCAATGTTCTAAGCCATGGCGTTTTTCAGGATTATTCGTTAACAAGCGAATGCTCTTAATCCCTAAGAAACGGATGATTTGAGCAGCCAAGGAATATTCCCGCATATCTGCAGGGAATCCTAATTGTTCATTAGCCTCTACAGTATCTAAACCTTGCTCTTGTAAAGCATAGGCTTTAATTTTATTTGTTAAACCGATACCACGGCCTTCTTGACGCATATAGACTACAACGCCTTTGCCTTCTTTTTCGATGGCACGTAACGCATGATCTAATTGCTCACCACAATCGCAACGTTTAGAACCAAATACATCGCCTGTTAAACATTCAGAGTGAATACGTACAAGAACATCGTCACAGTTTTGTACATCACCTTTAACGATAGCTAAATGTTCTTTATGATCTAAATCATTTTTAAATACAAAAATATTAAAGTCACCAAATTTAGTAGGTAGTTTAGAACAAGCACCGAGTTCTACCATGTCTTCATGTTGTTTACGATACTCGATAAGTTCTGCTACAGATGCAATTTTAAGATTATATTCTTTAGCAAATTGTAATAGATCTGGCAAACGAGCCATATCGCCATCGTCTTTTGTGATTTCACAAATAACAGCTGCCTCTTGTAAGCCTGCTAAGCGACAAAGGTCGATAGATGCTTCTGTATGGCCTTGGCGTACTAAAACGCCACCCTCTTTATATACTAGAGGGAATACGTGACCTGGACGACGGAAGTCTTCTGGTTTAGCATTAGGATCTAATAATTTTTGAATTGTATAAGCACGTTCTGCTGGAGATACGCCTGTTGTAGTATCTACATGGTCAACAGTAACGGTGAAAGCTGTTTCATGATTATCTGTATTTTTGGCAACCATTGCAGGAATGCCAAGCTTTTCTAAGGCTTCACGACGCATAGGTGTACATACGATACCACGCGCATATTTAACCATAAAGTTAATATTTTCTTGTGTAGCAAACTCTGCAGCGATGATAAGATCGCCTTCATTTTCACGGCTTTCATCATCAACGATAATAACAGGTTTACCAGCTTTAAGGTCTTCTAAGACCTCTTCAATTGAATGTAATTGTTCGCTCATAGGAACGCTCCTTACTTTTATATAAATCCATTCTCTACTAAGAGGGATTGCATAGATTTCTTAGGTTTTTCTTCGGTAGGTTCACTACCCAGATTCATAAAATGACGAATATATCGACCAGCGATATCCGTTTCTAAATTAACCTCTGTACCAATATGGGCAGAGCCTAAAATAGTTTCGCTCAACGTATGAGGAATAATAGATACGGAAAAACTGCTGTCCGTTCGTCGCATAATTGTGAGGCTAATTCCATCGATGGTAATGGAGCCCTTATAGATAACATAATCCATAACGGATTTTGGAGCCTCGATAGTAAAGATAATGGCATTATCCGTTTGTTCCCGATTAATGATGCGGCCCGTCCCATCTACGTGACCTGCCACAATATGACCACCAAATCTGCCATTAGCAAGCATAGCCCGTTCTAAATTGACAGGTTGATGAACTTTCAAATTAGTGAAAGTAGTCATCTTGATTGACTCAGGCATTACATCGGCTGTAAATACGCCATTACCAATGGTAGTCGCCGTCAAACACACACCGTTAACAGCAACAGAGTCACCGATTTTTAAATCGCTAAAAATCTTATCCCCCCGTATTGTAATGGCTAAGGATTTAGGGCCTTTTTTAATGCTTTCTACACGGCCGATTTCTTCAACGATCCCCGTGAACATAAGCGCCCCTCCTTCCTTGACGATACGCTCCAATGCGAATGTTATTATCTAATACTTTAATCTTGGTGAAAGTTAGTTGTGGCGAAGCCTTTAAACTTTCAAAAC
>NZ_UQYC01000037.1 GCF_900545205.1 uncultured Veillonella sp. | reverse complement strand
ATTATTATCCCAACGATTATGCAAGAAACGAATAATATATTAGCAATATTAGATATCCACTCGTCGAAGAGTCTGAAAAATTAGACTTACAGGCAGCAGAAGAACTGTATCTAGAGTTAAAAGAGTACTTTTACAAGGCTTATGAAGTTGGCCTTGTACACGGTCGTATGAAACCAAGTGAAAAGGATGAAGTGATGAATGCCTTTCATAAAGGTGAGATTTCATTACTCGTTTCTACTACCGTTATTGAGGTCGGTGTCAATGTGCCTAATGCGACCATTATGTGCATTGAAGGGGCAGAGCGATTTGGTCTATCTCAATTGCACCAGTTGCGTGGCCGTGTAGGCCGTGGATCTCATCAATCCTATTGTATTCTTGTAAGTGATTCAAAAAATGATGTAAGCCAAGAGCGTTTAAAATTGATGGAACAGACACAGGATGGTTTTGAACTTGCCGAACAAGACTTATTATTGCGTGGTTCTGGTCAATTATTTGGCTTAGCCCAATCAGGATTACCTGATTTACGGGTTGCCAATATTATTAAAGATATTGAAATATTGGTACAGGCTCGCAAGGATGTATTAGATTTTGCAAGTCACCATGGGATGGAAAAACTTGAATCTGTAATGAAAGAAGAATTAGAAAAAAGATTTGGTGAAAAATTTCTTAGAATATTGTATAATTAAGAGGTAGGAATAATAAGTACATAAGTAGCGATAATATTAGGTTTTATCTAGGTTTTTCCCTTGTGTATCTGTTCCTCATACCGTATAATAGAACAAACAAATTTATTTCATTTTCATCTATGGAGGTCAATATGCCACTTATTCATGTAGAGCTCGTTGAAGGGCGCACAAAAGAACAAAAAAAACAATTAGGTGAAGCTATCACTAAAGCTGCGGTTGATATCGTTAATGTACCTGCTGACGCAGTAAAAGTTATCTTCGTAGATATGAAAAAAGATGATTATATGGAAGGCGGCATTTTGCGGTCTGAACGCTAAGCTACGACTGACCGCCTAGTCCAATATGGACTAGGCGGGTCGTAGTTTTGTTTTATTATACGGAAAGGAATTAAATATGAGAGACGATAAATTCGGTATGCGTGGACTAACTTTTGATGATGTTTTATTAGTACCAGCGGCTTCTGATGTGCTACCACATCAAGTAGAGTTAAAAACTCAATTAACTCGTGACATTACGTTAAATATCCCTATGATTAGTTCTGGGATGGATACAGTTACTGAATCCCGTATGGCTATTGCTATGGCTCGTGAAGGTGGCCTTGGCGTTATCCATAAAAATATGTCTATTGAAGAACAAGCCCATGAAGTTGATAAGGTAAAGCGCTCTGAACATGGTGTTATCGTTGATCCTATTTTCTTAAGTCCTCAAAATTTACTATCTGATGCAGCAGAAATTATGGGAAAATATAAAATTTCTGGTGTACCTATCACAGAACATGGTAAACTAGTAGGGATCATTACAAATCGCGATATGCGTTTTGAAACTGATTTAACTCGCCAAATCGGAGACTGCATGACAAAGGATTCCCTTGTTACTGCACCAGAAGGTACTTCTCTTGAAGAGGCAAAAGCAATTTTAAGTGAACATCGTATTGAAAAATTACCTCTCGTAGATGGCGATGGAAACTTAAAAGGCTTAATTACTATAAAAGATATTGAAAAAGCGACAAAATATCCAAATTCTGCCAAGGATAGCAGTGGTCGATTATTAGTTGGTGCTGCTGTTGGTGTATCTAAAGATTTATATGATCGTCTTGATGCACTTGTATCTGCTAAGGCTGACGTAATCATTGTAGATACAGCACATGGTCATTCTGCAGGTGTACTTCGTACATTGAAAGAAATTAAACAAGCTTATCCTCATATTCCTGTTATTGCAGGTAATGTAGCGACTGCAGCTGGTACAGAGGCTCTTATTGAAGCAGGTGCAGATGCTGTTAAGGTCGGTATTGGACCTGGCTCTATTTGTACAACACGTGTTATCGCAGGTATTGGGATACCTCAAATCACTGCAGTATATGAGTCTGCTCAAGTAGGTCGTCGCTATGGAATTCCTATCATCGCTGATGGGGGCATTAAATATTCTGGCGATATTGCCAAAGCTATTGCGGCTGGTGCCAATGTAGTTATGATGGGTAATATTTTAGCTGGTACTGATGAAAGCCCAGGGGAAACAGTGATTTACCAAGGCCGTTCCTATAAAGTATACCGTGGCATGGGTAGCTTAGGGGCTATGAAGCTTGGTAGTAAAGATCGATATTTCCAAACAGAAGCTAAGAAATTAGTTCCTGAAGGTATTGAAGGTCGCGTACCTTATAAAGGTATGTTGGCTGATACAATTTTCCAAATGGTTGGTGGTTTGCGTGCAAGTATGGGGTATTGCGGATGTCATAACATCCAAGAAATGATTGAAAATACTCAATTCATTCAAATTACAGCGGCTGGTTTAAAAGAAAGTCATCCGCATGATGTAAGCATTACCGTTGAAGCACCAAATTATAGTGGTTGATAATGGAGTATTACATTGAATAAACGTATTTCTGTTTTATCTGTGCCTATCGATTGTGTAACAATGGATGAGGCAGTCCAACGTATTTTGCAATTAACTGAAGAGCCGGGGCTACATTTAGTAGCCACGGCTAATGCAGAAATGGTTATGTTGGCTAATGAAAATCCTACATTGCACACCATATTGAATAATGCTAGTCTCGTCGTTCCTGACGGGGCTGGCATTTTGTGGGCTGCAGAGCGTAAAGGCGAACATGTGCCTGAACGCGTAACGGGGGTAGACGTAACAAAACGATTATTTAAAGTTGCGGCTGACCAGCAAATTCCTGTATACTGCTTAGGGGCAGCACCTGGTGTTGCTCAACGAGCAATTGATAATTTATCTGCCCAAGTTGGACCATTAAATATTGCAGGGATTCATGATGGATTCTTCGATAGCGTAGAGGAACAAGAAATCGTTAAAGCTATTGGGGAGTCTAAGGCAAAATTAGTGTTTGTTGCATTAGGCGTACCAAAGCAAGAACAATGGATTTCAGAAAAATTGAGTCACCTTGATGGCGTTGTTGCCATTGGTATTGGTGGTTCCTTTGACGTTTTGGCAGGTAATATTCCTCGGGCCCCAGAATGGATGCAACGCAATCGTCTCGAATGGTTGTATCGATTATATTTAGAACCTCAACGGATTGGCCGCATGTTGGCTATTCCTAAGTTTATGTGGACCGTTATTAGAAATAAATAGAGGAGTGTTGAATCGTGCCTACAGGACCAATAATTAAGGAAGGGTTTCCACTGATAGGGGCTATGCTCATTATCACTGTGGTGTTAGGATTTTTAGGACATTATGTAATTGCGATTATTTCATTTATTCTGGCATTATTTTTCGTCAATTTCTTTAGAAATCCTAAACGTGTAATCCCTCAAGATCCAGATTTAATTTTATCTCCAGCAGATGGTAAAATTATGGATATTTCTGATGTATACGAAGATATTTACTTACATAAAGAATGTAAAAAGGTAACTATTTTCTTATCTGTTTTCGACGTACATGCCAATCGTGCGCCTATTGACGGTAAAATTACATACCGCCATTACACAATGGGCAGTTTCTTGCCTGCTTTTAAAGATGATGTAGGATTTGAAAATGAACGTCATACGATTTGTATTGAAAATGATCGCACTTCCGTATTAGTAACACAAATTGCGGGCCTTTTAGCGCGTCGTATAGTATCTTGGACGGATCTTGATAGTGTGCTTGAACGCGGTCAATTGTACGGGATGATTAAATTCGGTTCCTGTACTGAAATCTACATGGATAAGGATGTAGAGTTGTTCGTGGAAAAAGGTCAACATATTACAGGTGGTGACACTGTTATCGGGAGGTTGCGTCATGAATAAATCTATTATTCCAAATTTATTTACTAGTGCTAATTTAGCCTTCGGTGTCCTAGGCATCACATTCTCTGCTACAGGTAATACTTTCTATGCAGCTATTTGCGTACTATTATCCTTAGTCGCTGATGGTTTAGATGGTCGTGTAGCGAGAGCATTAGGTGTAGCAGGTCCTATGGGGCGTGAATTAGACTCTTTATCTGATGTTGTAGGCTTTGGTGTAGCTCCAGCTTATATGTTATATATGAAAGAGCTATACGGTTTAGGTTGGATTGCTTATGTTCCTTTACTAGCATTTGCTGTATTAGGCGCATTCCGTCTTGCTCGCTTTAACATCAAAACTGAAGAAGTTCATGGTTACTTTGAAGGTTTGCCAATTCCAGCAGCAGGTTGCTTGGCAGCTACTTACGTATTGTGTGGCGTAGAGGTACCTCAATTTGTACTAGTAGTTTGTATGATAGGTGTAGGCTTCTTAATGGTTAGTGAAGTAAAATATCCAGACTTCAAAGGTAAATCTGCGGTTAATATTAATAAACTTTCCATTGTACTCACTGCTATTTTTGTTATAGCTTGTCTCGTTTATGATTGGCACACATGGGCAGTAATGATTTTTGCTGGCTATGTAGTGTTTGGCCTTATTAATGGGGCGTTAAATATGGTGCGTAAATAAGTGTGTGGAGGATAATAGTATGAATTACCTACTGGATCTGATATTGATCCCTATGCAGGTAATAATCGTAATTTATACGGTTTATTATTTTGTACTTGCCGTAATCGGTATGTGGCGGTCTAGAGTACATAAAAACTATACCCCAAAAAATTCCTTTGCTATTGTTGTGTGTGCTCATAATGAGGAAGCTGTAGTCGGTGAATTAGTAAAAAATTTGCGAAGTCTAGATTATCCAGATGAGCTATACGATATCTTTGTTGTAGCTGATAACTGTACAGATAAGACTGCTGATGTAGCAAGAGCTGCTGGTGCTAATGTACATGAACGATTCAATAAAGAAGAAGTAGGTAAAGGCTATGCAATGGGGTGGATGTTTGATCGCGTGGAACAAATGGAGCGGAAATATGATGCATTTCTTATCTTTGACGCCGATAATTTAGTACATCCCCAATTCATGTTGGAAATGAATGATCATCTTGAAAAAGGTGAATCTGTTATTCAAGGTTACTTAAATTCTAAAAACCCTACGGACTCATGGGTAGCGGGTACATTCTCTATCGCATTTTGGATGGTTAACCACATGTGGCATTTAGCAAAATACCGCGTTGGTTTATCTACAGCATTAGGCGGTACTGGTATGTGTATACGTACATCTATCATCCGTGAATATGGTTGGGATTGTAATAGCTTGACTGAGGATATGGAATTCTCCATGAAGTTGTTAACTCATGGTATTCGCACGTGTTGGGCTCATGATGCTATCGTTTATGACGAAAAGGTTACAACCATGATGGCGTCTTGTAAACAGCGTTTACGTTGGGCGCAAGGTCAGTTCGACTGTGCAGGCCGTTACATTCCAAAGTTGTTTGCTACTGGTATCAAAACTGGTAATATTATGATTTTGGATGGTATTTTCCAAGTGAGTCAACCATATTTCCTATTGTTGACTACCGTGTATTTGGTATTGTCTTATATCAATGCTTACACACCAATCTATACAAACATTTTGTATCAAATTTTACCTATGTCTGTATGGACTATTATCGGTGTTGGGCAATATTTATTCCCACTTATCGTATTATTGAAGATTAAGGTACCACCAAAGATTTGGTTCTATTATTTACTATATCCATTATTTGTATACTCTTGGATTCCTGTAAATATTTTAGGCTGGTTCCGTCGTCATAATAAGGTGTGGTCTCATACAGTTCATACGCGAGCTGTTGGCTTAAATGACGTTAAATTGACCCGTATGGGAAACATGAATAAGAATAAAAAATAGAATCTGTAGGAGTGACTATGCATATTTTAATGTGTAATGACGATGGTATTTTAGCAGATGGTTTACGTCATCTTGCATCGTATTTAAGTCAATATTATAGAATTACCGTTGTAGCACCTGCCAATGAGCAAAGTGCTAAATCCCATGCATTGACGACTGAGATTCCTTTAAAATTAGATGCGTACAATGGCGAGGATGAAAATCCTCGCCTTTATGCTCTAACGGGAACACCGTCTGATTGCATGAAGTTTGGTCTTAGTTATTTATTAAGTGATGATATGCCTGATCTTGTGATTTCTGGTATTAATCATGGTTTTAACTTGGGGTCAGATGTACTTTATTCTGGTACAGTGTCGGCAGCTATGGAAAGTTGTTTTTACGGCATTCCAGGCTTAGCGTTATCTGTTGAACGGTATTCTTCTGAACGAGGGGATGAAATGCATCCCTTTATACATGAATTGATTGAAAAGATTTATGTTAAAGGTCAATTTGATGGCTTATTAAATGTAAACTTCCCATTGCGTGGGGATTGTAATTGGGACCATTTTAAAATGGTTAGTCAAGGTTTACAAACTTATAGCAATATTATTGATGCTCGTATTAACTCAAGAGGACAAGATTATTACTGGCTAGCAGGCGAGCTTGATTATGGTGCTGAAAGTGTTCCTACCGATGTAGAATATGCGCGAAAGGGATATATTACTGGTGTTGCACTTACATGGAAGCAACAATGTGATATCGGTATGGAAGCGGTTAAAAATATTTTAGAAAAAATATAAAAAATGTGTTGACATTGTTTTGGGATATCTGTATAATAACAAATGTTCCGAGACGCCGGAGTGGCGGAATGGCAGACGCACTTGACTCAAAATCAAGCGGGTAACACCGTGTGGGTTCAAGTCCCACCTCCGGCACCAACTTTAGGCGGTAAGACTTTTGTCTTACCGCCTATTTTTTATATATTTATGTTTTCGAATTAATATACAGTTATATACATTTTGTTCACTTGAGGTGATAGTATGGATCAAGGAGTAATTGATTATATTGCTAATGTCTTTGATATACCAAAGCTAGCGCAACCTGTAACTGCAGTTCAAATGCCATTACCATTAACACGATTAGCTGAAATACCTTTAGATAGTTCTGTTAATCAGTGCCAAGGCTTTTGTTATAACTCTAAAAAAGATGTATTTGTTCTTGCTTGTATAAATTCAGATAATACAAAACAAATTATGTATGAAATAAATCCCACAAGTCTACAAGTAGTTGCTAAGTATGAGTATAGTCAAAAACGTTTATTAGGCCATATGAATACGTTGACCTATAATCCGAATAATAATCGGTACTATACGACTAATGCTGTTGTAGATGGTTATATCGTTACACCTATTGAAGCAGATAGTATGATTGTTGAAGCACCTATTAAATTTAACGAAAAGGTATTCAATTTTGCCTTTGATAAAGAGCGCAACGAGTATGTATCGATTGTGCCTTTAACAAATTCTCATCGTACTATTAACTACTATGATTCTAGTTTTAATAAGGTAAAAACTTATAAGATTGATGCAGAGCATACCGATTTAAATAATAATGGTGCCTACGCTGCTAATGGTAATACTATTTTTACAACCTTAACGACATTCGTTTTTGTCGATGATGAAGGAGTAGTAAAGAATATAAGTCCTTATACATCGGGTATGGAAGTAGAAGATATGGATTATCGTAATGGTCAAATGTATGTAGCCGTTAATCGCAAAGGTAAGGTAGAAATATATAGCCTAGCTACGTTACCATTCTCAGTAAATGCCTAGATTTTATCTATATTTTTATCCACTTTAAGAGTGTATAATATAAATGTTAAGGTAATTTAGGAGATATTATGAAATTAGGGAATGATATTATTGAAATTGACCGTATCCGTTGTGCTATAGAGAAATCTAAATCATTTCGTGATCGGGTGTATACATCTCATGAGATTGATTATTGTGAAAGCCGAAAGAAAGGGCGTTATGAGTCTTATGCTGGTATATATGCTGCTAAAGAGGCTTTCATTAAAGCATTAGGAACGGGAATGCGCCATGGTTCATGGCAAGATATAGAAATTTATCATGATGAATTGGGGGCCCCCTTAATTCGTCTACAAGATACTTTCAAAGAGATCTATGAAACATTAGGTTATACTGATATACATGTGTCGATTAGCCATTGCAAAGAATATGCAATGAGCACGGTTATACTTGAAGGAGCATAAGATGCAAATATTAACAACTGAAGATGCTCGATATATAGATCAAGAGGTACCTAAGCAGTTAGGTGTTTCTTTGGAAATTCTAATGGAAAATGCAGGACGTGGCATTGTAGATGCTTTATGGGGACAATATGACTTATTTTCCTTAGATAATGCACGTTCAATTAATAGTTTTGTGCTATTTATCTGTGGTACAGGAAATAATGGGGCAGATGGACTTGTAGCCGCTCGTCATCTATTAGAACAAGGCGTACCTGTACAAATTGTACTTGTCGGTGATACGAGCAAGTGTAGTGACCTCTTTGCCGTGCAACTTGAGCGATGTGAAGCTATGGGTTGTATCATTGATATGTATGACGAATTCAATGATTGGTCTAATGTAGCTATTGCTGTAGAAGGTATTATGGGCACAGGCTTAACAGGCCGATTGCGGGACTTAACCATCGATGTTTTGCATGATATTGATACTATGCGTAGTCAATATAATTTTGATTTGTTGGCTATTGATGTACCTGCAGGGCTAGATGCTTCTTCTGGTCAAATTTCAGAGGGAACATTGACTTATGATTATACGGTTACCTTTGGGGCTATTAAACAAGGTTTATTGTTATATCCTGGTAAGGCCATAGGGGGCACAGCTATTGTTGCACCGCTAGGAGCACCTTGGCAACACGTATTAGTTGATCGAGATAGTACTATAACGATTGATTCGGATTTAGCAGAAACGTTAATCAATTATCGGGTTCCTATGGCACACAAAGGTGTAAATGGGAATACATTAATCGTCGGTGGATCTAGTGATATGGTGGGAGCCCCTATGTTAAGTGCAGAAGCTGCTGTTCATAGTGGTGCTGGTAAAGTTACATTATGTGTTCCTGAGATAATTAAACGGGCAGTACAAGGACGTATCATACCGGAAGTAATGGTAACATCTATCGATGAAAATGAATCCCTTTATGACGGACGTCAAGTAGTTGCTATTGGGCCAGGTTTGGGGCGCACTACAGATATTCCAGATGTAGTAAATCAAGCTATTGATTCCTGTGAAGGCGCTCTCGTCATTGATGCAGATGCGCTATATGCATTAGGCCATGTAGGTTCTGTCGATAAAGATGCTTTACGTGATGGCCATATTGAGTCCGTATATAAGATGCAAAAAAATCTGCCATACTGTGTAATGACGCCTCATTTAGGTGAATTTAGTAGACTTATAGATTTGCCAATAAAATGGATTGAACGTCATTATATTACACTGGCTCGAGCATTTGCTAAGGCTCATCAAGTAGTGTTAGTACTTAAGGGAATTCCTTCTGTTGTGGCACTACCTGATGGTACGGTATATGTTAATACTATCGGAAATGCAGGTATGGGAACTGGCGGTATGGGGGATGTGTTAACAGGTATTATTGCAGGTTTTATTAGCCAAGGTTATTCCTTACAAGATGGTGCCATTTTAGGCGTCTATGTACATAGCCGCAGTGCAGATATACTAAGTGATACTAAAACTTGGGGGTATACACCTAGTGATGTAAGTACATCGATAGGTTGTGTCATTAGTGAATTATTGGGAGAATAAGAATGACAAATAAAATACAGCGTTTTATAGCCTTTTTATTGGTGCTATGTATTCCTATCTTTGCCATTGCGGGATGCACGAATAAAGATGTAGCTAATGCAGCATCTCAGAATAGCACTAGTGTAAATGAAGGCTATTCCATTGATACGAAACAAACAAATCCTGAAGGTCATCTAGATGTATATATGCTTGATATTGGTCAAGGCGATGCCATATTGCTCAAGATTGGCGATGAATATAGTATGATCGATACAGGTGACATTGAGCATCGTGAGAACATTGTGGCACAGTTAAAATCTATGGGTGTTACAAAGCTAAAAAATGTAATTATCACACATCCTCATGCTGACCATATGGGTGGTTTCTATGCTATTGCAAAAGCTATGCCTATTGAACATGTGTATGATGATGGTATTTCTGTTGATAATAATATGTATAAAACCTATGAAAAATGGATTGATAAAAATAAAATCCAACGATCCACATTGCGTAGTGGTGATGTAGTAGATTTTGGTCATGGAGCGGTATTTGTTGTATATGCACCTTGGACTGAACCTTTAACAGATAAAAAAGGAGCGCCAGATCTTAATAATAACTCTATTGTAGGTAAGTTAATTTTTGGTAAATTCTCTATGCTCTTTACTGGTGATGCAGAATTACAAGAAGAGAAAAAACTCATAAAAGAGCAGAACTCTAGACTGTTTGCCCGTGTTCTTAAGGTAGGTCACCACGGTTCTCGCACAAGTAGCTCTGAAGATTTTTTGAAATCTATTAAACCAGAAAGTGCATTAATTTCAAATGGCATGTATAATAGTTATGGTCATCCTCACGATGTAACATTACGTCGTTTGCAGGAAAATAATATTGCCATTTACCGTACAGATACGATGGGACGTATTCACATTAGTACGGATGGGAATGAATGGCAAATTACAACTGAACGTTAGTATCGATTGCATAGCACAAAAATTAATTTTAAGCAACTGATTTTTGTGTGTACTGTATAAAGACTTTATATAGTAATATGTATAATCGGCATACTAATCTTCATGTTTGTATGAAATAATCTATCTATAATCTAACATTAGTTTATGGATAGATTGGAACGATGAGACTTTGATTCACAAAGATATCATCGACTCATCTCTATGGTTTGGACACTACGTATGTCAGTTAGATTGGAGTGAATGTATTGCGTAAACTATTTTTTATGTGCCTTGCTGTCTTGATGGCGATACCACTATTCTTGACTCAAGCAAAGGCAGCTAATCTTGAAGATGCTCGATGGGTGACACGAACTGATGCACCGGTACCATATGTTCGTATGGTTATGGATTTGTCAGCACCGGTAAAAGCGTCTGCATCGATTAGCAAAGATGGGAAAACGACGACTGTTACCTTAAAGAACACAAAGCTAAAAACTGCTAAAGCGAATATCAATATGGACTCTAGCATAGCTAGTTCTGCTAGACTCACAGAAGATGGCAGAGATGTGAAGGTAACAATCAAGACACCTTCATCTATCGATACGAGTGATGTAAAGGTATTTTCCCTAAAGAAAGATACGGTTAATCAGAAACCGTATCGCATCGTTGTAGATGTACAGAAAAAAGGTGTGGCACCTAAACCTGCTTATTATGGCAAACGTCCATCTCCTTCTGCACATCCTGCGAAAAATATGCCAACAGGATCCGGTAATTATTCTATTAGCGGTGGTCTATCTGGTAAAACAATTACGATTGACCCAGGTCATGGTGGTAGTGACTCTGGTGCCGTTGGGCCGCATGGTGTACAAGAGAAAAATATTACACTACCGATTTCTATGTACTTGAAAAAAGCTCTAGAAAATCGTGGCGCTAAAGTGCTTATGACTCGTACTACAGACGTAGACGTATACGGTCCTAATGCAAGTGGTGTTGATGAATTGGGTGCTCGTGTTAACGTAGCAAACCGTAGCAATTCTGATGCGCTCATCAGTGTGCATATTAACGCATTCAACAACCCAAGTGTTGGTGGTATTGCAACATACTACTATAGTAAAACAGGCAATGATGCTCGATTAGCACAAAAGGTACAATCTCAAATTGCTAGCGTTCCAGGTTTCAATGGTGACCGTGGCATTCAAGAAGGTAACTTATATGTGTTGAGACATTCTAACATGCCTGCAGTTCTTGTAGAGCTTGGTTTTATTTCCAACCCTAATGAAGAACGTGTATTGCAATCTCCTCAAACACAAGAAGACTTTGCAAATCGCATTGCCAATGGTATTGCTAGTTACTTTGGAGGTTAATCGATGAAATTACGTAAACAAGTTCTGTCGATCCTCTGCGTAGGTTTGCTTGCATTTGCAGCGGGTTGTACACCTAATCAAG
The DNA here is from genome assembly GCF_900545205.1 of uncultured Veillonella sp. Lineage (GTDB taxonomy): Bacteria > Bacillota > Negativicutes > Veillonellales > Veillonellaceae > Veillonella. The sequence continues at coordinate 6,426 of NZ_UQYC01000037.1, read as the reverse complement.
CACCTACAACTAGTAAAAGTGAACCTGTGCAAGAGACGAAAGTCAATAAGGATGCAGAAACAACAAAAACATCTCAAGAAATGGTTAAGATGGCCTTCTTTGTTCCAACAGAGGATGGCTCAGGGGTAAAACAATCAACCGTTGAGATGGAGGCGGACAAAGTAACGCCTAAAGCTGCTCTTCTAGCGATGTTAAAAGCTGATAGAGCACAAAAATATCCAGTATTCTCCAAGGATATTGAAATTACATCCGTTACTGTAAAGGACGGCATTGCTTCTGTAGAAGTGAATAACGCTTTCGTAAAAGGTAATGGTGGGGACTTAACTGTTAAATTACAAATGGCTGCCATTGTAAATACATTGACATCCTTTGATAATATTAATGGTGTTCTCTTCGTTAGCAATGGTAAAAAGGTAACTACTGTAGGTTCCTTTGATACGAAAGATCCTGTTAAACGGATGACAAACCTAATTAAAAAATAATTAAGTTAGGCTCATTGATAGCAGATAGTTGATATATCAACTATCTGCTATTTTTGTTGTCTTTTATATATGTTACAATACAATATGTATACTACTCGGAAGCCAGGTGATGAGATGCAATTAAAAGATGTAGGGGAATTTAATTTCATTCGCCACATTCAAGATAATACGATACATGATCCAAGTACTGTGATTACAGGAATTGGTGATGATTGTGCTGTATATAGTGCTAAGGAAGAAACAGATCAATTAATTAGCACTGATACGATGGTGGAAGGGGTTCACTTTAGCTTTCACTATATGAAGCCCTATGATGTAGGCTATCGTCTCATGACGGCCAATTTGAGTGATATTGCTGCTATGGGTGGTACTCCTCGTCAAATTGTGCTATCTGTGGCGGCACCTGAATATGTTGATACGGCTATTCTTGATGAAGTTTATAGAGGTATAAAAGATCAATGCGCAAAATATCATCTTAATATACTTGGTGGGGATACGGTGCGTACGGAAGGGCCCATGGTGTGGACTGTAACAATTATTGGTGATGTCCCTAAAGGAACTGCTATTATGCGTAGCGGTGCGCAAGTAGGTGATATTGTGGGTATTACAAATTACGTAGGTTATGCTGCTACAGGTTTGGGCGCCTTATCATATAATTTAGATGGTTATCATATGACCAAGGTTGGTCATCAACGTCCAGATCCACAAATAGAATTGGGCCAACAATTGAGACAATTAGGTATTCATAGTATGAATGATATAAGTGATGGTCTCGGTAGTGAATTAAATGAAATTGCATCGGCTAGCAATGTATCTATTGTCATAGAGGAAAAAGCTATTCCACTACATGAGGAGACTTATGAATTAGCTAAGTATTTGCAGACTAATCCAGTAGATTATGCATTGTATGGTGGCGAGGACTTTCAACTAGTATTTACGGCTCCTAAATCATTGCTTCCTAAATTAGAGAATTTAGCAGGCATTACAATAATTGGTGAAGTTGTATCTGGATCAGCTCAGGTGCAGATGGTAACACCGGATAAAACGATTAAGACCATAGAAGCGAAAGGATATAATCATTTTCATGAATCATAAGGCACAGGTTCAATTAGAGACTCATACAGTTGAAGATACACAACAATTTGGACAATTATTAGGCAAATGGGTCAAACAAAGTGGTGACCCTTTATGTATTGCCTTAATTGGTGATTTGGGGACCGGAAAAACACATCTATCCCAAGGCATTGCGAAAGGGTTTGGCGTTACAGAGGAGATTACTAGCCCTACGTTTGCCATCATGAATACTTACGATGTTGATAGAACACATTTATATCATTTTGATGTATATCGATTAGATGATATAAGTGAATTAGAAAATATTGGCTTTTACGAATATACAGAGGACTGTGTATCCATTGTGGAGTGGGCTGATAAATTTTCTGATGAATTACCAGATGAAACATTATGGATATATCTGACTCGTATTGATGATACAAGCCGATCCATTACGTTAAGTAGTGATTATCTTACAAAAGATGATTTAGTAGATATAGGAGGCCCATATGTGGTTGGGAATTGAGACAAGTTCGCTCGTATCGAGTGTGGCCTTAATGGATGAAACAAACTTGATTGGTGAACTAACCATTCAAGCGGGATTAACTCATTCTGAGCAGCTAATACCTCACATCGACATGTTGTTGCGAGCCTCACAAGTAAAAAAGAATGAACTAAAAGGTATTATAGTTAGCATTGGTCCTGGTTCATTTACGGGATTGCGTATAGGTATGGGGACTGCAAAAGCTATGGCTTATGCCTTACAAATTCCATTGTACGGTGTGATGACCATGGATAGTTTGGCTCATAATGTTTCATATACAAATAGAACTATCTGTACTGTAATCGATGCTCAGAAAAAGCATGTATATGCAGGTCTATATCGATATGAAAACAATGAGCTAGTATGTAAAGAGGAACCGTTTGTTATTGCGGTTAGTGATTTATTAGAAAAGTTCCGAGAAACTAAGGAAGAGGTCTTATTCTTAGGTGATGGTATCAAGCGTATTGAAAAGCTTTTAGACGAAAACGATACTAATTTGACTATTCTTGATATTTCACAACGCATTCCCAAAGCCAGTTCTTTACTTTTAGCGGGACGAGACTTAGTTATCTGTGAAGAGATATGTGATCCAATGGATATGGTGCCTTATTATATCCGTCGCTCTGAAGCAGAGGTTTTATGGGAGGAACGACACAAGGATAATCCAGACATGTTAAACCAAAATCCTACGGTTGTTGTCACCGAAGCGGCAGGAGTAGAATAATGGAGATTCGGTTAGCTACGGTAGATGATGCTCAAGCCATTTATGATATAGAACAACAGTCCTTTTCTGTTCCATGGAGCTTAGAATCTGTACTTGCTGAACTTGAAGGGGCCCATAATAAGCTATATATGGTTATTTGTGAAGATGAGCATATTGTGGGCTATGCGGGTGCTTGGCTCGTATACGATGAAGGACAGATTACGAATATCGCCATTCTACCTTCCGCCCGTGGTAAGGGATATGGCTCAAAACTTACTAAAGAATTAATAGAAGAATGTTTGAATAGAGGGATGCATGAAATCTTCTTGGAGGTACGCATATCTAATTTACCTGCCTTGGCAATGTATAGAAATCTAGGATTTACTGTTAAGGGAATTCGCAAAGATTATTATTCAGAGCCAAAAGAGGATGCTTATATTATGTCTCTCGTTTCAGAGGAAATAGAATGAGTATTTACACATTAGCCTTGGAAAGTAGTTGCGATGAAACATCTGCATCCGTCCTAAAGGATGGGCGTACTGTTTTATCTAATGTAATTTCTAGCCAAGTGCCTATTCATAGAAAATTTGGTGGTGTTGTACCTGAAATTGCATCACGCCATCATATAGAACAAGTCATACCTGTCATAGATCAAGCTCTGCGCGATGCAAATGTGACGTTACAAGATATCGACCATATTGGTGTTACCTACGGTCCAGGCCTTGTAGGCGCATTATTGGTTGGTGTAGCTGCTGCGAAGGGATTATCCTTTGCTACAGGTATTCCTTTGGTTCCAGTTCACCATATGGAAGGTCATATTTTTGCTAATTTCTTAGCTAATCCGGAATTGGAGCCTCCATTTTTGAGTCTTGTTGTGTCTGGTGGTCATACCATGTTAGTGCATGTAAAAGGCTATGAAGAGTTTGATATCCTTGGACAGACTCGGGATGATGCAGCGGGGGAAGCATTTGATAAAATTGCTCGTGTTATGGGGTTCCCATACCCAGGTGGCCCTCATATCGATGCCCTCGCAATTCAAGGCAATCCAGATGCTATTGAATTTCCAAAGGCTTTGAGTGAGCCTGGTAATTTCGAATTCAGTTTTAGTGGCTTGAAATCTGCGGTGTTAAACTATTTAAATAGTAAGCAGCAAAAGAATGAACCTATAAATCAAGCAGACGTTGCAGCGTCCTTCCAAAAGGCGATTGTGGATGTATTAGTTGAGAAAACACGAGATGCAGCGCATACATTGGGTGAAACTCGTATTACCATAGCTGGTGGCGTTTCTGCTAATAAAGGTTTACAAGCGGCATTGCAAAAGATGTGCGAAAAAGAAGATTTTACATATTACAAGCCTCATAAAATTTTGTCCACTGATAATGCGGCGATGATTGGTTGTCGCGCTTATTATATGGCCCAAGCTGGTAAATTCGCAGATTTAACATTGAATGCAAAACCAAGTGTTGAAATTGGTCATGTATCTTGGAAAGAGGATTAATCGTGGATATCGGTCAAGATATTTTAAATACAACACCATTAGGTCCTTTACAAACCTCATTACTAGAGCATATTAGTAAACTTATATCCTTTGGCGAGTCATTGACCCGTCAAAGGATACAGATTTTTACACCCCTTCTAGAGTCCTCACAAGGTATAATGCATCATCGTGCTGATATGCTGTGTATTGAACGAAGTGAGCAAGGTGTTATTACTCGACAGTTAAGAGGGAATAATACATGGCATTCTATGATGGAAAATGGACAGCCTCTTATAGGGGTAGAACATGATCAACGACAACATGTTTTTCCTGTTGTAGACAATGGTGGGCGTATTATTGGGGGAATTGCTTTTACCGTGTCTCCGTCTATTAAGATAGAGCAATATGAGCAAGAGTATACCTTGTCAGATACGATGCAACGGCTTATGCTGACTGCTACGGATGAGCAAATACAATCGTACGAACCTATATCATATTTTGACGGTTTAATCATCTTTGATGATTCTCATAAAATTCTCTATGGTAATGAATCTGCAGTACAACTAGTAGATTTGCTAGGATTTGACCGACGACTTGTGGGCTCATCAATTTATAGCAGTACCTTAAAAGTTTCAGCCATCCAACAAGTGTTAGATGATAGAACAATATATACTAGTGAAGAGATCTATCAAGATATGGTCATTCGTCAACATATGATTCCTATTGCTATGGGGCGTAATGAAACCCGTTGTTTCCTCGTGCTTCACGATTGTACCCGTGAAAGTAAACAGCAACAAGAGTTATTGGTAAAGAACTCGATTATTAAAGAGGTTCATCATCGTGTAAAAAATAATTTACAAACCGTAGCTGGATTGTTGCGTATGGAGGCTAGACGTTCTAGCTTGCCGGAGGTTAAACAAGCCTTGCAAGAGGGAATAAATCGTATTGAAAGTATGGCATTAGTTCACGATATTGTATCCCATTATGACGAGGATTATATAGGTATCCGATCAATTTATGACGAGCTATGTCGCTTATTGCGTATGAGTATGGTTCGACAAGACCAAGATGTTACGTTTACCTATAGTGGAGAGGATATGTTGATATCCTCTCATATGGCAAGTTATGTATCCCTCATAATTAATGAGCTAATTACCAATAGCCTTGAACATGGCTTAGATGGTAAAAATGGAGAGATTCGTTTAGCTGTTACAGATTCAGAGGAATATATTGTATTAGCTTTTTCTGATACGGGTAAAGGGTTGCCTCCAGAGTTTTCTATTAATTCTAACAAGCGATTAGGACTAACTATCATTAATAATTTAGTTACCCATGAGTTAAAAGGTAAACTATCTGTAGAAAATACAGATGTTGGTGTACTAGTAACAATACATATGAAGAAGGAGAAGTAAATGCGCGTTTTAATAGTGGATGATGAATCCCTTATACGTATGGATCTACGCGATATTATTGAATCCTGTGGTCATGAAGTTGTAGCAGAAGGCACTAATGGAGTGGAAGCCATTAAGCTTTGTAAAAAATATAAGCCTGATATTGTTCTAATGGATGTAAAAATGCCGGAGTTAGATGGCATCGAAGCAGCACGTCAAATTGGCTTTCACCATGAAGCACCAGTCGTACTATTAACAAGCTATAGTCAACAGGATTTAATTGATAAGGCTAGAGAATCTGGCGTATATGGCTATTTAATAAAACCTGTACGTGAAGAGCAATTAGTTCCCACCTTAGAAATGGCATTAGGCCGTTATCATAGTGATGCTCAGCTACGTGAAAAAATGGCAGAATTAGAACAGTCATTAGAAGATCGTAAAATCATTCAAAAGGCTACCGGTATATTGATGGAGCTATACTCTTTATCTGAAGAGGAAGCGTACAATCGCATTCGTGCCCTAAGTATGAAGAAACGTGATAGTATTGTTAATATCTGTAAGGCATTAATTAATCAAGTTTCTAAATAGATGAAAAGACTAGTATAAGGATAAAACTTATACTAGTTTTTTTTGTACGCCGAATAGGCATGACTAAACCCCCAGTTAAACTGGGGGTCGATAAAAAATTCTTAGAGAAAAGGAAAGAACCTCCTAGTGATAGAATGAAGTTGGTCTGGCAACCACAACATTTCAACATAGGAGGTTCAATGTCAATG
>NZ_UQYC01000036.1 GCF_900545205.1 uncultured Veillonella sp. | reverse complement strand
AGCAACGGACTGAAAATCCGTGTGTCGACAGTTCGATTCTGTCCTGAGGCACCATTTGTATTCCATGCGGTTGTGGTGGAATGGCAGACACGCCATCTTGAGGGGGTGGTGAGCGTACGCTCGTGAGGGTTCAAGTCCCTCCAACCGCACCAAGAAATAAGGACCTACAGTTTACTGTAGGTCCTTTTTGCTATAACATTAAAAGTTGTAGATGTATATAGGAGAGAGAAATGAATAAGAAATATTTTGTGCTGATGATGCTTTCACTAGCATTATATAGTCAGTCTAGTTTTGCAGCAGAAGTAGTAGATAGTCAGAATCAAAATATAAGTATTGAACAAAAAAATAATACAAAGTTAAAACAGTTTGTACAAACAAAAGGCCCAGTAAAAGTAGATTTTGTTGAGGTTATTCCTGGTGCTTTTAAAGCTGTTATAAAAGATAAATCGATAGATACGAAGGCACTTTCAATGGGCGATGAAATTATATTAGAGCGGATGGAGAAGGAGCACGGTTCTCAACGATTAAAAACATCAGAAAAACCTGATTTTGGAAGTGAATATAAAACGTTTGATCCACTTTATAATGATAAGGATGAAACAGCACTAAAAGAAATTAAACACTATAATACTGAATCAACACGTAATGAAGGCTATTTTATTGGTGGTCGAGAAAAACCCTTACGCATTGTGAGCCCATATATGAAAAAGAATGGTAAAGGGGAAATTAAGCTAACGAATCCCGTTAATACTAAAGATTATCGAACTCGTGCCGATCGGGATGCAGCAAATGAAAGGGAAATTCGAGAATATTTAGATAAAAATAAGGGAAAAGGACATGATCTATTTACGGCTAGATCTAAAGCTGAAATTAAAGAATCTTTGGAAAGTTTTTTTAAACCTATAGAATTGATTCAGTATCCTATCAATAATCCAAAGGATTATAAAAGGATGCCTATGATTCCAGGCTTCCCCAAAAATATGCCAAGTTTTGCAAAAAATATTCATATGCATAGTAATCCAGGCTTTTTACAAGGTAGGGCTTATGTACAATTTGCATTTGGAGGCACACCGGAACAATTAAAGCCATATATTGATGAAGCGCTTTCAAATTCTAAATTAGTTGTTTTAAAAGCTGATATATCCAATGTGTATGTTAAACGATATATCGATTCGAATATGGCTTATGCAGATTCTCTATATGCATTAATTCCAAGGTCGATATTGACTGTAAAAAATACAACTGTGCCGATGGGTAAATTTATACAAGAGCGACAAGACCATCCAATTGATAAATCTGTAGATGAAATATATGAGTTGGAAAATCAAGTATTAGCAGAATTCAATAAGGGACAGATTGCAGATGAAGACAATAGTGCAAAGTATAAGAGATATTTTGAAACTCGTAAACGAATAGAAGATGCGCGAGACGCATTAAAGCCTAAACCGGATTATGAAAATAAGCGTTCTAAAGATAAAGTGTATCCAATTTATACTGAAAAGGAAAATCAAAAGCTTCAAAAACAATATTTGCATAGATTGTCATATAATGAAGATTCCATAGAAATACCAGACAATTATGTATTGTATGTATTTGATTTTGGCGGAAGTCGGAATCATCCATATTCTTTAGGTGCTGCGGTCAGTCCTGATAAAAACTATATAATTTATTTCTTACAACAAGGTTGATTATAATGAACAAAAAGGTAGTAACATATATATGGTACTACCTTTTTGTTATATCTGTATTGGCAGATATTTAGATTATGTGTACAATCATAGTAATTAATAATACATGTATGTGTGTAAGTTTATATATGAGAGAAGATTATGGAATTTAATTATGGCGAAACGTTGCGTATCCGAAGTGATTTATATACAATTTTAGGCAAAATTCGCTACATTGATACTCATGGGGCGATTTGGTACAAGTATAAGCTGGTTAAGCATAAGAATAATGCTGAATTTTGGATCTGTTGGAATAAAAAACGTGGTGCATATCAGTTTACAAAGTTGTGCAGTAAAGCGATGCCATTTGACATGAACGTAGTACATCGTGGTTATCAGCTAGTTATAGGTACAAGAGGAGATATAGATATAGATTTTGCGGATGTAGCTCGTTATGAAGAGTATGAAGATGTTAATGGTACTCATACATTTATTGTTGAAAAAGGGGTTCATAATAGCGAGTATTCAAAAGGCGTTTATGTTGATAAGGAATATGTGTCTCTTGAAAGCGATGCAGAGATACCTAAGCCCATTCTAGATAAAATGGATACCATTAAGAAAATGAGATTCATAGGGCCCATAATTTGGTTCTTGGCGAACTTATTAAATAATAAAAGGTAGTAACAATTTCTTGTTACTACCTTTTTATTTGCTCTAGAATTTAGTTGTTAGCTGTTAGCTTCAGCTGTTTGGAGTTGTTCAAGTTCTGCTTCTTTAGCATCTAATTCTTTTGCACCAAAGTGGGCAAGTACACAGAATGTAACGCAAAGAATACATGCTGCCATTAGGAGATAGAAACCTGCATTCCAACCGAATTTATCTGCTAAAACACCAAATAGTGTTGTACCAAGGTTGGCACCTACGATGTAACTCATAAAGCCACGAAGACCAACAGCAGAGCCTACAGCGAATGGTGGTACGATATCCATAGTTTGTACAGAGGCTAAGAATTGAGGAATGTAGATTAAGCAACCTACGACAGCAGCAAAGAATGTAACCCATAAGAGGGATTCACTTTGCCAATAGCCAAAGATACAGAAGAAGATAATACTTACTGCAATGATTGCTGGAGGCATGCGATAACCTTTGAAGAATTTATCGGAAATGTAACCTGCAAAAAGTGTAGAAGGAATGGCTGCCCATTCAAAGAATAAAAAGGCGATGGACATTTCAGCCTTAGAGAAGCCTTTTACTTGTAATAAGTAAATAGGCAACCATGTAAGCATACCGAAACGAATCATGTAAACGAATGTATCAACTAGAGATACATACCAAGCATTTTTATTTTTTAGTACATATTGTACAAAGATTTGTCTTGTACTTAGGTGAGGTGCTTCTGCACTTCTATGTGCTTTATGAGATGTATCGGCAATGATTTCGCTAGTTGGTGGTAAACCTTCTCGTTCAGGACTTTCTTTGATCAAGAAGCAAATAATAACAGCTACGATAATCGCGATAATTGCAGGGATACCATAGCTACCTAATTGCCAGTGATCTGTAGTAGTAAAGTATAGCGCAGCAGCAACGATTGGTGCTACGATACCACCACCAAGATTATGGGAGATATTCCAAATTGCCCCAAAGCGACCACGTTCCTGTTTTGGATACCATTTGGCAAGTGTGATGAAGGATGGACCTACACCAAAGCCTTGGAAGAAACCATTAAGAACTACTAATACTAAGAAGAAGGCGAGGCTGTCGGCAAAGCTCATAAAAATGTTGATAATTGCACAACAAATAAGGCCGAAAGCCATGAATTTCGCAGGGCTCGCTTTGTCAGCAAGACTACTCATGAAGCCTTTACTTAGACCGTAGGCGATAAGCATACCACTAGATAACAAACCGATTTCCGTTTTGCTCATGTGTAGGATATCTGATAAAAAATGAGTTGATAAGGCAAAGTTGTTACGAACAATATAGTACGCTGCGTAACCAATAAAAATACCGATTAGAGATTGAAATCTGTATTTATAATATAGATTCATAATCATATTCTGTGGTACAGATGATTTTGCCTCTTTTGGTTGTAGAAATGAAAACATTATTATTACCTTTCTTTCTTAATAACCAAATTCTAGTGCATTGCTAATATTACCACTTATAGATGATTTATGTAAATGATTTATGGTACGAAAATAAGCGTTTATGTCATGAAATTTATTAATAATACAATTTATATAAATCTTTTGCAAGTATTTATTGGTAAAATGAAAAGATAAAATTTTTCTAAAATATTGACAAAGTTATTTTATGATTGTATATTAAAGGTGACATACTGGCGTGTCGTTAAAGGGACTTAGAGAGAGTTAGCCAGACTGACATACGATATAGTTCGAGAGTAACTATATACATAAAAAGGCATGCCGCTGAGAGACGAGAGAAGGGTGGTGTGCCTTTTTTGTATGCTTAATTTCTGAAATATAAAATTTTATTAAAATAGTACTGTTTGTGTGTTTAAGGAATAGACTAAAACCTCCCTATGTAATACAATGTATTATCAACACAACGTTATCTCTTTAATTGGCTTATTAAGAACGTAGATAATGTAGAAAATCCTAGATATTCAGGAAAATCACTGACAGGTAATAAGACGGGGCTGTGGCGTTATCGCATTGGTAATTATAGAGTCATTGCCGATATTAATGATGATAGATGTATTATTTTAGCGTTAGAAGTTGGACATCGAAAAGATATCTACAAATAGAGGATACACTATGAAATACTTACGTCGTGAACTGAATCAAGTGGAAAAAGAATACTTAAAACAATTTGGTCAGGACTCATTGAACCGTGTCGTTTTACACGATCCAAATACAAAGAATAAACAAGAAGTACAAGATACGATTGATATTCTAAAAGATGCTATGGCAAAGAACAAACCTCTAGAACAAGTTCCAGAGGACATGTGGAAGCTTATTGAGTTTTAAATTATCTGATTAGCTATGTATGTAGAGTAACTCTTTTATATAGTTTATTTAATGGAGATATGAATGAAGTTAAAAGGATTTATACTTGTTGTGACCGCATTGGTTGCTAATATAGGAATAACAAATGCTGAGCAGTTATCCACTCCATCTGTAGGAACACCTTTGGGCACAAAGACTTCTCAAGTAGATAGAACACAACCTCTAGAGGTTATGCCTTATATGGAAAGTAAAGTAACGGGTGAAACTGAATTATCTTATGCTGTTATGTCTCTTGCTAAAAAAACATATAACGAACAAATATTGCAGCAGCGAGATGAAGAATCGCGTATGCACGCTCATATAGAGGAACATAATAGAAGGATAAGAAGTACGCCACAACGAGACTTTATTAAAAATCCCTATACACGAGAAGAAATTGAAAAACAAATTGTAGCTGCTATTAATTTTAGGGAAAGCATTAAATATCCTGTTAATGACAAGGAATATTACAATCATATAGATATAAATAAAGTGAATGATTTGTCTGGTTTTCCAAAGAAAATACCTTCTTTTGCTAAGCAAGTTGATATTCATTTAAAGCCACCTAAGGCGATTGAAGATGGTCGTTATATCCAAGTTTCTTTCACAGGTAAACCATCAGAGCTAAAGCCTTATATTCAAGATGCAGAAAATCATGCTAAGGTTATTATTACTAAGGGTGAGGCTGAACGTGTTTCTATTAAACCGTACGAGGATGTTAAGACGAAATATAGAAAATACATGTCTACTATATTGCCAGAAGAATGGATTGAAGTAACTAATACATTCAATAATATGTATCAATATAAAATGGCACTAAGCAATGAGAATATTAAGCGAAAGGTTGATCATGAGCTCTCTAACCAAATGAATAATAAAATGGGGTTGGACTTAGAGCAAGATTCTAGTCAATTAAGTTCTGATAAAGTGTTGTCTAATGATGAAAATAAGGCTTTACAGAAAAAATATTTAGGCTACTATTCGTTTAAGGAAGTAAAGCGACCATTTAACGCAGATTATACATTCTATATCTTTAAATTTGATTATTCATATAACACGTTTACTGTTGCAGGTATGGCTGTTAATCCAGAACAAACTAGAGTAATCTATTTCTTACATACAGTTCAATAAAAATAAAAGGCACATTGTTAAATGAATGACCTTCCTGATTTAAGATGGTTGTTCAAAACAATGTGCCTTTTTGTTATAGATTATAGAGTTCAGGTTTGCGATCTCTAAAGATATTAATTTTGTTACGGATATCTTCGACTACAGCGAGGTCGATGTCTACGGAAGCAATACCTTCGTTAGTGTCCATTTCGAGTAGGTTTGTACCCCATGGATCATATACCGCGGAGTGCCCTGTACTTTGAACGCGACCCACTGTGCCACAGCCGTTTACGGCACAGACAAAGAGTTGGTTTTCAATAGCTCGCACTTCATTGAGTACTTGCCAGTGACGTAAACGCATCGTAGGCCATTGAGCAGGCACAAACAATAATTCTGTGCCTGGTAATGCAGCCATTCTTACGAGCTCAGGGAAACGGATGTCATAGCAGATGACCGTACTGCAAGGTATTCCGTCCAGCTCGAAATGTGTAGTATGGGTGCCGCTTGCAAAGTATTTGTCTTCTTTGGCAGGGCTAAAGCCGTGCATTTTAGAATATTCTCCTACAAGTTCACCGCTTCGGTTGTAAACATAGGATGTATTAAATACGAGATTGTCTTTTGCAATTGCTACAGATCCGCCCACAATATTTACATTATGTTTTTTAGTGAATGCACTTAATAAGGCTTTTGTGCGGTCACCATTTGTATCGGCGATATTGATTAAATCTGTAGATGGATAAAAACCAGTGTTCCAGGTTTCAGGTAATACGATAATATCTGGACTTTCAGATAGGGACTGGGTCAATAACTCTTGAACTCGATTGTAGTTATATTCTACGTCGTTTACGTGGACATCCATTTGTATGAGGGTAAGTCGTTTTTTCATGGTAAATCCTCTGTGTATTAAAATAGTATAGTTTACGTTATATAGTATATAATTAGAATATTAAAGCATTATTGAGAGTATTACAATATGACAATGGTTACAGTTGAAATACTCTTTTTCAGTAGAAATGGATAGAATGGATTTAGATAACACTAGATGTACAGGCTATCATTGCCATAGGTATTCCAGATGAGCCTATGTATCCTAGACCTAGAAAATCAATTGATGAGGTACTAGTAAAGCGTTAGTTTTTTACTAATCTTCATAGAAATGTTATAATATTCTGTATATAATTGTGTTCTAATAGAGGAGGGACCTATGAAACGGATTCCATTGGTAACACTATTAGTTGTCGCATTGGCTGTGGTTTTAGCAGGATGTGGATTGCTTTCACAAAAAACGGAACCACCTAGTCCAACGGCGCCTGTAAAAGAAGTCAAAATGGTACATCCAACGGGCATCCCTGTTCTTATGTATCATAAAATTGGCGATGATAAGGATAACGATGCAGTTATTCGTGAGGATCTATTCAGAGAACAAATGAAGTTCCTCAAAGATAATGGTTATAATCCATTAACGATGGATCAACTATATGATTATGTCGTAAATGGTGCAGCAGTGCCTGAAAAACCTGTTGTATTAACATTTGATGACGGTTATGCAGATACGTATTCTATCGTATATCCAATTATGAAGGAATATGGTTTTGCAGCCACTGTGTTTATCAATCCTGGCGATGTAGGTACACGGTTAACTTGGGATCAAATTCGTGAAATGCATAAAAATGGTATTACCATTTCCAATCATGGATTCCAACATATCGAAATGGGCCAATTGTCTGAAGCTAAACAAATAGAAAATATTACAAAGGCTCAAGAAGCCCTTGCAAAAGAAGTGGGTATCAAGGATAATCCTTGGTTCTGCTATCCTTATGGAGATAAAAATGAATTCACCGATGCTGCCACTAAAAAAGCGGGCATCAAAATGAGTATGGCTATGAAATCTGGCTGGGCTCATACAGGTGATAATCCATATAACATTTTGCGTGTTTGGGTTGGTAATGCTGTTGATATCAAACATTTTGAAGAACGCATTAGCACTGAACATTTCACTGATTTATAAGGAGAAATACATTGTTCAAAAAGAATTGGGTAAAGTTCATCATCATGGTGTTCCTATTTACCGTTGTAACCTCACCATTCGTGGTGCTCTTTGGACCATTTAATAATGTAAAGCGCGCCGTTATTGGTGCCATATTGCAATCTCGCCATCCTCATTACATTACATGGCTATTCAGTGAAGATGAATTGCAATCTATTTTGGGTACTGTTGGTGTTGTTAAAAGCCAAGATCTGTTCAAGTTTAATGCTCGTGAAGATAAGAGCTTGAATCTTGAAAAGATTCAGTCTGCTCGTTATGTAGGCTATATTCTTGAAATTCCAGATCCACGTCGCATTCAAGTTGGCACAGCTGCGAATATTCAAGAAAAAGGCGATACTACAAGTAATATTGCGAAGATGAATAATGCGGTAGCGGCTATCAATGGTGGTGGTTTCCACGATCCTAATGGTACTGGTACAGGCCGTTTGCCGTATGGCTTTATCTTGCATGATGGTGAATATGTTATCGGTAAGGATGTAGGCCCAGAAGAAGCGGTAGACTTCGTAGGCTTCTCTAAATCTGGCAACCTTATTGCTGGTAACTATGATAAAACACAACTTGGTGATATGAAAGCCATGGAAGGTATTACCTTTGGCCCACCTCTTATCGTAGATGGTAAGAAGATGATTACCGAAGGCGATGGTGGCTGGGGTGTAGGTCCACGTACTGCTATTGGTCAAAAGAAGGATGGTACCGTACTATTCCTCGTAATCGATGGTCGTCAACCAGGTTATTCTCTTGGCGCTACATTGCGTGACGTACAAGATATTCTCTATGAAAAAGGTTGCTACATTGCAGCGAATTTAGATGGTGGTTCTAGTTCTACACTATACCTCAATGGTAAAGTAGTGAACAAACCAGCTGATTTGTTAGGGGAACGCATGATCCCAACGGCGTTTATCGTGAAATAGGAGGACACATGAAACCTTTTACGCGTGTACTGAGCGCCTTTGCGGTTGGTATTCTTCTGCAAGGTGGGGTGTACCTATACCTTGATCAATATATGTTTGCACCGACTACAGATTTTAATGTAGCAGGTGCATCTAAGGATGATACTAAAAACTTTCCTGATGTAAAGGAAGGCACAAAATATGTATCGTATGACCGTCAGTTTATGGCGGTTGTTACTGAAAACTCTTTGAAAATCTATAAGGCTAATGAAAGTAAGCCTACTACAATAGATTTGAAAGGACGTTCTATTAGTTACTTTAACTGGATGCCTGACCGTAACTATGCCATCATGGGTCTATATGACTCTAGAGAGGTTGTTATGGCGCGTCTCAATGCAGATGATCCTGAACATGAAGTAGATACTAAACTTGAAGATTTGCCTCGTAACAGTAAGATCGTAGATGCTGCGTATTCTGAAGCGACAAACGTTGTTTACATGAAGGTAAAGGTTCAAGAACACGCATATCGCATTTATCGTACTGATGCTAACTATGATACGCGTCGCGTTTATATGCAAGCTACAGATATTGGTCATATTGGCGTATTCTATGATGAAGATAGATTCTTCTACGATAATGCCAAGACTGGGGATATCTTCATGTTTAATGGTATTGAAGGTGGTTGGCGTGTTATCAATCCACCAGGACGTTTCCGTCTAATTGGCGTTGATATGGATAAAACTATCTATATTGCTCGCGTGGATGAAGATAATAATGCCTTAACTGTTTATACTGGTAAACTCGGTGTAGGCTTCAAACCAGTTTATAAATACAATCATCCAACAACGTTCAATGAATTAACCTTGTCTGATGTGAAAACTATCATTAAGGATGGTAGTGACGAAACTACGAAGGTAACAGAAGATGATACATCTTCTAAATCTTCTAGTGATAGTAAAAAGAAATCTTAAGAAAAAGCCTTTATAATGATTCATTATAAAGGCTTTATTCCTATACTCGTTTGTACTATAAGGATATATATGAATATATTATTTGTACGACTCAGCTATATAGGGGATATACTACATGCCACACCTGCTGCGCGCTGGATTAAAGAGCATTATCCAGAGGCAAAGCTACATTGGATTGTAACACCTAGTATGGTAGAACTTTTACAGGGAAATCCCTATGTAGATGAAATCATTCCTTGGGAGCGGGATGAATATGAAGCACATTCTAAAAAACTACATATTCCAACGATGTGGCGCATGTGGTGGGAACTTAGAGATAAGTTAAAACCATACAAATTTGATGTGGCTGTCGATGTACAAGGGCGACTCATAACAGGGCTCGTTTTATTGGCATCAGGTGCACCCATTCGCCTTGGACTTGGTGGTACAAAAGAGCTGAATTGGATGTTTACTAACTACAAGGCAAAGCCGAGTACAGATCATGTCATTAAGCGTTATATAGAGGTTGCTAAATTACTGAATACAGCCGTTGCAGAGCATAGTGGATTAACTACATCTGCTGCTGTTATCACTGATGATGAAAAACCTTGCATAGTCAACGGTTCTAGTGGTAAACGGCTATACCACATGGATTTTTTTGTGCCCTCTAATTTGCGTGCTTGGGCAGAAAAACAGTGGGAATCAATTAATTATGATACATCCTTAAATCGCGGAGAGGTAGATAAGCCACTGCGCATAGGTCTTGTCCTAGGTACATCTTGGGCGACGAAAGAGTGGCCTCAAGAGAAATGGTATTCTCTCATTAAATCTCTCCAGTATAGAGCTAATTTTGTGTGCTTAGGTGGTCCAAAAGAGGCGATCCAATACAAACCGTTGATGGACTCCATAACGGCTGATGGCCTTGATAAAATTATGCTGAATATGTTGGGGAAAACTACACTTCAAGAGGTAGGGGCTTTAATTGAAAGTTGCGATGTAGTAGTGACTGCTGATACGGGTTCATTGCATATTGCACTAGCTCTAAATAAACCTGTTGTCGCACTTTTTGGACCTACAGATCCTAAGCTGTGGGGGCCGTTGACGGGGGACTTTAAGGTTCTTGTTAATGATGAGTTAGATTGCTTAGGATGTCGTAAACGACGTTGTCCTAAGCCTGATCAATATTGTATGTCTGGTATTGAATCAGTACGCGTGAAAAAGGCAATTTTCGAATTAATAGGAGATAAACATGGCAAAGTTTAAAATTCAAAAAGGCTTATCCGATGCGGATATGATGAAAAACTTTAAAGATACTGAAAATTTTGAAGAAACAATGCTTGATAGAGAGCGTTCTGCTAAGAAACTCGTAGTACATCAAAGTCCAAAACAAAAGGAAGATGCATTCTATCGTGAATTCCTTACAGAGAAGGTAGAGACTTTAATTGGTAAAATGTTGCTCGATATTAAGATGGAATACTTCAAAGAAGGTGAGGGTGCATTCTCTATCCAAGTTAAACGGGATGGTAAAAATATCGTTCTTGAAACGACACCAAAAAAGGTAAAACCTGAAAAATAATATAATAATAATTGCTTACTATAAGAACCTATCTATAAAAGGTAGGTTCTTTTGTATATTTATAAATTGCAATAATGCAGGTGTGTTATCAATAAAAGTGATGAGCTCATAAATATACCGATGATTATCGAAGTACTAGATTTATAAATACCGATATACTTTGAAAGCTGGTCAATAATAACTAAAAATTATTGCGATATAAATTTTGGTTTCTCATTAAAAAGAGAAATTACAAAGAAATTAAATTGATTAAAAATACATGTTAAATCCTAGCTTCTTAGCACTTTATTGTGATTTCTATCACGAAAAAATCATAATTGAATACATGAAATCATGAGTAAATAGCATAATGTGGTTGTTGACAAAGAATTCTATAAGTAGTCTAATATAAGTATGTCTTAACGATTGCTTGAGTATTTGCTCGTGTGAGCAAGTGCTATAAAAATCGTAAAAAAATAGGTATGAGATAGTTATGTAGTGGATGTATAAAATTACATGCATAAACTATTTCGATTTGGAGGATTAACATGGCTAAAAAATTAAGAATCTGCGAAACCGTTCTTCGCGACGGTCATCAATCTATTTTGGCAACACGCATGCGTTACGAACAAATGGAACCAGTGCTTGGCCTTTTAGATGAAATTGGTTATGAAGCTCTTGAATGTTGGGGCGGCGCTACTTATGACAGCTGTCTTCGTTTCTTGAATGAAGATCCATGGGAACGCCTTCGTAAATTGAAATCCAATTTGAAAAACACTCCACTACAAATGTTACTTCGTGGCCAAAACTTGTTGGGCTACAAACACTACTCTGATGATGTAGTAGAAGCATTCTGTAATGCAGCTGTAAAAAATGGTATTGATCGTATCCGTATCTTCGACGCATTGAATGACCCTCGTAACATGGAAGCTGCTATTAAGTACTCCAAAAAAGCAGGCGCACACGTTCAATCCGCTATGGTATACACAATCTCCCCAGTTCATACAACTGAAAGCTTCTTGAAAGTAGCTGAAACATTGGTAGAAATGGGTACAGATTCCTTATGTATCAAAGATATGTCCGGTTTGTTAGGACCTGCTGATGCATATGATTTGGTTTCCACATTCAAAAAACGTTTTGGCGAATTGCCAATCGACTTGCACAGCCATTTCACTTGCGGTCTTGCAAGCACTGCATACTGGGAAGCTGCTAAAGCTGGTGTAGATATCATCGATACTGCTATCTCTCCATTTGCTCATGCAACTAGCCAACCAGCTACTGAAACTATGATCGAAATGTTCAAAGGTACTGAATGGGATCTTGGTCTTGACCTTGATAAATACATTCCATTAGTTGACCACTTCCGTAAAGTAAAACAACAAATCGCTGAAGAATTCAACTTGAAACCAGCTAGTGATGTAATCCCAGCTGTTCGTCGTTACCAAATTCCTGGTGGTATGTTGTCCAATACTCAAAACCAATTGAACGAAATGGGTATGGGCGATCGCTTCTTCGACGTTATGGATGAAATGCCACGCGTTCGTGAAGACTTGGGTTACCCTCCATTGGTAACTCCAACATCCCAAATCGTTGGTACAATGGCTATGATGAACGTTATGATGGGCGACCGTTATAAAATGGTTCCTAACGAAGTTAAAGACCTTGTACGCGGTAAATACGGTGCATTGCCTGGTAAAATTTCTGACGAAATCCGTCACACTATCATCGGTGATGAAGAACCTATCACTTGCCGTCCAGCAGATCTTATCGAACCTGAATTGGAAGGTTACCGTCAAGATTTAGCTTCCAAAGGCTACAATGGTATCACTGACGAAGACGTATTGACTTACGCTATGTTCCCAGAAGTTGCTATTAACTTCTTCGATGCAAATCGTCGTTAATCCAAATATTAAAAGAGGATTCCTTAGGAATCCTCTTTTTTTATGTACAAATAAGGCAATTGAATTATATATGAGGATCGGGGAAATAGTTTTGGTACTAATAATATAAGGTAATAGAATTTATTTTTACAGATATAGCATTTTTATATTTAGAGATTTTATAAAAAATATAGAGGCTATTAAATAAGATGTTATAGAACCTTATGTTTGATGTCCTAAAAATTACTTGTAGCATGGTGGTGTAGGTTGCCCGGATGCGTGTAATTTATATTAAAAACTTCAAAATAGTAGATAATAAAAGGCATACTGCCCATATGTAATAACTGCCAATTATAAACTAACAATGAAGAAATTATGAAAGTTAAATCACTTTTTTGAGCTTTTCACTTGCTTTAAGTATTAAAAATAGCGTAAACTATAAGAAGTATCTAATATTTATGATATTGAGGTAACCCTGTGAATTTACAAATACGGATTTGGATATCCAATGTTGTGCTCTTTGTAGTGCCTATTTTGATAGCAATTATCTTATTTTTGCTATACTTTACAGGTCTGCGCATATTGGCTAATGCCGGTTACTATTTGCGTATTGAGCAGGAACAACAGTTTAAAAGTGTCAGTCGAATCACTGAAACAATTACCTTTTATGGTTTAGAAAACAACTTAATAGATAGCTTAGTAAAGCCTAGCTATAGCTTACTCGATCCAAAGGAAGTATATGTAGAAGTACTAGATCAAGGTAATATGGTGTACACCTATGGTAATCCTCAAATCTATAGTGCCTCTGCTATTGTTGGCCTTATTGATGTAAACCCTGAACTACAAGGTATTGTATATCAGTCCAATAATACTTTCGTATATGAAATGAGGAAATACGATGGGCGTCATGCTTACGTATATCATATTGCTATAAAGCGAGCTACTCATGGTAGCGATAGCTTAATGGAATCAGTTTCCTTCTATATTATTGTAGTGGCTATATTACTCTTTATTGTTACCTTCTTTGCTATTAACCGATTTGTTACACGATTCATCATGATTCATGTTAAGAATATGACAAAATCGTTAGAAATGGCCAATCGTCAGATTGAAATGGAACAGGAGCAACAAAAAGAGTTGTTAGCAGGGATATCCCATGATATCCGGACACCGTTAACAGCGATTAAAGCCTATGCAGAAGGTGTTCGCGATGGTATTGCACCAACAGAAGAGCAACAAAAACGCTATATGGGAATTATTTTGAAACGGGCTAATGATTTAGATTCTATGTTGGAGGAATTGTTCCTTATTACAACATTGAATTATAAGAAAGAGTCGCGGCCATCTGAACGAATTGAACTCGGTCAATATGTACGTGATTTTGTAGAAGATCATTTGGCTCCTTATCAAACAAGAGGGCTTGAAATCAAATTCCGTATAGCAGCTGAAAGTGCTTTTATTAATGCAAACCCACAATTGTTACAACGTGTTTTACAAAATGTGTTGAACAACAGTGCTAAGTATAAAATGGCCGATATTGGTCATTGTGTGATTGATGTAACTAGTGATGATGATTATGTATACTGTGTTATCAGTGATGATGGCCCAGGGGTACCGCCAGAATCTCTAGAGCGTCTAATGCGCCCGTTCTACCGTGTAGATTCGTCTCGTACGAACCCACAAGAAGGTAGTGGTCTTGGATTGTCGATTATTCGTCGAATTATGGAAATCTTTGAAGGCCGAGTTGTGATTGAAAATGTAAGACCACATGGTCTACGTGTTATATTAGAATTTCCTAAACAAGGAGAAGAATCATGAGTGAACATATCTTAATTATTGAAGACGATTTGGATATCGCCAATATTGAGCGTGATTATTTAATGGTGGCAGGTTATGATGTTACGATTATGACTAATGGTACCGATGGTATTGAGGCTGCTTTAAATACTCCTGTAGACCTTATCATCCTTGATGTTATGTTGCCAGAAATGGACGGCTTTGAAGTTTGTCGCCAAATTCGTGACAAGGTTCGCGTACCAATTGTTATGGTAACAGCTCGTCTTGATGATATCGATAAAATCCGTGGTCTAGGTGTAGGCGCTGACGACTACATTGAAAAACCATTCTCTCCATCTGTATTGATTGCAAAAATCAAAGCTATGTTGGCACAATATAAACGCTTAACAGAGCGTGATGCTATGGAAACTAATGCTATTCAATCCGGTGAAATTCGCCTTGATCCTAAGATGATGAAAGTTTGGGTAAACGAAAAAGAAGTTCACCTTAAAAAGAAAGAGTTCCAATTATTAGAATTTTTAATGCGTAACCGTGATATCGTATTTAGTAAAGAAGAATTATACTCTCGCGTATGGGGTCTTGACTCTTACGGTGATTATGCAACTGTAGCGGTTCATATCAACCGATTGCGTGAAGAAATTGAAGATAACCCATCCGATAGTAAACATATCATTACAGTGTGGGGCGTAGGTTATAAATTTGTTTGATAACTGAAATGCGTTTTCACTTTGCGCTCACGTTTTTGTTGGCTGTTGATAAAATATGAGTTTATAGAGAGTTATTATATAGATATAATCAAAGATTTAAAAATAGTTTATATACTTCCTTTGATAGTTTAGATATTCCATGTATACTTATTTAGGTAAGGCTGACGTTTGATTCTAGATAAGAAACAACTAAACTTCTCTCTCTTAATAAGTTCTCTCTCAACTTATCTAGATCACATATACTCTCTCTCAACAGTCCTTACACTCTCAAACTATATGCATAAAGGGCATTTGCTAGCTTCGGCTAGTGAATGCCCTTTATGTTTTTATGATAGCTTTATATAGAGCTTTTGGTTCGTGTCATTTCTTTAACATTGAATTGTTCTTGAGAGATCGTCAGATACATATTATTTATAGAAATTATATTTTTGTAATAGATGTAATAAATTGTTATGTTGCATTGTAAAGTGTTGCGTACTATAATAGGTTCATCCAAATCAATTTTATAAAATTGATTTTCATTAAATCATTAAGAAATGATATGAGGAGAAATGTATGAATTTTTCAAAATATAAGAAATCAATTATAGCCTGTGTGCTAGCCCTTGGTATTGGTGTAGGCGGTGGCTACTATTTCTTTGGTAGTCCTGTGACACATCAAACAACTGTGCGAGAACAAACAAAACAAAATAAGCCGATTACAGATACACGTAATACATACGTAGTTCAAGCGGCAAAAGAATCTGGCCCAGCTGTAGTGGGAATTACCACTCAAGTTTTCCAAAAAGACATTTTTAACCGTACCATCTATGCTGGAGAGGGTGTTGGCTCTGGTGTGTTGATTGATAATGATGGACATATCGTAACAAATAATCACGTTGTAGCTGGTGCTAAAAATGGAGAGGTTACAGTATCTTTGTCTAATGGATCTACCGTAACAGGTACAGTTATTGGTACGGATGCTCAAACAGACTTAGCTGTTGTTAAAATTAATCCACCAAAGGATATTCAACCTATAAAAATTGGTGACTCTGATTCCTTACAAGTAGGGGAACCGGCTATCGCCATTGGCAATCCTTTAGGCCTAGAGTTTAAAGGCTCTGTTACATCTGGTGTAATCAGTGCGCTAGCACGTACTATTGATGATCAAGGTCAACGCTTCCCATTAATCCAAACAGATGCAGCTATTAATCCAGGTAACTCTGGTGGTGCTCTCATCAATGCAGATGGAGAGTTAATTGGTATTAATAGCTCTAAGATTTCTAAAGAAGGCGTTGAAGGTATGGGTTTTGCCATTCCTATTAATTCCGCTATGACTGTTGTAGATTCTATTATTAAGAATGGTAAGGTTGTACGTCCTTATATTGGTGTATGGGCTGTAGATCGTCAAACAGCAGCGCGTAACAATGTAAGTTATGAAGGCGAAGGTCTTCTCATTGTTCAACTTGATGCGAATGGTCCTGCTGCAAAGGCTGGTCTAGTAGAAGGAGATACAATTGCTCAAATTGATGGCAAGGATATTAGTACATTATTAGAATTAAAAGAGCAAATTGACGCTAAGAGCCCTGGTGATACAGTTTTGGTATCTTATACTCACAATGGCAAAATGAAGAGTACACAGATTAAATTAGGCCAAGCAGCTTCCAATTAGATACTGTCTATTCAAACTAAGCACAGATTCTTTATTATGAACAGATCCTGTTTAGAATAGATATAGTACTTATTATATAAATAAAAATCCTCATCCTTTGGATGAGGATTTTTTTGATATACGATGATAATTGAGATATATTTCAATATAAATAACTTGAAATTAGCATAAATTTTGAAAATATTTTAATCTCTATAAACCTAGACTTTATCTATGTTTATTAGTGATGAAATACAAGAGTTTTAATTGCGCAAAATATATTTTTTACAAGGTACCTTGCATTACGAGGTACCTTGTGTTATTATGTATTTGTCAGTACATGATAGTGACCGTAAGAGAGCTTTCACATTGGCAGGCAAGCACAGCCTAAAGGGAGGAACTATGCAAGTTCAATTAAAAAAGGGTGTTATGGATATGCTAGTGCTAGCATTACTAACACAAACTGATCGATATGGGTATGAAATTGTAAGCACCATTTCGGAATATATTGAGATTTCGGAAGGAACTATATATCCATTATTTAATAGATTGAAAAAAGAAAAGTATGTTGAAACATATTTAAAGGAATCTACTACAGGACCATCTCGAAAATATTATCACATCACAGAAGATGGACGTGCCGCATATAACAAGATGCGCCAAGAATGGGATGAATTTTCTGGTGTAATCAACATCCTGTTGAAAGGAGTCGACTATAATGAACAAAAATAGCTTTTTAGAAGCACTGCGTAATATATTCAAAAAGGCCCGTGTTGCTGATGTAGAGAGTATTATAGAGGTTTATGAAGAGCATTTTGCAGTAGGTTATGAAAAAGGTCTTACCGATAGCGAAATCATTAAATCTTTGGGGACTCCAGAGGAAATTTATGCGTCTTATGTAGATGCAGGTATTATTACCGATACATTAGGCCAAGATGGTGGTGAAAGTAAATCTGTTAATATGCAAGAAATCTATGCAAGATTTGACGACTATAAAGAACGTCTTTTACCACAGTTGCCTGGTATGGCTAAAAAAGCATCCAAAACATTACTATCTATCGGTAGTGCATTGTCATATATTGTAGGAGTTTTAATATTTATCATTACACCTGCCATCTTATATTTACTCGGAAGCTCATGGCAACCGTTTGAGAATGTAACGGCCTTTCCTGCATTATCATTGGTAACTTTAGTTGCACTTGGTGGTGTAGGTCTCTTTGGAGGCCTTACATGTATCTTTATTGGTATTGAACTTCGTGGTGTACGCGAACGTTATTTTAGCAATGTAGATTAAGGAGGACCT
>NZ_UQYC01000035.1 GCF_900545205.1 uncultured Veillonella sp. | reverse complement strand
ATACGCGATCGATAACAGCACCTCCTAATAATTGAGTGCCATTATAAAAGGCTACGGACTGACCTGGTGTAATAGCCCGTTGTGGTTCTTCGAAGATAACTTCCATCGTATCATCATCTAAGATACGTGCAGTACAAGGTGAAGGGTTCGCAGCGTAGCGGATTTTACCTTCTGCTTTTAATTCTTTATGAATTGTATCATCTAAGAAGTTATAGAACTTACAAATCATACGATTTGTAAAGAGTCGTTCATTAGGACCTACGATAACCTCATTGCGTTCACCATTAAAGCCAATAACATATAATGGGTGCTTGTATGCGATACCAAGACCCTTACGTTGGCCAATAGTGTAGTTAAATAAGCCATTATGCTTACCTAATACTTCACCATCTTCAGTAACGATATTACCAGATTTAGGTTTATCCTTCATTTCTTCTACCACGAGCTTTTGATAGTTCCCGTGAGGTAAGAAACAAATATCTACACTATCTGGTTTTTTAGCTACTGGTAAATCATATTCAGCAGCTAATTTACGTGTTTCAGTCTTACATTGACCACCTAGTGGGAACATAAGATGACTCAAGATACGTTGGTTCATATTATACATAACATAACTTTGATCTTTTGTTGGATCAACGCCTTTATGTAACTCATACAAACCTGTTTCTTCATTATAATTAACCTGTGCATAGTGACCAGTAACCATATGTGTGGCCCCCAGTTCAAGTGCACGATTAAGCATCAAATCAAACTTGATATTTTTGTTACAAAATACACAAGGATTTGGTGTACGACCATAGGCATATTCTTTTACAAAGTAATCTACCACATTATCGTAGAATACATCGCGAGCATCGATAACGTGATGCTCGATACCAAGAAAATCACACATCTTCTTAGCATCTGTTACGGCAAGAGGCACCTCATCATACGGTGTCCCACTCACCCATAGCCATAGGGTAATACCAAATACTTTATAGCCTTGTTTTAGTAGCATTGCAGCAGTTAAAGAACTGTCTACGCCACCACTCATAGCTACAGCGATAACTTTTTCCATACTTTCTCCTTTTAATGATCTCTTGATCATAAAACTAATCAGGGTGAAAGCCTGACGTGTAAAAAACACTAGTTCGGTGTAAAAGTCCGAGTAGTATTGCTATGAAATTATAGCAACTTATATTATAGCCTAGAACTAGGTATATTGAAAAGATTTGAAACAAAAAGAATCCCTTTCTCAGAGAGAAAGAGATTCTAACTGTTATCTATGTTTTAATATTTCTTCTGCAGCACCTAAAATGCCAAGCATGGAATGTTCAAACACAAGACCACCTTGCATAAAAATCGTATACGGTGGACGAACAGGACCATCTGCACTTAATTCAATGGACGAGCCTTGTACAAAGGTACCACCAGCCATGATAATTTTATCTTCATAACCAGGCATATCGCCAGGGATTGGATGTACATGAGCATCTACAGGAGAATAGGCTTGCATACCTACACAGAAGTGCTCCATTTCTTCCCCATTTTTTAGATTGATGGCTTGGATCAAGTCATAGCGATCAGCATTTACCTTAGGGAATACATCATAGCCTAACAATTCACCTACCGCAGCCGTATATACGGCCCCTTTAAGTGCTTGCAATACTACGTGAGGTGCCATAAATAAACCTTGGAAGAACAAGCGATAACCAGGAGCATAGGAGCCCATATGATCGCCAAGTCCTGGAGCAGTAAGTTGATAGGCTGCATCTTCTACAAGGTCTTCTCTACCAACAATATAACCGCCAGTTGGCGCCAAACCACCCCCTGCATTTTTAATGAGAGAGCCCGCCATAATATCGGCACCAGCTTCTAATGGTTCTTGTAACTCTGTAAATTCTCCATAGCAATTATCTACAAAACAAATGGTGTTAGGATTTTTAGCTTTTACAGCATCTACAATGATCTTAATATCGGCAATAGATAATGGTTCACGCGTACTATAGCCGCGAGAACGTTGAATGACTACTACTCGCGTATTATCATTCACAGCGTTAGCAATGGCCTCCACATCATAGGTATTATCTTTTAAAGGCACCTCAGTATAGGTAAACCCTTTTTCTACTAAAGAACCACGTACTTCACGAGCAGCACCAATAACGGATTGCATTGTATCGTAAGGAGCCCCTACTGCATAGATAAATTCTTTACCTTTAGACCCATTTCC
The DNA here is from genome assembly GCF_900545205.1 of uncultured Veillonella sp. Taxonomy (GTDB): domain Bacteria; phylum Bacillota; class Negativicutes; order Veillonellales; family Veillonellaceae; genus Veillonella. The sequence continues at coordinate 17,555 of NZ_UQYC01000035.1, read as the reverse complement.
CATTAAAGAAATTAATGTAGTTGCTAATGCATGTGTACCAGATACGAAGTGAGGTCGAACGATAGCCTTTTCACCTTTAAATACATAGGCAAATACTTCGTCTAATTTTTCACGCCCTACATCGTTATAACCATAACCAGTTGTACCAGTAAAATGATAATCAGATACTTGGCATTCTTTAAAGGCTTCCAATACCTTTTTAGTATTGGCCAATGCAATAGGTTCAAATTTCTTAAATTCTGGTTCAGCCATTTCAAGGGCTTTACTACGTATTTCTTCTAATGTCATGCTAATCCTTCTCTACGGATTAAATCCATAGCTTTATTAAATATAAAATCTTTAGATGTATCGTTATCAATATGTATCCATTCAATATATGGCATACGTTTATACCAAGTGATTTGGCGCTTTGCAAAATGTCGTGTATTCTTCTTGATTAAATCACGACATTCATCAAGTGTAATACGGCCATTTATATATTCTACAACCTCTTTATAACCAATGCCTTTAAAAGCTTGGCAATCTGGATTTACTCCAGATTTAAGAAGTTGCTCTACTTCTTCAATCAAACCTGCATCAAACATCATATCAACGCGTAAATTAATGCGTTCATATAACTTATCACGATCTCTCATAAGACCTATAACAGGTCCTTTATAAGATACACCATCTTTTGTTTGATTACGTAATGAATCTACATCACCATGATGCAATATCTCAATAGCTCGATATAAACGATGTTTATCGCTATATTGAATTTCTATGTTATGCTCTTTTCCCAATGTGAAAGCATAGTCTCGTAAGCCTTCAATACCTTTGGTATTATATAACTCATCAAGTTCTATTCGCAAACTTTCATCAGGTTTAACATCATTAAAGTTATAGTTCTCCAATAATGATTGAACATACAGTCCTGTGCCACCAGATAAAATAGGAAGAATATTCTGATCTTTTAAACTAGCGATAATCTCTTTCGCTTGGTCTTGAAAAATGGATACCGAATATGAATCATTTGGTTCTAGTATATCAATGAGATGATGTTTTACCCGATTAAGTTCATCCATCGATGGTTTAGCGGTACCAATATTGAGTTGTTTATATACTTGGTAAGCATCACCAGAAATAACCTCAGCATTAAGTTGTTCAGCTAATTCCAAGGTAAGATCAGTTTTGCCTACCGCCGTAGGTCCAACGATGGTAATTAAGGGATTCACAATAACTCCTTCATATATACACCATAGCCTATGCGGCTATACTTTCCCCCCACCCATTGATAAGGTGGATACTTTTGAAAGACCGAACTAAAGGGTCGTTCTTTTATAATAACACCATATCTAGCAACGCGCATAGCTTGCGACATAATTATATCATCAATATGACTTTCTACAGTATGACCACGAAGCGGCTTGAATTGAGGACTTTCCTCTACAGGCACTTCAAACATGGGATCAAAATAAATAATATCAACACTATTATCTGGTAGGCTAGGTAAATAGTTTTCATAGGTCTCATGTCGTACCTGAATACGACGCAACGCATTTGTTACACTATCCTCACTATGAATATAATGAGCCAATCCATAGGAAGTAGCAAGCCATATAGGAAACGAACCCTCTAACCCTTGTATCTCTACATTAGGAAAAGCATAACTAACAATAATGCTATCACTAGCTAGGCCTATAGTAGAGTCGAGAAATGTAAACTGCTGTCCATAAAGTATGCCTTTTTTATCCAGAATAGTTTGAACAGCATTAACTAGATGATCCCCTTCACCACGTTCTATACGTAATATACGTAGTTGTGCCATAGAAAGATGAAAGCTATGTTTTTTATTTTCAGGAAAGTGGATGGTTAATCCAGATCCTGAAAGAACTGCAATATATTCACATTGATGTTCTCTAAATAATGCCGGTATAGATATTTTTCCACGTTTTATATAGGTCATATGCATAGAGGAAGCCAATGCTTTGGCTTCCTCCTGAATGGCCTCATTAGATTTTTGAGATGTAGTTAAAATATTCATATTAGGACCGTAAGAATAATTTCCCTAATTCATCAGGTGTAAACTTAATAATTGTTGGTCGACCATGAGGACATACATAAGGCTTTTCAGTACTAAATAAATCCTCAATTAAGGTAGTCATTTGATACATATTAAGGTTATGACCTGCCTTAATGGCCCCTCTACAAGATGCATAGGCTAGCATTTCATGACGCAACTGAGCCTTAGTAGGTTGTTGGTGGTCATGTAAGTAAGAAAATACATATTGGAGGATTTCAAACGCCTTAGATTCTACTAAATCTACAGGAGCGCCTACAAGTTTTATCTTTGTAGGGCCACCTAATTCGACATCAAATCCAAGATCAAGTAATGTTTCTCGTTCTTCCTCTACCAAATTCATTTCATCATCAGTAGCCTCACTATATTGAGGAACTAGTATAGATTGCATAGGAATTGCTTCAGAGGACTTACAAAGCTTATCATAACGTACACGTTCATGGGCCGCATGTTGATCTATAATATAGAGATCATCACCCTTTTTAGCCAAAATATAACAAGACGCAACTTGTCCCATCGGTAAGAACCCTGAATTTTGAATCGTACGTTCTTCCGTATTGTCTTCCCGAATATCTTGAGCTAAGGACTTAAATCTCTCAACATCCTCTTTCGTATAACTAGTATATTCAGTAGGGACAGCATCAAAACTTTCATCTGTAAAGGATGACTGTTCATACGTTGCCTTAGGCGCAGGTGGTGTGTACCCTTTAGTTTTAAGGTTCTCTACAAACTGCGTAGTTTCACTACGCATGACTTCGTACCCTTTTGTACGTCGTCCACCAAAGACCTTATCAAAATCTACCGCTGTTGCTATATGTTCAGCAGACTGCATTTCATCTTGTACCACAGAAGGTGTTCGATACGAATCATACGTACTATTGCCAGCGGAAGATGAATTACTATTACTATCCCTATTGTTACTATTGAAGTCGGTTCCATTAGTGACTGTACCATTTATATAAGAAGATGATTCTCGTTCATAACGCTCATGAAGGGGATTATTTAAGGCATTCAAAATACCATGATAAACGGCTTTAAATATAATCTTATCATCAGAGAATTTTACTTCACTCTTACGAGGATGCACATTAATATCAACCATCTCAGCAGGAACAGTAATATTTAGAACTACTAAAGGATGACCATTTTTCGGCAATAATGCGTGATATGCATTATCTATAGCCTTCATTATGGTTTTATCAGAAATAACGCGGTTATTAACGATAATAGTCTGCCAAATTCTCGTACTTTTTAGAAGTGTAGGTTTACTTACCACACCATCGATATAGATAGAGTCACTTTCATAAGCAACAGTAAATATATCATCCTTAGTTTTATAGCCATATAGGGCAGCTACAGTATCACCAATATTACCATTTCCAGGCGTAATAATAGCCACTCGATCATCGATGATGAGCTTAAAGGAAATGTGTGGATTACTAAGGGCTAATTTCCCCACAATATCTTGAATCTTAGACGATTCTGTACGTTCTGTTTTCAAGAATTTACGACGAGCCGGCGTATTATAGAACAGATCTCTAATTTCAATTGTCGTACCAGGTGCAGCACCGTAAGGAATACAATCGGTAAAAGTACCACCGTCTACGGTAATACGAGTCCCTAAATCAGAATCTGCTTTGCGTGTAGTCAAGGAAAAATGAGATACAGAGGCAATACTAGCTAATGCTTCACCACGGAAGCCGAGGGATGCAATATCAAATAAATCCTCTACATGTTGAATTTTAGATGTTGCATGTCGTAGGATTGCTAACCGCGCATCCTCTTCAGTCATACCAATGCCATTATCGGTAATGCGCATATACGCCACACCACCATCTCCAATTTCTACCTCTATATTAGTAGCAGAAGCATCGATAGAGTTTTCAATGAGCTCTTTAATGACTGATGCAGGGCGCTCAACGACTTCACCAGCAGCTATCTTATTGATTGTGGTTTCATCCAATACATGAATGGTAGCCATTATTTCCCGCCTCCTTTACGAGCCTCCTCTTGTAGTTCATATAATTTATTTAATGCTTCAATAGGTGTCATGCTCATTACATCCACTTCCAGTAAGCTATCAACTACTGAATGAGTAAATAAGTTACCTAGTGGAGAATCACTCACTTGTTTAGTGGTTGGTTTAACCACATTAGTAGGTTGACCGCCAATCACACGATTATTTAAATCACTAGCATCATGACTTTGATCTTCCAAGGATTCCAAAATTACTTCTGCTCGTTTTAATACAGAATTCGGTAAGCCTGCCAATCTAGCTACATGAATACCATAGCTACGGTCTGCACCACCTCTAATAATACGGCGCAAGAAGGCCACATCCTTACCTTTTTCTTTTACTGCTACAGTATAATTTTTTAATTTACTATAGCTTTCTTCTAAACAGATTAACTCATGGTAATGTGTAGCAAATAATGTTTTGCCATGAATATGCTTGCAAATATGCTCTACTACAGCTTGGGCGATACTCAATCCATCAAAGGTACTCGTACCACGACCAATTTCGTCGAGAATAATCAAGCTATTGTGTGTGGCATTTTCTAATATATATGCTACCTCTTTCATTTCTACCATGAACGTACTTTGACCAGTAGAAATATCATCACTAGCACCTACACGTGTAAAGATACGATCTACTGGAGAAATAGATGCTTCACGGGCAGGAATAAAGGAACCAATTTGAGCCATAATCATCAAAATAGCAGCTTGACGCATATATGTTGATTTACCAGCCATATTAGGGCCTGTAATGAGCAAGAATTCCTCATCATCATGATTTAGAACTATATCATTTGGTACAAACACTTCACGCTTTAAGAACTTTTCAATGACAGGATGACGACCATCACGAATATTGATTTGACCATTCATTACGATGGTAGGGCAAATATAATTTTCTTCATAGCCTACTAAAGCTAATGAGCACAATACATCGAGATCCGCAAGGGCACGAGCCGTTTCTTGTACCTCTTTAATGACGAGTTTAATATCATTTCGTAGCTGTTGATATAACTCATGCTCTAAGGCGATGATTTTATCCTTAGCACTGAGAATCTTAATTTCAAATTCTTTTAATTCAGGTGTAATATAACGCTCTGCATTAGCTAGCGTTTGTTTACGAATGAAATAATCCGGCACTTGTTCAGATTTACTATGAGATACTTCGAAATAATAACCAAACACTTTATTATAGCCAGTTTTTATTTTAGATAAACCTGTAGCCTCTTTAATGTCGGCTTCCATCTTAGCTAGCCACTGCTCGCTATTAGTAGCTAAAGACCGTAATTCATCTAAATCCGAATTAAAACCATCTTTGATAACGCGGCCTTCTTTTAATGTCAATGCTGGTTGATCTGCAATAGAACGACATAACAGATCATATATATCTTTATGGTCTTGAATGCGGTCATTAATAGCGGTTAAGGCCAAGCTTGAACATGTGCCTAATACATTTTTAATATCTGGCAATACTGCTAGGGATTCACGAAGAGCCGTTAAATCTCTAGGTGACACAGAGCCAGTTTCTACACGACCTACGATACGTTCAAAGTCATAAATACAATCCAGTAAGCTACGGATATGAGACCGCTCTGCTCCACGTGTAATAAGTTCTGCTACGGCAGCTTGTCTACGTTGAATTTGATTTACATCAGTCAAAGGACTTTCAAGCCATTGCTTTAATAGACGCGCCCCCATTGGTGTCAACGTACGATCTAGTACATCGAGTAATGTACCTTTTTGACCACCATCACGTAGATTATGGGTAATTTCTAAATGGCGTAAAGAAGATGTATCTAAAATAAGACGATTACCTACACTCAATTGATGTACATAGTTAATATGGGAAATTTCAGACTTAATAATATCCTCTAAATATAAAAGCATATACCCTAATGCTTCCCATACATCCTCTTCCATAAGACCTAAATCACCAAAGTGAGTAACTGCTTTTTCCGCTACCTCTCGTTGTGTATGATATGTACTAAATGGAGATAATACAATATTGCTGAATTGATTATCCATAAAGTCTTTTATATCTTGCGGTAATACAGTTCCTTCAGGCAATATGATTTCACTTGGACGATACATACTGAGCGCATCAAACATATCACTGCGTTTTTCACTGTTTGTAATGCGGTGCCAAATGACCTCCCCTGTAGAAACATCTGAAAATACTAATATCCATGCGTCTTTTACCATATAAAACAATGATAGAAAGTTGTTGGACCTTGCATCATTACCATTTTCGGTCATTACCGTCCCTGGTGTAATAACCTTTACAACATCGCGTTTAACGATGCCCTTAACAGCTTTAGGATCTTCTAATTGCTCACAAATAGCAACCTTGTAGCCCTTTTTAACAAGCGTTTCAATATAACTTTCAGCAGCATGAAAAGGAACGCCACACATCGGTGTGCGTTCCTCATCTCCTGTAGGGCGTCCTGTTAAGGTAATATTTAGTTCACGAGATGCAACTAGAGCATCATCATTAAATAATTCATAAAAGTCACCTAAACGAAAGAACAGTAATTCATCTGGATATCTAGATTTTATATCTAAATACTGCTCCATCATAGGTGTTTGCTTTTTTGCCATACTTACCCCTTTTGTATTGTACCGTAGCAAACCCAAGTTTGTGCTTTATCAATATAGGCTGGTACTGTTTCACCAATTGATAAGGAATCGTCTTTCGGGAATAATACCATTTTATTGCCCGATGTCCGACCAAACCACATATCTTCATCGCGAGGACTTGGCCCCTCAACAATAATATCGAACACTTGTCCTTCCATAGGTTTATTTAACTCATAAGAGATTTCGTTTTGCACATCCATCAATGTTTGCAAACGTACACGCTTAACCTCTTCAGGAATTTGATCATCCATAGTCGCTGCTGGCGTACCAGAACGTTTGGAATAGATGAAAGTATACGCCATATCATAACGTACGTCTTTCAATAATTGTAATGTAGCTTGGAAATCTTCCTCTGTTTCCCCAGGAAAACCGACAATAATATCTGTAGTAACAACTACATCTTTAATTTTCTCACGACAGTAAGAAAGTAGTTCTTTATAATGCTCCACTGTATAATGTCGGTTCATTTTCTTCAAGATACGGTCCGAACCAGATTGAATCGGTAAATGTAAATGAGTAACAATATTAGAAGATCGACCAAGGGCATCTATCATAGATTTAGTCATATCTTGAGGATGACTCGTCATATAACGAATACGTTCTATTCCAGGAATGCCATCTAAAGCATCTATGAGTGTCCCAAAATCGATACCATCTTTAAAATCTAAGCCATAAGAGTTTACATTTTGCCCCAATAAAGTGATCTCTTTAAACCCTTTTGCTCCTAGTTCAGTTACCTCTTTTACGATGGCATCTACAGGACGACTAATTTCTCTGCCACGAACGTGAGGAACAATGCAGTACGTACAGAACTTATTGCATCCATTCATAATAGGTACCCATGCATAAAAGGTACCATTAGGTTTTGCTTCCAATTCAGGTAACACGGAATTATCCATGTCTACATTGATTTGATGTGTATGACCGCGTTGAACCTCTTCAATCATTTCATTAATATGTTGAATATTATGAGTACCTAATACAATATCAATATGTGGAGCCCGTTTAAACATTTCCGCTTGATTCTTCTGAGCCATACAACCTGTAACAGCAAGAATCAAGTTTTTGTTTTTACGCTTTAGTCTCATTAGCTCACCTATGCGGCCATAGACCTTTGTTTCTGCATTCTCACGAACTGCACAAGTATTTAATAAAATTAAATCTGCAGTTTCTACGTCCTCTGTAGGTGTATAGCCTACAGATTCTAACTGATGCGATAAGCGCTCAGAATCAGCAGTATTCATTTGACAACCATAGGTGTAAATATAATAAGACTTCATTCTAACTCCTATACTTTAACAATCTTACGTTTTGTTTCTATAATATTCTTAACTTTTATAGACATACGTTCAATAGACATGCCTGTAATATACTCAATTTCATTTCGAACAGACTTTTGTACCTGTTGCATCAATGCTTTAACAGGATAACCATGTTCAATTACTACAGCCATATCAACAACTAAACCATTTTGGCCTTTGTCACTTTTTTTGAAAGAAATGACACTTGATTCATCAACACCGACAACTTTTTTTAAGCCATTGCGAATCAATTTAATAATGACATCATCATCAAAGGTAAGTCGTCCATAATAACTGAAAGCAGGACGAACCACAGAACGTTCAAAACCTTCTGAACCAATTTGCCCCAATGTATCTTGATCTTGTTTTTTCAATGTACGTCGACGCCACATGGTTTTAATTGGATCAATCAAATACCCTCTAAAGTGAGGTTTCAATTCCATTGTTGGAACTGGAATAATATGTTTACCTTCTTTAAGACGAGCATGTTGTGCTTTTTCAATTTCTTTAGGTGTAGCTACATCTTCAATGCGAATATATCGATCTGGTTCTTGAAGCCCCAATGCCTTAGTAATTTTTTTGACCATATTATCGGATGTGCCGATAATCATCAATCTATTAGGATTAATTTTATCTAATTGTTCACGCACTGATTTTACTTGTACTTCATCTTGGAAAATAGCACGACGAACAGCTTTTAATCGGCTAGATTCCTTCTTTGCAGAAAAGCCAGCTACAATCTTATTATCATGAATTAAAATGCCATCATCAATGATACATTCAATATTATTTTCATGAGCAACTACGAGCGCACGATGGCTTTTACCAGTGCCACTACTACCTACAAATGCAACGACTTCCATAGTCAACCTCATTATTTATAATAAACTAATAAATTCTGATACATTCTCAGCGGATACCAAGTAATCGCCAAATTGATCTGGTGCTTTTCCTGGAATACCATGATAATCAGAACCACCTGTAATAAACAAGTTATGTTCTTTAGCTAATGCTTTATATCGTTTCACATCATCATCGTTATGTTTAGTATGGTAAACCTCCATACCATCAAAATCATAGGCTAACATTTCTACTACATATTCATCACTAGTTACTAGTTTAGGATGAGCCATAACGGCAAGGCCACCAGCTTTATGAATAATATCAATAATATGCGGAACCGCAACCTTTACCTTAGGTACATAGCATGGACTATCTTTTCGAAGAATACCTTTGAATACCTCATTAATATCCTTAGCATAACCACCATCAATTAATAACTGTCCAATATGTGGACGCCCGTAAGCTTGCGTCTTAGGGAATTTTTTAAGTAGGTCATCTTTTGATATAACATATCCAGCATTATTACAACGTTTGATAATCTCATCAATCCGTTCTTCTCGTTTTGCTTTAAAATATTGAATAAAGTCTTTTAATTCTTGATTTGTTTCATCAAAACGATATCCCAGAATATGAATAGATTTATCTTTATAGTCAGCACTAAATTCACAACCATTAATAATTTTAATAGTTTTATCCGGATCTAATTGCTTTTGAGCGGCACGCAATGCTTTTATGCCATCAATTTCATCATGATCAGTTAACGACATCATAGATAGTTTACATTCTAAAGCATGACGTAATAATTCTTCTGGACTTTTAACACCATCAGAATAGATAGAATGCATGTGAAAATCAACAAGCATAGAGCACCTCCCATTACAATTATCCTATCTTTTAATTATGACTGATTTAGCTAATTTATTCAAGATGAGATAGAAAAATTGCGATCCTAATGAGTATTCACTAGAATCGCAATTTAATTATAAATCTTGAAGTAATTCAGTAACCTTAGTCGCTACAGAATCGATTGCACATGTAATCGCTTCACCAGACTTACGGATTTGAATTTCTACTTCATTATTTTCAAGTGTATTTTTACTTACTGTAATACGAAGTGGATAGCCAATTAAATCAGCATCTTTGAATTTTACACCAGCTCGATCCTTACGATCATCAAGTAACACATCTACACCTGCATCTTGTAATGCAGTATAAATTGTTTGACTTGTAGACATCAAAGCTTCGTCTTTTGCATTAATAGGAACGATAACGGCTTCAAATGGAGCAATAGAACGTGGCCAAATAATACCATTTTCATCGTGATACTGCTCAATAGTAGCAGCTAATGTACGAGATACACCAATACCATAACAACCCATAATCATTGGATTAGGACGACCATTTTGATCTAAGAATGTAGCTTGTAATGCCTCTGAGTATTTTGTACCCAATTTAAATACTTGGCCTACTTCAATACCTTTAGCGTGTTCTAGAGCACCACCGCAAGTTGGGCAAACATCGTCAGCTGTAATCAAACGAATAGGTGCGACAATAATATCTTCTACATTAAAGTCACGTTTTGGATTGATGTTAATATAGTGTGCATCTTTCTTATTGGCACCACCACAAACATTGTATGTTTCCATAACAGATTCATCTACTACTATGGCAAACTCTTCTGTTTGTTTTAACCCAACTGGACTTATAAAGCCAGCTGTTAAACCTACTTTTTCCAATTCTTCTGGCGTAGCCATTTCTGGCTCTACAGAACCAAGTACAGCATGTTGTACAGCTACTTCATTTACTTCATGGTCACCACGAACAATGGCTAATACAACTTTACCATCAATGGAAAATACTACGGCTTTAATAGTTTTATGTAGTGGTAAGTTTAACATTTCCGCAACAGCTTCAATAGTACTTGCATTAGGAGTATCCACAATAGATAACTCTTGAAGTGCTTCTTCTTCCTGTTTCATAATACCAGGTTTACCAATCTCAATATTGGCAGCATAGTCACATTTTGTACAGTACACAATATCTGCTTCACCTGCTTCAGCAATAGCCATGAACTCATGTGTACCACTACCACCGATGGCACCGCTATCAGCCTCTACCGGACGGAATGTAAGGCCACAACGCGTAAAAATACGTGTATATGCATCATACATAGATTTATAGGATTCATCTAAACCAGCTTCATCCATATCAAAAGAGTATGCATCTTTCATAATGAATTCGCGACTACGCATTAAACCATAACGTGGACGACGTTCATCACGGAATTTACTTTGGATTTGATATAAATTTACTGGTAATTGACGATATGAATTGATCTCATTTTTAACAAGTGTAGTAATCATCTCTTCATGAGTTGGTCCTAAGCAGAATTCATTATCATGACGATCATTAATACGCATCATTTCAGCGCCATATGCATTCCAACGGCCAGATTCTTTCCAAATTTCAGCAGGTTGTAAGATAGGCATCATGATTTCTTGAGCACTAGCACGATCCATTTCTTCACGTACAATAGCTTCGATTTTTTTGATACTTCTCCAACCTAATGGTAAAAAGCTATATAAACCATTTGCAGTTTTACGCATAAAACCAGCGCGAAGCATAAGCTGTTGGCTAACTACATCAGCGTCAGATGGAACCTCACGCAATGTAGGTGCATATAATTTAGTGGCTAACATAAAGACTCCTCATCTAAGTTTTCTAAATATTGATCAATTTCTCTAAATAATGTATCTACTAATTCAGCTTCTGGCACAGTCTTGATAACTTCCCCTTTACGGAAGACAATACCTTGTCCATTACCACCAGCAATGCCGAAATCAGCCTCACGAGCCTCACCAGGCCCATTTACGACACAACCCATAACAGCAACTTTAATAGGTGCTTTAATGGATGCTAAACGCTCCTCTACAATCCCTGCCATATCAAATAAGTTCACTTGGCATCGACCACATGTAGGACAAGAAATCATTGTAGCTCCAAAGTTTCGTAATCCTAAATTACTCAAAATACTTCGACCTACTTCAATTTCATGTATGGGATCACCTGTTAAGGATACACGTAAAGTATCACCGATACCGTCTAATAATAAAGCACCAATGCCCATAGCAGACTTAATAGTACCTTGTTTTATCGTACCAGCTTCAGTAACACCTAAATGCAATGGATATGGAATCTTATCAGATAACTTTCGATAAGCTTCTACCATTAAAGGGACTTCCGTTGCTTTAATAGATAATTTCATTTGACGGTAGTCGAGCTTCTCAAGAATTCGCACATGTTCTAATGCAGTTTCCACCATGCCATCAGCAGTAGGATGACCTCCATGTGCATCGAGGATATGCTTTGGTAAAGACCCTGCATTAACGCCAATACGAATCGGGATTTGTTTAGGTTTAGCTTTTTCTATAACAGCTAATACCTTATCCTCACCGCCGATGTTTCCTGGGTTAATACGCAATCCATCAACATTATTCTCGATAGCTTCTAACGCTAATTTATAGTCGAAATGAATATCAGCAATTAAAGGAATATCAATACCAGCACGAACTGCTTTTAAAGCTTTAGCAGAAGCCATAGTAGGAACTGCAACACGTACTAGTTCACAACCAGCCTCAGCTAAACGATTTATTTCAGCTATAGCCTTTTCCGTATGAACCGGATCTGTAGTAATCATAGATTGAATGCTTACCGGTGCATAATCACCAATTTTAACTGTACCTACATAGATACCATTTGTTGGTTTACGTACAATCATTGTAATCTCCCATCTATCTTATAGTAATCGGAATATATCCTGAGTTGTTACATATAAGAATAATGCTACCATTAAAGCAACACCAACCATTTGAATATACATTAGTGCCTTAGCAGGTAATTTACGACCTGTAATAGCTTCAGCCAAAATAATAATTAAATGACCACCATCTAATACAGGTAATGGTAAAAGATTTATAACCCCTAAGTTAATACTTAAGAATGCGGCGAAGCTCAAAAGTGGTGCAAAGCCAGATTGTGCAATAGTACCAGCCATTTGTGAAATACCTACTGGACCCGATAATTCTGCAGCTTGTGTACCGCGAATCATATCATATAAGCCACTTAGCATAGCAACAATTGTTTGACCAGTACGAGTAACAGCTAAACGCAAAGACTCGCCTATGCTATAACTTTCTCGTGTAAAACTAGGATAAATACCAATTTTAGGACTATCTTGTTCCATTTTGGGAATCACTGTAGTTTCTACAGTTTCTCCATCTCGATCTACCACAACGGTAACACCGTGATTGGCAGTACCTTGTAAGCTAGGACGAATTTCATCCCACGTAGAAATCTTTTTACCATCAATAGTAAGAATTCTATCATTTGATTGTAAATGAGCTTGTTCAGCGGCACTACCAGGGATGATATTACCAATAACAGGATCATTTGTATAAGTAAGATTACCTACTGTTGCATTAAGGCCAAAGAATAAAACAATGGCCAATAAAAAATTGAATACTGCCCCTGCAGAAATAACAATAAATTTCTTCCATGCAGGTTTAGTATAAAATGACCGTTCATTTAACGGCTCGTCAGGACTCATGCCAGCAATACGATTAAAGCCACCAAGAGGAATGATACGAATAGAATATAAGGTTTCCCCTTTTTGAACTTTAAATATGGCCGGTCCAAAACCTATGGCGAATTCGTCTACTTGCATACCCGACATTTTTGCTGTAATAAAATGGCCTAACTCATGAATAAACACGATTAAACCAAATACAAATATTGTGGCTAATGCCGTTATCATATATACTCCTATACCATCAATGATGTAGCCTTTTCACGAGCCCATTTATCGATAGCTAATAAATTGTCTAACGTAAAGTCATCTTCAGGTCCCATAGATTCTAGAACTGATGTAACGACTTTGTAAATATCACCAAAGGCGATTTTATCATCTAAAAATGCATAAACTGCTGTTTCGTTTGCAGCATTAAATACGGCTGGTTTAAAGCCACTTGCTCGTCCTACCTCATATGCAAGACGAAGAGCAGGAAAATCATCATATCGTGGTGGTAAAAACTCTAATTGTAAGGCTTTAGTAAAATCAAGATGATTCATACTTAAAACTTCACGTTTTGGATATGTCAAAGCATATTGAATAGGCTCGCGCATATCTGGATTCCCCATTTGAGCTAATATAGCCCCATCTTTCATGCGTATCATGGAATGAACGATACTTTGAGGATGTACCACAACATCAATATGATCAAAATCAAAGCCAAATAGCCAATGAGCTTCGATTACCTCTAAGCCCTTATTAAATAGAGATGCAGAGTCGATAGTAATCTTATTGCCCATGTTCCAAGTTGGATGTCGCAAGCAATCTGCAGCAGTGGCAGTTTTAATTTTCTCAGAATCCCAAGTGCGTAAAGGGCCACCGGAAGCTGTAACGATTAAGGAATCAACATTATCGCGATTTTGTCCTTCTAAGCATTGGAAAATAGCACTGTGTTCACTATCAATAGGTAAAATTTGTACGCCATACTCTTTTGCTAAGGATGTAATCAATGGGCCACCGGCTACTAATGTTTCTTTATTAGCAAGACCAATGGTCTTACCTTTTTTGATAGCCTCCACAGTAGGTTCAATACCAGCAGCACCTACAATAGCTGTTACAACCATAGTAGCTTCTTGAATTGTTGCTGCCGCAATGAGCGCTTCCTTGCCACCTACAAGTTTTGTAGAACCTGTATAGCGGCCTTGTAGCTCTTTAAAAGCATTTTCATCAACTAGTCCGGCTACTAATGGCTGATATTCTTTAATTTGTTGTTCTAAGAGGTCAATATTATGATGTGCCACTAATGCAACCACCTTTAATTGATCTGGATGTTGAGACACTACATCTAGTGTCTGTGTACCGATTGAGCCAGTACTGCCAATAATACTTAGGTATTTCATAAGCTTACCTCTATTAGATTAGTACGAAAAGAGTAATATATATATCAATGTAATAGGAGCCGCAAATAATAAGCTATCAAAACGATCCAATACACCACCATGACCTGGTAGTAAAGTACCAGAATCTTTCACATTACATAATCGTTTAATCTTTGATTCAAATAAATCACCTAATGGTGCAAGTATACCGCTAATCATACCAACATGAATGCCCATCCACCATGGAATGCCTACGATATACGAAAATACAGCGCCTGTAATAATACAGCCGATAAAGCCACCAATAAAACCTTCTAGTGTTTTATTGGGACTAATGGATGGAACAATTTTACGTTTACCGAAGGCACGACCAGCAAAATAAGCAAAAGTATCACTAGCCCACGTTGTAAACAACACTAACCAAAGAGTAATTGTTCCCCAATTATATAATTCAAATGGCATTGATAGAGACATGTATATAGAGTCATGACGAATCATGAGCAAAGAAATCATGCCAATACCAACATATAATAAGCCAAATACACTAAATGAAACACTAGCTAAAGAGTATTTGTTTTCACCAAATGTACATAACATATAATTGGCTGATAAACTCAATACTAATATAGCTATTGCTAGAATATACTGATGACATGCAAAGGCAATCATCAATAATAAAATACTAATATAGCCCCATAAAATGGACATACGCACATGTTTAGCTTTACCTAGTAAAACAAACTCACGCCAACCCAATAGAGCTAATAATGTAATAAGAATATCATATACAGGTCCGCCTAATGTAATGGCCCCTAAGGCAATAATAAAACCTATAACAGCGGTTATAACACGTGTTTTTAACATTTTTTATTCCTCATCACGTAAGCCACCAAACCGGCGTTCTCGTTTTTGATATGCTGCAACAGCCTCTAATAATGTTTCCTTAGTGAAATCTGGCCAATGTAAATCAGTAAACCAGAATTCAGCGTAAGCTAGCTGCCACAATAAAAAGTTACTAATTCTAAAATCACTACTTGGACGAATTAACAAGTCTACATCGCTAAACTCTTTAGTGAAAAGTTGGGAACTAACATAGTCTTCTGTAATCTCGTCTGTAGTAATAGTTCCATCCACAACAGAATTTGTAATATCGCGGATAGTTCTTACTATTTCATCACGCCCCCCATAGTTTATTGCTAACTGTAAGGTAAGGCCTGTATTATTCTGAGTTAATAATTCGGCATCGCGAATAATCTTTTGAAGCTCATCTGAAAGAGCACCGATATATCCAATAAAGCGAATACGCACATTATGTTCATGCATATACTTAACATTATTATTTAAGTATTCTTTTATGAGAGCCATAAGTAAAGAAACTTCCTGTTCAGGACGCTTCCAGTTCTCTGTGGAGAAGCCATATACCGTAAGAGCTCTAATTCCAATCTCATCTGCAGCAATAACAATCTGCTTTAATACGTCGGCCCCTGCGCGGTGTCCCATTGATCGTGGCATGCCTCTTCGTTTTGCCCAACGACCATTGCCATCCATAATAATAGCAACATGTTTTGGTATCACATTACTATCAATAACAGGCGTATCAGATGGTTTACGGTTAAATAATTTCTTTAGCATAGTCTACCTCGATAGAATTTCCGAAGTCGCTGGCAATCATTGGTCTATACACTAGTATATGTAAACACTCATCAACCTTGGTAATACGTGCTACATAAAATCCTTTATCAGCAATATCAAAAAAGCGATTAAAGGATCCCCCAATCATTACCTTAAAAGGAATATGGGCAGCCTGCAAACGAGACTTTGCAAGCTGCCATGGCATTCCAATAAGGCTATTAGAATCTAACATTATACTTCTAATACATCCTTTTCTTTTACTGCTTTTAACTCATCAATCTGCTTAATTTTAGCGTCTGTAAGTTTTTGAATTTGATCTAAACCGTCTTTAGCATCATCTTCAGTAATTGTTTTAGCTTTCTCTTCTTTTTTCAATGCATCATTTACATCACGACGAATATTTCGTACTGCAACTTTAGCATCTTCAGCTTTTTTATGAACAACTTTAACGATTTCTTTACGACGTTCCTCAGTCAATTGAGGAATAGTCAATCGGATTTGAGCACCATCATTACCTGGATTTAAACCAAGATCAGATTGTAAGATAGCTTTTTCAATAGCACCAATCATAGTTTTATCCCAAGGTGCAATAACAATCATACGAGGCTCAGGCACGGAGATATTTGCAACTTGGTTAATTGGAGATGGGCTACCATAATAGTCAACCATTACTTTGTCAAGCAATGCTACACTAGCACGGCCTGTACGAATAGATGCAAATTCATGTTTTAAAGCCTCAATAGACTTATTCATGCGTTCTTCTGCTTGCTGTAACAATTCTTTAATTTCCATTTGAATTATTCTCCTCGAACAATAGTCCCGATTTCTTCGCCTTTAGCGGCTTTTGTAATATTACCAGGAATATCCATGCTAAACACAATAATAGGGATATTATTATCTTTACATAAAGTTGTGGATGTTGCATCCATAACCTTTAATTCTTTTGTGATGATATCATTATATGTTAATTCATCAAATTTAACGGCATTAGGATTCGTTTTAGGATCAGAATCATATACACCGTCAGCAAACTTCTTCGCCATCAAAATTGCATCTGCTTCAATTTCAGCAGCGCGCAATGCAGCTGTTGTGTCTGTAGAGAAGTATGGTTTACCAAGACC
>NZ_UQYC01000034.1 GCF_900545205.1 uncultured Veillonella sp. | reverse complement strand
ATGGTGAATGCTGGTGTAACTCGTAAATTCGGTTCTTCTGATGAGAAGAAGGCTATTCCTGAACGCTACAAGGGCGGTCCTATCAGTTCTATTTATGTGTTGCAAGATGAAGTAACAGCGTTGAAAGCTGAAAATGCACGTATGCAAGAAAGCCTCCATGAGTTGTCTTCTGTTAAGGATGATAATGCACGTATGCAAAAACGTATTGATGAATTATCCTCTGTGAAGGAAGATAATGAACAAATGAAGGCTCAAATTGCATTGTTGATGCAACAAGCAGGTCTTACAAAATAATCGAATCTGAATATTCGAGTTCTTCATGGCTCATGTAAGGATTGTGAAAGCCGCCCTTCGGGGGGCGGCTCATCATAAGGAGGATGTATGAAATTCAAAAAAATTATGCCTGTATTGGCGCTTGCTTGTGTATGTGCAGTTGGTCAGGCGGATGCGGCTCGGGATACTTTGATGATGCCAGAACAACCAGCTGAACCATTAAACGTGATTGAAGCAGAAGTGGCTATTCCTGTACCTAGCGAAGAAGTTCGTGAAGTAGTGAATGCTTTCACACAATTCCAATTGGATCAAAAAGATAGATATATCATGGACGACTCTCGTATTATGAAGGGCCAAGAACGGTACCGCAATAATGCATTGTATTATATGAACGTTCGTCGTAGCTGGTACATTGTGAGTCATCGTTATAAGAAAGACAGCTATGCACGCATGGCGTTAGATCGTTTGTATAATGATTATAAAGACTTTTTTATTAATCATGTGACTGTGTCTGACGATGAAAAAATGGACTATGCACAACAAATCATCGATATCTTGGATCGCAATACGGCCAATGTACATGATGATGAATTGCGTTTCTACATGAATGAAATGGTTATCTTTAGCTTGAAAGAAGCTATGAAAGACGGCAACAATCGCGTGAAACCTGCCGAATAAGAAGACATTTCTAAGATGATGGAAGAACATCGTAGGGTGGATCTTCGACAAGCGATTTATGCACCAACAATTCAATAAAATTTAGACCACATAAATTATGAAAGCCGAGGCAGTGATTGCCTCGGCTTTTGTTATTGTCTTTAGACTGGTTCGCGACGTAGTCGCGAATCATAAAACCACCCGTTTTACGGGTGGTTCTGATTATTTGTGCAAATTTTATTGTATATGTAATTATACGATTTTAGCGTTTTTATCGTATTCTTCGCCACCTGCATCAGGAAGCATACCGTACTCAATAGTCCATAAGTGTTTATATTTTAAAGCTTGATTGTGAATACGTTCGATTTGAGTTTCATCTGTGCGAACAATACGAGCAGGAATACCTACGACTAAAGAGTTAGGTGGGATGACAGTGTTTTCTTTTACTACCGCACCGGCTGCAATAATAGAGCCAGAGCCAATATGACAACCACTTAATACAATGGCACCCATGCCAACTAACACATTGTCTTCGATTGTACTAGCATGAACGATGGCACCGTGGCCGATTGTTACATAATCGCCAAGGACGCATGCTTTATCGTCGTCTACATGTAATACAGAGTTGTCTTGTACATTAGAGTAACGACCTACTACAATCTTGTTTACGTCACCACGAAGTGCACAGTTTTGCCAAATAGATGCATATTCTTTAAGTTCTACATCACCAGCAAGTTCTGCACCGGGCATTACACAACTTTTAGTATCTAATTTTGGATATTTTCCATGAAATGGTAACATATGACACTCCTAATTGATTAAACAATTTCAAGAAGGCGTTGAGCCTTACGAATAGACATAATAGCTTCGTTCATTACTGTTTGAACAATTGTATGAGCTGGTTCGATAGCTACAAGACGATTCAAGGCTTGACCAACTTGTACGGCGCCGTTTACTACATCGCCATCAATAGCGGCGCGTTTATTAGTACCTTGAGACATTTTTGTGCGCTCTTCAGGTGTAGTAACACCATCAGTTTCTGCTGCTAAATAGCGAGTCGTAAATTCATTTTTTAAGCTGCGAACGCCGCCGTGTCCAGAGAGAAGACCAGTTACAACAGAATCAGTATCTGTTGCTTTGATAATTGCTTCTTTCATATTTTGATGTGCTTGGCATTCTTCTGCTAATAAGAAGCGAGAACCCATTTGTACACCTTGTGCACCCATTAATAAAGCTGCGGCAAGACCACGACCATCAACGATAGAGCCTGCTACAACAACTGGAATACTGATTTCTGGCAAAATATTTTCCATTAAAGACATTGTTGTTTGGCTACCAATATGACCACCAGCTTCCGTACCTTCTACAATCATCGCATCAGCACCAGCTTCTTCAATACGTTTAGCCAATTTAAGGGAAGGTACTACAGGGATAACCTTGATACCAGCCTCTTGGAGCGGTTTGATATATGGTACAGGATTACCAGCACCAAGTGTTACGAAAGCAGGTTTTTCTTGGATGATAACATCTACCAACTCGTCTTTATTAGGAGCCATCAACATAAGGTTAACACCGAATGGTTTATCAGTTAATTCTTTACATGCACGAATTTCATTACGAGTCCATTCAGCATCGCGGCCACCAAGGGCGATAACACCTGTTGCACCAGCATTAGCAACGGCAGCAACTAATTTGTGTTCAGATACCCAAGCCATAGCACCTTGGATAATAGGGTATTCAATTTGTAAAAGTTCTGTTAAAGCTGTTCTCATAAATCCTCCTATGATAACAATATAAATGACGATTTCTCTGACCGATATTTCATATTAAGATCGTGAAGTTCTTATTATGATTATATCGCATAGAGAAGTAAGTGTTCATAAGTACATACTTATATAATAAGTTATTAATTAAGTTCTTTTAGAATATATAATATAACAATATTCTCTTCTATATATAATAGTATAATATATAAATTATGTACACCTTAGGTCTGATTTTAGTTAATACTTTAAAAACTATCGGTATAATAATGGCCATTATTTATATTAATAGATATATTGACAGATAAGTAGCAATAGGGAAAGGGATTGAGGTAAATTTAGGTCATAATCGGTCTAAATGATAATACATTTCAAATTATAATGTAGCACAAATCCGCATATTATATATGCTTTTTAAATATTAGAAAAATGAGAAATTAAGAAAATGAGTATTGAAAAGTTTCGATATCTTTGATATACTACATTACAGATAGAGTATCTGAATTATAAAAGATAAATATTAAACAATAATTTTCAAGTGAAGGAGGAAATACTCATGGAAAAATACGTATGCGTAGTATGTGGTTGGGTTTATGACGAAGCTGTTGAAGGCGTAAAATTCGAAGATCAACCAGCTGATTATGTTTGCCCAATTTGCGGTGTTGGTAAAGACCAATTCGAAAAAATGTAATTGACTTACCAAAAAGACTATCTTGAGTCCGCTTAAGATAGTCTTTTTTATTTGACAAAGCACTATGTCATGTTTATAATATTATGAGTCGAGGTAAGATTATGAAACTGCAAGTAGAGCAAGCAAAAGAACATATAGGAAAGAAATTTCCTTATAGCTATACGATACCAACCTCTGAGCTTGGTGACGTAACTGCTTTTCCTTGGAGCCGTCATGATATAACCATTAATGGTGAGTTTTGGTTTGATGGTCAAAATTACATCGTTCAAGGTTCGATAGAGTCTAAAGGTGATTACGAGTGTTCTCGTTGTTTAACTACAACAGAGCATGATCGTAAGGATTCCTTTGAGGAAATCTTTAGTGATTCTAGAGACGCTGCTGAAGATGTGATTCCTTTCGATGGAGAGGAAATTGACTTAACCGAACTAATTAGGGATACATTAATCATCAATGAGCCCTCTCAAGTGTTATGTCAGGATGATTGCAAAGGATTGTGCGTTCATTGCGGAGCAAATTTAAATGTTTCACCTTGTTCTTGTGAATCCTTTGTGGTGGATCCTCGATTTGCAGAGTTACGTGCTTTGCTTGATGAGAAAGATGATAGATTGTCCTAATGATTGTACTAAGGAGGTGCAGATAATGGCAGTACCTAAGCGTAGATTGTCTAAATGCCGTCGCGATCGTCGTCGTGCTAATTGGAAATTAGAAGCTCCTGGTTATGTAGCATGTCCACAATGCCACGAACCTAAGATGCCTCATCGTGTTTGCCCTACATGTGGTCACTATAAAGGTGAGCAAGTAGTAGCTAATGCTTAATATGTGAGCGGAAAAAAGACGCCTACTGTAGTAGTAGGCGTCTTTTTTGTATGCTTTTGTATACTTTTAGTAATATATATAACTTAATATACTTCATATGCATTAGTCAGTGCCGCTATTTTATAGTAATATAAAGCTGTAGAATAGTGGCATTTTTTTATACTTTTATAAACAAAACGATACTTAAATATAAAATAATATCTATATTTAGTATATATGAGGAAAATCTGTTACTATATGTATGAAAAGCCTTGCCAATAGGGGAATTATTGTATATACTTAGGATGTAATATTAATACTAGGTCATAAAAGGTGGTCCCATGAGTCGGTTAAAGAAGCAAGAGCGCCAAAAGCAGTTACAAGAAAAACTGAATATTACGCCATTTCTTACTGATGAAGAATTGGCAACACACTTTAATGTAAGTGTGCCAACTATTCGTCTTGATCGGCTAGAGTTGGGGATTCCTGAATTGCGTGAACGCATACGCGTCATGGCTACAGGTCAATCACAAGAAATGGTAGAACATGTACCGTACGAAGTGGTTGGTGAATTGATTGATGTCACGGAAGGGCGACAAGCATTATCGATGTTGCGCACTACTGCAGACATGGAAGATCGATTTGGATATGTAGAGCCACAGTATTTATATGCTCAAGCGAATTCCCTCGCAAAGGTAGTCATGGGGACTACTGTTTGTTCTGCGGAGGTTGGAAATATAAAATATAAAAACCCAGTAGGAGCTGGTACTAATCTGGTGGCAAAAGCAGAAATTGTACGTCGCCGTGGTAATAAGTTCTTTATTTGGGTCATTATAAGAGATAAAATAAAAGAAGTATTTCGCGCAAAATTTATTATGGAATCCGTAGAGAATAGGGTGTAGATTATGAAAATTGCAATAGACGCCATGGGTGGCGACTTTGCTCCATTGGAGACTGTACTAGGATCCATTGAAGCCGTACGAGCAAATGAGCACATTGAAGTGGTGCTCGTCGGCGATGAGCAGCAAATTTTTAATATATTAGAAGCTAATAATGAAGCTAAGAATCCACGCATTTCTGTACATCATGCCAGTCAAGTCATCGGTATGGATGAGCATCCAGGACAAGCATTGCGTAAGAAAAAGGACGCGTCTGTTGTGGTAGCAACATCTTTAGTTCGTGATAATATTTGCGATGCCGTAATTGCTCCTGGTAGCACAGGTGCTGCTGTAGCAGCTGCATTGTTTGGACTCGGTCGCATTAAAGGGGTTGATCGCCCAGTTATTGCTACTCCGATGCCAACAGTGAGTGGTATTACTGTTATGTTAGACTCAGGTGCTAACTCCAATAGTAAACCAAAACATCTTGTACAAGGTGCTTTGATGGGCTCTGAATATGCAAAACTTTTATTGGGTAAAGAAAATCCTACAGTAGGATTGTTAAATATTGGCGAAGAAGCCACAAAAGGGAACGATGTCGTTCTAGCCACATATCCAATTTTGGAACGTATGAAAACCATTAATTTTAAAGGAAATATTGAAGGTCGTGACATTCCTAAAGGGGCCGTAGATGTTGTTGTATGCGATGGTTTTGTAGGTAATGTGGTACTTAAATTTGCGGAAGGTCTAGTAACAGGTCTTGCACAATTAGTAAAGGATAGTATCATGGCAGGGAGTATCTTTGCTAAGATTGGTGCTATGCTCGTAAAGCCAGCTTTGAAGAAGATGGCTAAACGCTTAGACCACACAGAAAATGGTGGTGCTCCACTCTTAGGGGTTAATGGGGTCTTTATGATTGCCCATGGTAGCTCTAAATCAAAAGAGATAAAGACTGCTATTGAAATTGCTGGAGATTTAGTAGAGCGTAAGATTATTCAACACATAAGAGAAACAATGGATATTGAAGGAGCCTTGAAGTATGACTATGATGAGTAAACCGGTAGGAATCATTGGTACTGGGAGCTTCCTTCCTGACAATGTAGTAACAAACTTTGATCTTGAAAAAATGGTTGATACCAATGACCAATGGATTAGAGAACGTACTGGTATCGAAGAACGACGCATTGCACCGGAAGGTATGAATACATCCTATATGGCAACTGAGGCTGCCAAGAAAGCTATGCAAATGGCTAAGGTTACCGCAGAAGACATTGATATGATTATTTTTGCTACCTTAACACCGGATATGATTATTCCTTCAGCAGCTTGTGTATTACAAGCGAATTTAGGAGCTAAAAATGCAGCGGCTTATGATTTGCAAGCTGCATGTTCTGGCTTTGTTTATGGATTGATTACTGCAGCTAGCTATATTAGCTCTGGCTTATATAAAAAGGTACTCGTTGTAGGGGCAGAAATTCTCTCTCGTCGAGTGAATTGGAATGATCGTGGTACATGTATCCTCTTTGGTGATGGTGCAGGTGCTGCAGTAGTATCTGAAGTTCCTGAAGGTTATGGCATTAAAGGTGTTGATATGGGAGCTGATGGTACTGGTGGTCCATCTCTTTGTATTCCTGCCGGAGGTACAGCTGTAGTTGCCAATGACCAACGCGTTGAAGAAGGTTTAACATTCATTCATATGGATGGTCCTGAAGTATATAAATTTGCTGTTAAAACGATGGGGCGTACGGTTCTAAGATCTTTAGAACGTGCTGGAATGGAACTTAATGAGTTAGATTTCTTCATTCCACATCAAGCAAATATTCGCATTATTGATTCGGCTGCAAAACGCTTACATATGCCGATGGAAAAAGTATTTGTTAATTTACATAAGTATGGTAATACATCTGCCGCGTCTGTAGCGATAGCTTTGGACGAAGCTAATCGTGAAGGACGTTTCAAACGCGGTGATAACGTTGCGTTTGCAGGATTTGGTGCAGGCCTAACTTGGGCTAGCCTTGTCTTGAAATGGTATTAAGGAGGACACATCAAGATGATTAAGACTGACATTTGTGATTTATTGCAGATTGAGTACCCGATCTTACAAGGTGGTATGGCTTGGCTCGGTACTGCAGAATTAGCGGCAGCTGTTTCCGAAGCTGGTGGCCTTGGTATCATTGGGGCTGGTCATATGCCTCCTGATATTTTCCGTAATGAAATTCACAAATTGAAAGAACGTACAAGCAAGCCATTTGGTTGTAACATCATGCTCATGTCTCCATTTGTAAAAGAAGTTATGGAAGTAGTTGTGGAAGAACGCGTTCCTGTTATTACAACAGGTGCTGGTAATCCTGGCGTGTACATTCCAGCTTTAAAAGAAATCGGTACAAAGGTAATTCCAGTAGTTGCTTCCGTATTACTTGCAAAACGCTTGTTGCGTGGCGGCATTGATGCAATTATTGCTGAAGGTACAGAATCCGGTGGTCACGTAGGCGATATTACAACTATGGCATTGATTCCTCAAGTGGTAGACGCTGTAGATGTACCAGTTATTGCAGCTGGTGGTATTGCTGATGGTCGTGGTATGGCTGCAGCCTTTGCATTGGGCGCTCAAGCAGTACAAATGGGTACGCGCTTCGTATTATCTGAAGAATGTATTGCTCATGAAAACTACAAAAATGCAGTGTTGAAAGCGAAAGATCGCGCTACAGTTATGACTGGTTTAACAACAGGTCACCCTGTACGTATCATTGATAATGCATTGGCACATAAATATAAATCCCTTGAATTTAGCGGTGGCTCTAAAGAAGAGTTAGAAAACTTAGGTGCAGGTACACTTCGCAAAGCTGCTATTGATGGTGATGTAAAAGAAGGTTCCGTAATGATCGGCCAAATCTCTGGTATGTTAACAGATGTTAAACCATGTGCAACTATTATCAAAGATATTATGGCTGAAACTGAAACTGTAATTAAAAATCTTCAAGGTCTTGGTAAATAAGGAGGCCCTTATGAAAACGGCATTTGTTTTTCCTGGTCAAGGTTCCCAAAAAGTAGGCATGCTACAAGATTTGTACAATGCGTATCCTATTGTGAAACAACGTTTTGAAGAAGCTGACGAAGCACTTGGTTATTCTATTTCCAAATTGTGCTTTGAAGGTCCTGATACTGAACTTGTTAAAACTGCTAATACACAACCAGCTATTTTAACTGCATCCGTAGCTTGCTATGAAGTTCTTAAAGAACAAGGTTTTACACCTGATATCGTAGGTGGCCATAGCCTTGGTGAATACAGTGCTCTTGTAGCAGCAGGCGTATTGAACTTTAAAGATGCTGTATATGTTGTTCATAAACGCGGTGAATATATGCAAGAAGCTGTGCCATTGGGCAAAGGCGCTATGGCAGCAATTTTGGCATTGCCTCGTGAACAAGTTGTAGCAATTTGTGATGAAGTTAATGCATCTGTTGGCTCTGTACAAGCGGTTAACTTTAACTGCCCAGGTCAAATCGTTATTGCTGGTGAAACAGCAGCGGTGGAAGCGGCTGCAGAAAAGATGAAAGAAGCAGGCGCAAAACGTGCTGTTATGCTTCCTGTAAGTGCTCCATTCCACAGCCGTTTGATGGAACCTGCAGCTCTTCGTTTAAAAGAAGAGTTGGATAAAATCCAAGTGAGCGATGCTCAAATCCCTGTAGTAGCAAATGTTACAGGTAAAATTTTGACTAATGCAAACGATATTAAAGAGTCCTTAGTTACACAAGCTGCTAATCCTGTATTGTGGGAAGACTGCGTAGCTGAAATGGTTAACTTTGGTGTAACTCGTTTCGTTGAAGTTGGTCCTGGTAAAGTACTTACTGGCTTTACTAAAAAGATCAATAAAGATATGGAATTAGCCAATGTTGAAGACATTGCATCCTTAGAGAAAACGCTTGAATTTTTGAAAGGGGTTCGATAAAATGCATTTAGAGGGTAAAGTAGCCATTGTAACTGGCGCATCCCGTGGCATTGGTCGCGCTGTAGCTATCAATTTAGCACAATCTGGTGCTGATGTTGTAGTTAACTATAGCGGTAGCGAAGGTGCAGCTCAAGAAACTGTTGAAGCTGTACAAGCTTTAGGCCGTAAAGCCATTAAAATTAAAGCCAATGTAGCCAATGCTGATGAAGTTGCTTCTATGGTAGAAGAAGCTCATAAAGAGTTTGGTCACATTGACATTCTCGTAAATAATGCGGGTATTACGCGCGACGGTTTGTTGATGCGTATGAAAGATGAAGATTTTGATGCTGTTATTGATATCAACCTTAAAGGTGTATATTTAGTAACTAAAGCAGTATCTAAAATCATGATGAAACAACGTTCTGGTCGTATTATCAACATGACATCTGTTGTAGGTGTTATGGGTAATGCGGGTCAAACTAACTATGCAGCTTCTAAAGCTGGTGTAATTGGTTTCACTAAATCCTGTGCTAAAGAATTAGCAAGCCGTGGCATTACTGTTAATGCTATTGCACCAGGCTTTATCAATACAGATATGACTGATGTATTGCCAGAAAAAGTTAAAGAAGCTATGGTTGCTGAAATTCCATTGGGTCGTATGGCTAATGCTGAAGAAGTAGCAACAGTAGCAACATTCCTTGCTAGCGATTTTGCTAACTATATTACAGGCCAAGTCATCAATGTAGATGGCGGTATGGTGATGTAGTTTCAAAATTAGACTATATATAAATACACTTTGAAAGGAGGTGAACCACCAATGAACACTTTCGATAAAGTAAAAGCAATCGTTGTGGAACAATTAGGCGTTGATGAAGCTGAAGTTACCATTGATTCTACATTCATCGACGACTTAGGCGCTGACTCCTTAGATATCGTTGAATTGATCATGGCATTCGAAGAAGAATTCAATGTTGAAATCCCTGACGATGTTGCAGAAAAAATCAAAACCGTTAAGGATACAGTAGAATATATTGATTCTGCTAAATAAGCTGTAAAGCTGACAATTCAGCCGCACGGGAGGCCGAGTGGCCTCCCAACCGGTTTTATTTACAGGAGGATTTGATAGTGAAGCTCCCTGAACTTCGCATTGGGAATCTAGTGGCCAAAGTACCTATTATTCAAGGTGGTATGGCGATTAGATTGTCTACAGCTCGCTTGGCAGCAGCCGTTGCAAATGAAGGTGGTATCGGCCTTATTGCAGCATCCGGTTTGCCATTTGATGAATTACGATACGAAATACAATTAGCTAGAAAATTATCACCTACGGGTATTATTGGTATAAATGCGATGGTAGCCGCCACACAATTTGCTGGCTTAGTTAAAACTGCCATCGAAGAGGGCATTGATCTTGTAGTAGCAGGTGCTGGTTTTTCAAGAGATATGTTCGCAATGGGCAAAGAGTCTGGTACGCCAATCGTACCAATCGTTTCGTCCGCAAAATTAGCTCGCATTTCTGAAGGTTTAGGTGCAGCAGCAGTAATCGTAGAAGGTTGCGAAGCTGGTGGTCACTTGGGTACAGACCGTTCTGCTCGAGAAATCGTTCCAGAGGTTGTAGCTGCCGTTAAAAATATTCCAGTTATTGGTGCTGGTGGTGTTCTTGATGGTCGTGACATCGTAGAAATGTTGAAATTAGGTGCTAGTGGTGTTCAAATGGGTAGTCGTTTTGCGGCTTCTGATGAATGTAATGCATCTGACGAATTGAAAAAAATGTATGTACGGGCTACTAATCCTGAGGACATTGTATTAATTCAAAGTCCTGTAGGTTTGCCTGGACAAGCAATTAAAAATAAATTTGCTGAATCTGTATTAGACGGTACTGTAGCACCTCCAACGGTGTGTGATAACTGTTTGAAACATTGTTCCCATAAATTCTGTATCATCCGTGCTCTTTCTCGTGCACAACAAGGTGATGTGGAAACAGGTTTGGTGTTCTCTGGCAATAATATGAGAAAAGTCGACAAGATTATGCCAGTTAAAGATATCTTTGCTCAACTACAACAGCAAGTAGCAGAGATTGATTAATTTAAAAGGGCTGTATAGCTATAAGAGGTGGAATAATTGGAAAAACGTGTAGTAATTACTGGCTTAGGGGCAGTGACTCCTGTAGGTATCGGTAAAGAGAACTTTTACAATGCGTTATTGGCAGGTCAATCTGGTATTGGGCCAATTACACGCTTTGATGCATCTGAATATGCAACGCGTATTGCTGGTGAAGTAAAAGATTTTGATGTTACAAACTATGGCGTAGACAAGAAAGAAGCTCGTCGTATGGACCGTTCTGTAGAATTGGCTATCGGTGCTGCTGTTCTTGCTTGTGAAGATGCTGATCTTGATTTAGATAAACAAGATTTAGATCGTTGTGGTACTGTAGTAGGTACTGGTATTGGCGGTATCGACTCTATCCATGAAGTATATGAAACATTATTCGAAAAAGGTCCTGGCCGTGTAAGTCCATTTGCAGTTCCTATGATGATTGCAAACATGACATCTGCACGTGTATCCATCCGTCTTGGTCTTAAAGGTCCTGTTATTACAGACGTAACAGCTTGTACTTCCGGTACAAATGCTATTGGCGATGCTTTCCGTATCATTCAACGTGGTGATGCTGATATCATGTTCGCTGGTGGTACCGAAGCAGCTGTATCTCCAGCTGCTGTAGCTGGTTTCGCAGCTATGAAAGCTATGTCTACACGTAATGACGAACCAACAAAAGCATCCCGTCCATTTGACCGCGATCGCGATGGTTTCGTAATGGGTGAAGGTTCTGGTATCGTTGTTCTTGAAGAATTAGAACACGCAAAAGCTCGTGGTGCTCATATCTACGCTGAAGTTGTAGGTTATGGTACTAATGGTGATGCTTACCACATTACTGCACCAGCTCCAGGTGGTGTACAAGCTCGTAAATGTATGGAATTGGCAATTAAAGATGCAGGTATCGATCCTAAAGACGTTAACTACATCAATGCTCATGGTACATCTACTGGCCTTAATGATAAAAATGAAACATTGGCTATTAAAGAATTATTCGGCGATCATGCTAAAAACATCGCTGTTAACTCTACAAAATCCATGACAGGTCACTTGTTAGGTGCTGCTGGTGCTATCGAAACTATCGTTATGGCGATGGCTATCGAAACTGGCAAAGTTCATCCTACAATCAACTGTGACAACCCTGATGAAGGTTTGGATCTTGACTATGTTCGCGAAGGTGCACGTGACCTTCAAGTTAAATGTGCTCTTTCCAACTCTTTCGGTTTTGGTGGTCATAACGGTACACTTTGCGTACGCCGTTATGAAGGCTAATGGTAGCTGTTGAAGCGCATAAGAGTAAGATGACACAAGCTCGTGAAGAATCTCTTCATGGGCTTGTTGCTCGTTTAGACATACCTGTGTCAGATATATCCATTTTAGATTGTGCTTTTACACATACATCTTATGCGAATGAACATAAATCAAAGCATATTAATCACAATCAGCGATTAGAGTTTTTAGGCGATGCTGTTTTGGATCTTATTATTGGGGAATACCTATTTAAGACTTATCCAGACATGGCCGAAGGTGATTTGACGAAAATTAAGGCTGCTACAGTATGTGAGGATTCTTTAGCATCTGTAAGTCGTTCTTTACAATTGGGGCAATATTTATTGCTCGGTCATGGTGAACGTGCTTCCGGTGGTAATAATCGTAATTCTATTTTAGCGGATACCTTTGAGTCTCTCATTGGTGCTATCTATATTTCTACAGATTACCAAACGGCGATGGAGTTCGTTTTAAAACATCTCATTACTTATATCAAGCAAGCTTTAGAAGGTAAACGGGGCAAGGATTATAAAACCTTGTTACAAGAATATGTGCAACGGGATGGTGATAAACATATCGTCTATCGTTTGCTCAGTGAAAGTGGTCCCGACCATGCTAAGACCTTCCATATGGTGGTTGAAATCAATGGTGTTACTTACGAGGCAGGCTCTGGTAAAAGTAAAAAAATTGCAGAACAACATGCGGCTCAATTAACGTTAGAAAAGTTAATGGCCAAATAGAAAAGCGCCTAATGGCGCTTTTTTCTGTATAATAGTATATAGAATAGTAAATATATTTATCTTATGATTGTTTGATCATTGTATCAAAAGCCTTATATCTTAATATATTAATTACTTATGATAAGGAATAAATACATGGATATTAATATATTAATATAAAAGGTTTTGACTGAGTTTACTTTATATAAGAAAGGAGGGTGACTATGAAACCATTTGGTATGATTCCTTTTTTTATACCTCATGTAGGGTGTCCTTATGTATGTACATTTTGTAACCAGTCCCGTATTACAGGCCAATCGGGTATTAGTCACCTAACACCGGATTATATTAAAGAAACGATTACAGATTATGTGGGTAAAAAAAGAAATGATAGGTTTTGGGAAGTCGCCTTTTATGGTGGATCATTTACAGCTATCAATAAAGAGTTACAACATCAATTATTAGCTCCTGCTTCTGAGATGCTTAAGCGCGGTATAATTGATGGTATACGTTGTTCAACGCGGCCTGATGCTGTAGGTGATGAAGCAATTACCTTGTTACAGTCTTATGGGGTAAAAACAGTAGAACTTGGTGTGCAGTCCTTGAATGATGATATTTTAGTCGATGCTAAGCGCGGTCACACCGCACAAGAGGTAGTAGAGGCTGTTCCGCGATTGAAGCGACGTGGAATGACTGTAGGTGTTCAGCTTTTACCAGGATTGAAAGGTGAAACTTGGGAAACCATTTTAGAAACCGCTATTGCTGTAGTTAAACTAGAACCAGATTTTGTACGAATCTATCCTGTTCTTGTTATAGAAAATACGGAATTAGCAGATCAATATAGATCTGGTGAGTATGAGCCATTAAGCACTGAGCAAGCTATTAAATATTGTGCATTCTTAAAGGAATGGTTTGAACAGCATGATATTGAAGTTATACGTACAGGATTACAAAGCACGGAAGAGCTCGATTCAGGCAATAGTTTGATAGCAGGTCCCTATGAACCTGCTATGGGTGAGCTCGTCGTAAATGAACAATATAAACAACGTATTGAAAGATGTATTGATGATCATTTTTCTTCAGAAAATTTATTAGGAAAGCAAAATGATTACAATTTTTCTCATTTTGATTGTTATCATACCCATAAGGTAGGATGTAGATTTTATTCGGATAGTGGTGATATTTTGATGAAACATAGGATTGTAATTTCTTATCCTAGAAGCAGTACATCAAAGGTGCGAGGTCTCAAAAATCGCAATATTTTATATTTTCAAGAAACGTATCCTCAATTTAGCATAGATTGGTGTGAAGATAGTACGAGAAATACTGTTCGTTGCTGTATTGATGGCCTACAATATGTGTTATAATAAAAGATATGATTAATTGGGGTTGTTAGTAGAAAGGAGGCAGTCATGCAATTACTTCGGTTAGAATTAAAGGGCTTTAAATCGTTTGCAGATAAAACGGTTGTAAAATTCTCGCCAGGAATGACTGCCGTTATTGGGCCTAACGGAAGTGGTAAAAGTAATATTACGGATGCTATGAAATGGGTGTTAGGGGAATCCAATGTCCGTAACTTACGTGGTCAAAAAGCAGAAGATATTATTTTCTCTGGTACGGAAAAACGCAAGCCTATGAGTGCTGCTGAGGTTACACTTGTATTTGACAATAGTGACCATCAATTAGATGTAGATATGGCTGAGGTTGCTATTACACGCCGTATTTATCGTACTGGTGAAAGTGAGTTTCTCATTAATAAACGCTCCTGTCGTTTAAAGGACATTCACCTTTTACTAGCCGATACCGGTCTAGGTAGAGACTCTATGGCTATCATCGGTCAGAACCGTATTGATGCTATTTTAAACTCTAAGCCTGAAGAACGTCGCCTTATCTTTGAAGATGTAGCTGGCATTTCACGTTTTAAGATCAATAAAGAGGATGCATTGCGTCGTATTGCTAGTACAGATCGAAATATGGAACGCGTACGAGACGTAATGGCTACTATCGAAGAGCAACTAGGACCTTTGTCTGAAAAGGCGGAAAAGACTAAAAAATATATGACCTTAAGTCGTACAAAGCGCGACTATGATGGGGCATTAGGCTTTCACAATTATAAGACCTCTGATCGTTTATTAACGCGTTTTGAAAATGATAATATTGCATTTAAGGATGAAGAGATTGAGCTTCAAACTGAATTGTCTAAATTGGAAGCTCGCCGTCATACCTTGCAATCCGCATCAACAAAGGAGCAAGAACAACTCAAGTTGTGGGAAGCTCAGTATACGGAAAAGCAACGTGATGAAGAACGTTTAGCAGGTCATTTACGTCTGTTAGACGAGCAGTTGAAGACAGCTCGTCGTGAATTAGATGAAACATCTATGCGTATTAGTGAGCTAGAGGCGACTCAAAAAGGTGAAGAACAACAATTACGCATTTTAAATCAATTGATTCAAGATGAAAGTGCTCAACTAGTAGAGAAAGAATCCAAACTAGAAGAGTTAGAGTCGAATTATAAAAAAGCTGTTGAAGATGTTAGTGCCGAGCAAGCGAAGTTCCAGTCCTTGCAGTCTAATCGAGAAGCCTTTGAGCAACATCAATTAGAACTTGTGAGCGCTATTGAAACAGCAAAGGCTAGTATTCGTAGCTTAGAAGCTCGTAAGGAAGAGTCTATAAAACAATGTGAGGTTTTAAAGGCTGAAATAGGTCAAGTAGATAGTGAATTACAAGCAGCTCGCGGTGAATTTGACACATTAGGCCAACAGTTTAATGCTATTTCTGCACAACGACAAGCCCTCGTTGATGGCGGTAAAGAAGCAGCCTTACAAGCTCGTGAAGAACGCAAAGAATTACAAAAATTACGTACCCAAGAGCAACGTGCAAAAGGGCGTTTAGAGCTGTTAGCTCAATGGGAAGAGCAACATGAAGGTTATTTAGAAGGAACGAAGAATATTCTTAATGGTAAAGGCGCTTGGCGTGAACAGATTACAGGCGCTGTTGGCGATCTCTTTACGGTAGAAGATAAATATACTACGGCTATCGAAACGGCATTAGGTGGTAGTGTTAATCATGTTGTAACTACTACTGCTCGCGCTGCTGCAGAGGGTGTCAATTATTTGAAATCTATCCAAGGTGGCCGCGTAACCTTCTTGCCGATGGATTCTGTAAAAGGAAAACCTTATGATACGCCGGCTTTACATGAAAGTTGTGTAATTGGTACTGCTGTTGATTGTATTTCCTTTGATAATACATACGCTCATATTTTCCAATACTTATTGGGGCGCACCTTGGTAGTAGCCTCCATGGATGATGCTATTGGTTTACAAAAAAAATATAATCAACAATTGCGTATCGTTACGCTTACCGGGGAACAATTCCAACCTGGTGGTTCTTTAACTGGTGGTGCTACAAAGCGTAAGCGTGCCTCTGTATTGAGCCGTAAGGAAGAGGCGGCTAGCCTTGAACAAGAGCTCCTTCAAATTGAAGATCAAATTCGTTCCTTAACAGCTAGCTTGGAAAACCTTGAAAAACGGGTTGAAGAAGCCGAAAAAGAACGAGCTACCCTTGATGAAAGCTATCAACATACGAACTTACTATATGTGGCTAGTGAAACAAAGGTACAAAATATTCAACATCAAATGGATCGTAAGAAACGTGTTCTCCGTGAAGAAGAGCAACGTTTATTACAAATCGATATTGATTTAGCTAGTACAACGGCTAACTTGAAAGACCAAGAAGCGGCTCTTGCTTCTTTGCAAGAAGACCACGGTGTAGATGGCAATCAAGGGGCCTTAATGGAGCGTTTAACTGTATTACAAAAGGTACAGCAAGAGGCTTATGAAGCTTTCACAGAGGCACGCCTCATCTGTGATACATTGCGACAAACCATTAAGGAACGTGAAACTCAGCGAGAACAACGTAATCAATCAATTGCTAACATTGTAGAGCGCTTAACACCGTTACGTAATTTGCTAATTAGTACTACAGAGCGCTGTGAAGTGGAGCTACCAAAGGCTAAAGAATTGGCAGACCGTGAACTTACTTCAGCTACAGCCGAAGTTGAACGTTTGCGTGCACTTCGCGATGAAGCCTATGATAAAACATCTACAGGACGTGAAGAGATGGAATCTATCCTCGGTGAACAAGATCGATTGAACCAACGATATAAAGTCGTTCAAGGTCGACTCGTCGATATGGAAGGTAAAATTACTCGTCATCGCATGGACTGCGAACGCTTTGTAGAAGAGTTACAAGCGCTTGGTTTTACCTTGGAAGATGCGCAGGCCCTTCGCATTGAAGGCTCAGTTAGTGATTGGAAGGATGAACAAGCACGTTTGATGGCTGAAATTGCCGAGCTTGGCCCCGTCAATCCGAACGCTGTTGAGGAATATGAAGAAACCAAAGAACGTTATGATTTCTTAACTACACAGTTAGCGGATTTAGATACAGCGAAGGAGCAATTGCAAGCGGTTATTGCTGAAATGGATAAGGCTATGAGTACACAGCTATACGATGTATTAGATGTAGTAGGCCGCAGATTCCAAGAAGTATTTAGCCAATTGTTTGGCGGTGGTACAGCCCAAATCGTACTGACTGATCCGGATAATATCTTAACTGGTGGTATCGACTTCTACATTCAGCCACCAGGGAAGAAACGTCAACAATTGACCTTGTTATCCGGTGGTGAGCGTGCCCTTACGGTTATTGCTTTATTGTTCTCGTTCCTCGATTATCGTCCTGCGCCGTTCTGCGTGCTTGACGAAGTTGACGCAGCCCTTGATGAAGCCAATGTTGAAAGATTTAGTTCTTACTTAAATCGGGTAAATAAAGAAACACAATTTATCGTAGTATCGCACCGTAAAAAGACGATGGAAGCTGCCGAAGTATTACAAGGGGTGACCATGGTTGAACGAGGCGTATCGCGATTATTAACAGTAGCATTTGAAGATGTGAAGGAGGATCTGGCATAATGGCATTTGGATTCTTTAATAAAATTAAAGAGGGCTTAGAAAAAACTCGTAAGTCCTTTGTAAAAAATGTAGAAACAGTGATCATTGGTTATGCAGAAATTGATGATGATTTTCTTGATGATTTAGAAGCAGTTATGCTTACTAGCGATCTTGGTCCTAAAACAACAGAGTATTTGATGAAGGAAATCCGTCGTGGTGTTACAGAAGGTATTATCAATAATACCGGTGATGTTATGCCATTTATGGAAGACCGTATTACAGAAATGCTTGTTGACCAAGAAGATGAGATTACACTACATCACCCAGAAGTTATTCTTGTAGTTGGTGTAAACGGTGTTGGTAAAACTACGACTATCGCTAAGTTAGCTAACTATTACACTAAAGAAGGTAAAAAGGTTATTATCGCTGCAGGCGATACATTCCGTGCCGCTGCAGCTGACCAATTATCTATCTGGGCTGATCGCGTAGGTGTGCCTATCGTTAAACATAAAGAAGGCGCTGATCCTGCAGCCGTTGTATATGATGCAATGGAAGCGGCAAAAGCTCGTAATGCAGACCTTGTTATCGTTGATACAGCTGGTCGTCTACACACAAAAGTGAACCTTATGGAAGAACTTAAAAAGATGGGCCGCGTAGCGAATAACCACGTAGAAGGGGCTCCGCATCAAACCTTGCTCGTCTTAGACGGCACTACAGGTCAAAATGCAGTAAGCCAAGCTAAATTATTTGGTCAAGCCGTACCAGTAAATGGTATTGTTGTTACTAAGCTTGATGGTACAGCAAAAGGTGGCGTAGTTATCTCCATTAAAGAGGAATTAGGCGTACCTGTTCGCTGGATCGGCGTTGGCGAAGGCATGGATGACTTGCGTCCATTTAATGCAAAAGAATTTGCTAATGCACTATTTAATAAAGGAATGATTCAAGGTGACAAATAAATATAACCGGGAATTCTTACTTGAATATGTAGAATCTGAAAATAAAAAAAACGAATGTAATGTTAGCCTAGAAAATATGAATAAGATTGTTAGCTTAATCGAGTATTTCGGCATTGAATTATATCGTCCTATTACGAGATTACTACTTTCAAACTGGGAAGAGATTACTGAACGTATTAATAACTATTCTGAGTCCGATTGGATGATGGCAGATGAAATCCAAAAGACTACGCCAACATTAGATCGCTTTTCTATTGCTATGCTCACCGAAGTCTTAGAGGGTGAGGATACGTTGAACCAAGCGGAAAATGCAGGCCGCCGTCTATCAGAGGAAGAACTTAAAGCTATCCGTAAACATCAGGATGAACAGTAATGAAACATAATACATATAATTATGAAGGGGGTCAACCATTTAAAGTGGAGGCGCCCTTTACGCCTACAGGGGACCAACCAACTGCCATTCAGTCTTTAACAGAAGGCATTGAACGCGGTGAATGGGCCCAAGTTTTGCTCGGTGCCACTGGTACAGGTAAAACCTTTACAATGGCTAAGGTTATCGAGGCCGTTCAAAAGCCAACTCTTATTATTGCCCATAATAAAACCTTAGCTGCCCAGCTATGTAGTGAGTTTAAAAGCTTCTTCCCTAATAATGCGGTAGAATACTTTGTGTCTTACTACGATTTCTATCAACCAGAAGCGTATATTCCTTCTAGTGATACGTACATCGAGAAGGATGCGTCTATTAATGATGAAATCGATAAACTGCGACATAGCGCTACGATGAGCCTCTTTGAGCGCCGCGATGTGATCATCGTTGCCTCTGTTAGCTGTATTTACGGCTTAGGTGACCCTGAGGATTACTCTGAACTCGTGCTATCTTTGCGCTTAGGTCAGACGAAATCTCGTGATGAAATTCTGTCTAAACTCGTAGATATTCAATATACGAGAAATGATATGAACTTTATCCGCGGTACCTTCCGTGTACAAGGGGATACTATCGAGATTTTCCCTGCCGCGTATAGTGAAAGAGCCATTCGGGTAGAACTCTTCGGCGACGAAATCGATCGCCTCGTTGAGGTAGATGCATTAACCGGTGAAGTGATTGCTGAACGCAAGCACGTTGCAGTCTATCCAGCCTCTCACTATGTAACAACGAAAGATAAGATGCGTATTGCTGTAGAGCGTATTGAAGCTGAATTAGACGAACAATTAGCTAAGTTGAAAGCTGCTGACCGTCTATTGGAGGCTCAGCGCTTAGAACAGCGTACGCGTTATGATATAGAAATGATGCAAGAGATGGGCTATTGCTCGGGCATCGAAAATTATTCACGTCATATGTCTGAACGCAAGGCTGGGGAAGCACCGTTTACATTGATTGATTATTTCCCCGATGATTTTCTCATCATGGTGGA
>NZ_UQYC01000033.1 GCF_900545205.1 uncultured Veillonella sp. | reverse complement strand
ACGTAACAATGGATATCGAATTGATTACTCCAATCGCTATCGAAGAAGGTCTTCGCTTCGCGATCCGCGAAGGTGGCCATACAGTAGGCGCTGGCGTTGTAACTGAAATCGAAGGTTAATTTAACCTTTTATGCTCATCGTAGTGATGCGTTGAGCACAATACATGCAGCATTCAGAGCGGCAGTAATGCCGCTCTAGTGTTGTGTTTTTAAACTATGAAGTAGAAGGTTGCCTCTGCGGAGGAGAATTTCTATGGAGCAGCCCATTCACGAAATGGACGACAGGAGGAATTATTAATAATGGCTAAACAGCAAAAAATCCGTATTCGCCTTAAGGCATACGACCACAAAGCTCTCGATCAAAGCGCTGCTAAGATCGTAGACACTGCAAAAAGAAATGGCGCTATGGTATCTGGTCCGATTCCATTGCCAACAGAAAAGAATATCTTCACAATTCTTCGTTCTGTACACGTAAACAAAGATTCTCGTGAACAATTCGAAATGCGTACACATAAACGCTTAATCGATATTCTTGAACCAAATTCGAAAACAGTAGATGCTATCACTCGTTTAGATTTACCAGCTGGTGTATCTATTGAAATAAAACTATAAGGAGGTGCGATAATGTCTAAAGCTATTTTGGGTAAAAAATTAGGAATGACTCAAGTCTTCACAGCTGAAGGCCAATTAGTTCCTGTAACAGTAGTGGAAACTACCCCAAGCGTTGTAGTGCGCGTTAAGACTGTTGAAACAGACGGCTACGAAGCAGTACAAATTGGTTACGGTTCCATTAAAGAAAAACATTTAACAAAACCTGTAAAAGGTCAGTTCGACAAAGCTGGCGTAGCTCCAGTTAAATATCTTCGCGAAGTTCGCGTAGCTAATGCAGCTGACTACACAGTAGGCCAAACTCTGGCAGCTGATATCTTCGCAGAAGGTGAATTGGTGGACGTAGTGGGTACAGGTAAAGGTAAGGGTTTTGCTGGCACAATTAAACGCCATAACTTCTCCCGTGGTCCTGAAACTCATGGTTCCAAATCTCACCGTGAACCTGGTTCCATCGGTCCTATGATCTCCGGTGGCGGCGGTAAGGTATACAAAGGTAAAAAACTCCCTGGACAAATGGGTGGTTACAGAGTTACCGTACAACGCTTATCCGTTGTGAAAGTTGATGCTGAACGTAACCTTTTATTGGTTAAAGGTGGTATCCCAGGCGCTAAAGGTAGCTTGGTTATGGTTCGCAACACGGTTAAACCTGTTAAATAATCATTTGTCGAAAGGAGGATTATGTAATGCCTACAGTAGCAACATATAATCAATCCGGCGTTAAAGTCGGTGAAATACAGTTAAACGATGCAGTATTCGGCGTTGAAGTTAACGAAGCCGTAATGCATCAAGCCGTAGTTCGTCAATTGTCTAACGAACGTCTCGGCACACATGCAACAAAAACTAGAGGTATGGTTCGTGGCGGTGGCCGCAAACCTTGGAAACAAAAAGGTACTGGTCGTGCACGTTCCGGTTCCAGCCGTTCCCCAATCTGGATTGGTGGCGGTACTACATTTGGTCCACAACCTCGCAGCTATTACAAAGCTATGCCTCGTAAGGCTAGACGTTTAGCAGTTAAATCTGCTCTTAGCGATAAAGTGAATAATAGCGAATTATACGTTTTGGAAGAAATCACATTAGCAGCTCCTAAAACTAAAGAAGTGTTGAACATTATCAATAGCTTCAACGTTGGTGATGCAAAAGTATTGTTCATCACAGAAGGTGATGTAAATGTTGAACGTTCCGCTCGCAACATCCAAGGTGTTAAAGCATTGGCTTGCGAAGGTATGAACATTTTCGATCTTCTTCATTACGATAAGCTCTTCATTACTAAAGGTGCTGTCGCAAAAATCGAGGAGGTACTTGGATAATGCAATTACATGATGTACTAATCCGCCCGGTTATTACCGAAAAATCCACTATGCTTATGGAAGAAGGCAAATACACTTTCCGTGTGCCTTTGACTGCAAATAAAGTGCAAATCCGTCAAGCAGTTGAAAAAATCTTCAATGTAAAAGTAGAAAAAGTAGCTACTATTCGCGTTTTAGGTAAAACTAAACGCATGGGTCGTACACAAGGTAAACGTAGCGATTACAAAAAAGCTATCGTTACTTTAAAAGCTGGCGAATCCATTGAATTCTTTGAAGGTGTCTAAGAGTCTAGTTGTAAGGAGGCCCACTAATGGCAATTAAATCATTTAAACCGTACTCCGCTGGTCGCCGGTTTATGACAGTATCCGCCTTCGACGAAATCACAGCAAGCAAACCAGAAAAATCTTTGCTAGCTAAGATTTCTCAAAAAGGTGGTCGTAACAATACTGGTAAAATGACAGTTCGTCACCAAGGTGGCGGTCACAAACGTCAATACCGTATTATTGACTTCAAACGTACTAAAGATAATATTCCAGCTAAAGTAGCAACAATCGAGTATGATCCTAACCGTTCTTCTCGTATCGCTTTGCTTAACTACGCTGATGGTGAAAAACGCTACATTTTAGCTCCTAACGGTCTAAAAGTTGGTGACGTTGTATTCTCCGGTCCTGAGTCCGATATTAAACCTGGTAACTGCTTACCATTGGCTAATATTCCAGACGGTACACAAATCCACAATATCGAATTAAAAATCGGTAAAGGTGGCCAAATCGTTCGTTCCGCTGGTACATCTGCTCAATTGATGGGTAAAGATAATGGCTATGCTATTCTTCGTTTACCATCTGGTGAAATGCGTCGTGTTCGTCAAGAGTGCCGTGCAACAGTAGGTGTTGTTGGTAACGCTGACCACAGCAACCTTGTAATTGGTAAAGCTGGTCGTCATCGTTGGATGGGCGTTCGCCCTGGCAACCGTGGTGTTGTAATGAACCCTTGTGACCATCCACATGGTGGTGGTGAAGGTAAATCTCCTGTTGGTCGTAAACATCCTGTTACACCTTGGGGCAAACCAGCACATGGTGTTAAAACTCGCGACAAGAAAAAAGCTTCTAATAGCTTAATCATTAAACGTCGTACAAAATAGGATAAAGGAAAGGAGATAAAATAGTGTCCAGATCTATTAAAAAAGGCCCTTTCGTAGCAGATCATTTGCTTAAGAAAGTTGAAGCTTTAAACGAAACTAACGAAAAGAAAGTTGTAAAAACCTGGTCCCGTGCCTCTACTATTATCCCAAGTTTTGTAGGCCACACAATTGCTGTGCATGATGGTCGCAAACATGTACCTGTATTCATTACAGAAGATATGGTAGGTCATAAATTAGGTGAGTTCGCTCCTACACGTACTTTTAAAGGTCATGGTAAGGACGAAAAATCTACAGGCAAAAAATAGGAGGAAATAATACATGGAAGCAAAAGCAATCGCTAGACATATCCGAATCGCGCCTCGTAAAATCCGTATCGTTGCAGATTTAGTGCGCGGTAAAAACATCGGCGAAGCATTTGCCATCTTGAAGTTCACTCCGAAAGTTGGCGCTGATGTAGTAGAAAAAGTTATGCGTTCTGCAATCGCAAACGCTGAACATAATTTCGATATGAATGTTGACAATCTTTACGTATCCGAGATCTTCGTTGATCAAGGCCCTACATTAAAACGCATTCATCCTCGTTCCCGTGGTCAAGCTTTCAAAATTTTGAAACGCACTAGCCATGTAACAGTAGTAGTTAAAGAAAGAGCTTAAGAAGGAGGGAAACAGAGTGGGTCAAAAAGTTAATCCACACGGTTTGCGTGTCGGTATCGTAAAAGATTGGGACGCAAAATGGTATGCAGATAAAGATTTCGCTGCTAATCTTCATGAAGACGTAAAAATTCGTAACTTCTTGAAAGAAACCCTTTTCATTGCTGGTATTTCCCGCATTGAAATCGAGCGTACAAATAAACGTATTAAATTGACTATCCACACTGCAAAACCAGGTATGGTTATCGGTCGTGGTGGTGCTGGTATCGAAGATATCAAAAAAGCAATGACTCGTTTCACTGACAAACAAGTGGACGTTAACATCGCAGAAATTAAACAAGCAGACATGGATGCAATCTTGGTTGCAGAAAACATTGCTAGCCAATTGGAACGCCGTATTGGTTTCCGTCGTGCAATGAAACAAGCTGTAGGTCGTACAATGCGCTTAGGTGCAAAAGGTATTAAAATCATGGTAAGCGGTCGTCTTGGCGGCGCTGAAATCGCTCGTAGCGAATCCTACCGTGAAGGTTCTATTCCTTTGCATACACTTCGTGCAGACATCGACTACGGTACTGCTGAAGCTCATACAACATATGGTTGTATCGGCATTAAAGTATGGATTTACAAAGGTGAAGTTTTGCCAGAAGCAAAACAACCTGCTAAGAAGGAAGAAGGTGGCAAGTAATGCTTATTCCAAAGCGCGTAAAACATCGTAAGCAATTCCGCGGCCGTATGAAAGGTCGTGCTATGCGCGGTAATACAGTGTCTCATGGTGAGTTCGGCTTGGTAGCATGCGAACCATCTTGGATCACTAACCGTCAAATCGAAGCTGCCCGTATTGCTATGACTCGTTATATCAAACGTGGTGGTAAAGTATGGATTAAAATTTTCCCTGACAAACCAATCACAGCTAAACCAGCTGGTACTCGTATGGGTTCCGGTAAAGGTTCTCCTGAATACTGGGTAGCAGTAGTTAAACCAGGTCGTGTAATGTTTGAAATGGACGGTGTGCCAGAAGCTACAGCTCGTGAAGCTATGCGTCTTGCAAGCCATAAACTTCCAATCAAATGCAAATTTGTTGTTAAGGGTAAAGAATTGGGTGGTGACGTAAATGAAGGTTAATGACATTCGCAATATGAGCGCTGCCGAAATGGAACAAAAAGTTTCCGGTCTTAAGGAAGAGTTATTTAACCTCCGTTTTCAGCTTGCAACAGGTCAATTAGAAAATCCTATGCGCATTCGTGAAGTTAAGAAGACAATCGCTCGTATTAAAACTGTACAACGTGAAGTTGAACTTAAATCTGAAAACGCATAATAACAGATTTGTTAAAGGTTGAAAAGGAGGCTTAAAATCGTGGCAGAAGAAAGAAACGTACGTAAAGTCCGCGTAGGTAAAGTTGTTAGCGACAAAATGAATAAAACTGTTGTTGTTGCTGTAGAACGTAAAGTACCTCACGCATTATATAACAAGCCAATGGTTAGCACTAAACGCTTCAAAGCTCATGATGAAAATAATGAGTGCCAAATTGGCGATACAGTTAAAATTGTAGAAACTCGTCCACTTTCTAAAGATAAATGTTGGAGAGTTGTTGAAATTCTTGAAAGACAAAAATAAGAGTGATGTAAGGAGGAATAGACGATGATCCAGCAACAAACAATTTTGAATGTTGCCGACAACACTGGTGCAAAACGTATTATGTGTATCCAAGTCATGGGCGGTTCTTATCGCAAATTCGGCAATATCGGTGACGTAATCGTTGCTTCTGTAAAAGATGCATCACCCGGTGGCGTTGTCAAGAAAGGCGACGTAGTCAAAGCTGTTATTGTTCGTTCTAAAAAAGGTATCCGCCGTCAAGACGGTTCCTATATCCGTTTCGATGAAAACGCAGCAGTAGTAATTAAAGACGATAAAACCCCTCGTGGTACTCGTATTTTCGGACCTGTAGCAAGAGAACTTCGTGAAAAAGACTTCATGAAAATTGTTTCCTTGGCTCCAGAAGTATTATAAGAAGGAGGAACGCAGCATATGGCTAAACTACAAATCAAAAAAGGCGATACAGTTGTTGTTATCTCCGGTAAAGATAAAGGTAAGCAAGGTACAGTAATTGCTACTGAACCTAAAAAAGAACGCGTATTTGTTGAAGGCGTTAACACTGTAAAACGTCACACAAAACCTTCTCAAGCTAACCCACAAGGCGGCATCGTTACTAAAGAAGCTGGTATCCATGTTTCTAACGTAATGGTTGTTGACCCAGAAACTAAAACAGCTACTCGTATCAAAAAAGTTGAAGGCAAAGACGGTAAATTCGTTCGCGCTACAGTTAAATCTGGTACAGTACTTAAATAATCAGGAAAGGAGGAGCTAAATAAATGTCTCGTTTATTTGAACAATACAACTCTGAAATTAAAAAGAGTTTGCAAGAAAAATTCCAATACGGCAACGTTATGGAAATCCCTAAATTGGAAAAAATCGTTATCAACATCGGCGTTGGTGATGCAGTAGGCAATGCAAAAGCATTGGAAGCAGCAGTTAATGATTTGACTATCATCGCTGGTCAAAAACCTGTAATCACAAAAGCAAAAAAATCCATTGCGAACTTTAAAGTTCGTGAAGGCATGGCGTTGGGTACAAAAGTTACTCTTCGTGGCGAACGCATGTATGAATTCCTCGACAAATTGATCAATGCGGCATTACCTCGTGTACGTGACTTCCGCGGTATCAGCGCAACAGCATTTGATGGCCGTGGTAACTACGCTTTGGGTCTTAAAGAACAGCTCATCTTCCCTGAGATCGAATATGATCAAGTAGAACGTGTTACTGGTATGGATATCATCGTAGTAACAACTGCTAAAACAGATGAAGAAGCTCGTGAATTGTTGACTCAATTCGGTATGCCTTTTGAAAAATAATAGGAGGAACATATAGATGGCTAAAAAATCTATGATTGAACGCGAAAAGAAACGCGCTAAAATCGTTGAAAAATATGCAGCTAAACGTGCAGCGTTAAAAGCAGCAGGTGATTATGAAGGCTTGTCCAAATTACCAGCAAACGCATCCCCAACACGCTTACACAACCGTTGCAACTTAACTGGTCGTCCTCACGGCTATATGCGCAAATTCGGTATCAGCCGTATTGCGTTC
This sequence comes from uncultured Veillonella sp., assembly GCF_900545205.1. Lineage (GTDB taxonomy): Bacteria > Bacillota > Negativicutes > Veillonellales > Veillonellaceae > Veillonella. The sequence continues at coordinate 13,976 of NZ_UQYC01000033.1, read as the reverse complement.
CGTGAATTGGCGTACAAAGGACAAATTCCTGGTGTTAAAAAAGCCAGCTGGTAATATTAGACGAGAGGAGGTTTTTAGATTATGGTAATGACCGATCCTATCGCGGATATGCTTACGCGCATCCGTAATGCAAATGCTGCACTTCATGAAACGGTAAACATTCCTGCATCTAGAATGAAAGCAGCTGTTCTTGACATCCTTTTACAAGAAGGTTTCGTAAAGAACGTAGAAAAAGAAGAAAACACTTTAAAAGTAACTTTGAAATATGGTTCCAATAACGAAAAAGTTATTACAGGAATTAAACGTATTTCCAAACCAGGTTTACGTGTTTACGCGAAAAAGGAAGAACTTCCTCGTGTACTTGGTGGTTTGGGTATCGCAGTTATTTCTACATCCAAAGGCGTTATGAGCGACAAACAAGCTCGTAAAGAAGGTCTTGGTGGCGAAGTAATCGCATACGTTTGGTAATAGTAGCAATAGGAGGTAGAAATAATGTCACGTATCGGTAGAATGCCTATCGAGATCCCTGCAGGCGTTACTGTTACATATGATAACCATCATATGAACGTAAAAGGTCCTAAAGGTGAATTATCTCGCGATTTGCATCCAGATATGAATATCACTGTTGAAGGTAACACAATTACAGTAGCTCGTCCTTCCGACAATAAAGCTCATCGTTCCCTTCACGGTTTGACTCGCGCTCTTGTTGCTAATATGGTAACAGGCGTATCTGAAGGATTCACAAAAACTCTTGAAATCAACGGTGTTGGTTACAGAGCGGCTAAACAAGGCAATAAATTAGCTCTTACACTTGGCTTCTCTCATCCAGTAGAAATGGAAGCTCCAGCTGGTATTACAATTGAAGTTCCAGCTCCTAACAAAATCGTTGTTTCTGGTGCAGACAAAGAAGTTGTAGGCGCAGTAGCAGCTGATATCCGTAAATGGAGAAAACCAGAACCTTACAAAGGTAAAGGTATCCGCTATGAAGGCGAAGTTGTTCGTCGTAAAGCTGGTAAAGCTGGTGCAAAAGGTAAATAGTAATATCATCTATATGAATGAAAGGAGTGAATATCTTGCCTCGTAAATCTAGTAGAAACATCGCTCGAGCAAAACGTCATCTTCGTATTCGCCGTCACATCTCTGGTACGGCAACTTGCCCACGTTTGAACGTATTCCGTTCTTTAGGCAACATCTATGCTCAAGTTATTGATGACGTAGCAGGTACAACTTTGGTAGCTGCTAGCTCTTTAGATAAAGATTTGAACTTGTCCTATGGTGGTAACGTAGCTGCTGCTAAAGCTGTTGGTGAAGCAGTTGCTAAAAAAGCTATCGCTAAAGGCATTGACACAGTAGTGTTTGACCGTGGTGGTTACATTTACCACGGCCGCGTAGCAGCCCTTGCAGAAGGTGCTCGTGAAGCAGGCTTAAAATTCTAAGAAGGAGGAACTATAGACATGGCGAGAATTGACTACACCAGTCTTGATCTTAAAGAAAGAGTAGTATTCATCAACCGCGTAGCCAAAGTAGTTAAAGGCGGTCGTCGTTTTTCCTTCAGCGCTCTTGTAGTTGTTGGTGATGGCAACGGTTATGTAGGCGTTGGCTTAGGTAAAGCAGCGGAAGTACCAGAAGCAATTCGCAAAGGTATCGATGATGCTAAGAAAAATATTGTAAACGTAGCAATTAAAAATGGTACAATCCCTCACAGCGTAACAGGCGTATTCGGCGCAGGCCGCGTATTCTTGAAACCAGCTGCTGAAGGTACTGGCGTTATCGCTGGTGGCCCTGTTCGTGCCGTATTGGAATTAGTAGGTGTTCGTAACATCTTGACTAAATCTTTGGGCTCTTCTAACCCTAACAATATGGTTCGCGCTACAATCGAAGGTTTGAAAGATTTGAAACGCGCTAGCGAAGTTGCAGAACTTCGTGGTAAAACCGTTGAAGAAATCTATAACGCGTAATAAGGAGACAAGAAATGGCACAAGTTAAAGTAACATTAACAAGAAGCTTAATCGGTCGTCCTGAAGATCAACGCGCGACAGTTAAAGCTTTGGGCTTGAAAAAAACTAATTCTCAAGTTGTAAAAGAAGTAACACCTCAAATCGAAGGTATGCTTCACAAAGTTAGACATTTAGTAAAAGTTGAAGAAGTTTAATACTGATAAGGAGGTGCACTGAATGAAACTTCATGAATTACAACCAGCTGCTGGTTCCAAAAAAGCTCGTACTCGTGTAGGCCGTGGTTTAGGTTCTGGCTTGGGTAAAACATCTGGTCGTGGTCAAAAAGGTCAAAACTCCCGTTCTGGCGGTGGCGTTCGCTCCGGTTTTGAAGGCGGCCAAATGCCTCTTTATCGTCGTTTACCAAAACGTGGTTTCAACAACGTTTTTGCTAAACAATATGCTGAAGTTAACGTAGAACAATTGAACCGTTTTGAAGACGGTGCAACAGTTGATCCAGTAGCTCTTATTGAAGCTGGCATTTTGAAAAATGTACGCGATGGCATTCGTATTTTAGGTAACGGTACATTGGAAACTAAAAACTTAACTGTTATCGCTAATGGCTTCACTAAATCTGCTGAAGAAAAAATTACAGCAGCAGGCGGAAAAGTAGAGGTGATCTAGGGTGCTAGATAGCCTCTCGAACATCTTTAAGATTACCGAACTACGTAATAAGATTCTTTATACATTAATGATGTTTGCTATCTTTAGAGCTGGTATTCACATTCCTGTTCCAGGTGTTGATGCATCTGTTATCGAATCCTTGTTTACATCCGGTAACCTATTCGGTCTATTAGACTTGTTTGCTGGTGGTGCGCTTAGTAAGTTCTCTATCTTTGCAATGAGTATTACACCTTACATCAATGCTTCCATCATCATGCAACTGCTTCAGTCTGTGGTTCCTCAGTTTGAAGCATGGAGTAAAGATGGTGAAGACGGGCGTAAGAAAATAGCGAAGGTAACTCGTTATGGCACCGTAGTTCTCGGCTTTGTACAAGCCGCAGGCATGGCATTTGCTCTTAGAGCAAACAACGCTTTGGTAAATAATGATTTCCTTAGTGTATTCGTTGTGGCCATCATCCTAACAGCAGGCACATGCTTGTTGATGTGGATTGGTGAACAAATCACAGCATATGGTATAGGTAATGGTATTTCCTTGATCATCTTTGCTGGTATCGTAGCTCGATTACCTGATGGTTTAGAAACTATTTATCAATATATCCAAAACGGAACAATCAATATGTTCCAAGCATTCTTATTTGCTGTAATTGCTCTTGCGATGATTGCTGTCGTAGTTGCAGTTACACAAGGCCAACGTCGTATTCCGATTCAATATGCTAAACGCGTAGTAGGTCGTAAAATGTACGGTGGTCACTCTACATTCTTGCCGTTGAAAGTTAATCAGGCAGGTGTAATCCCAATTATCTTTGCGTCATCTGTGTTGATGTTCCCTGTGACGATTGCGCAATTTATTGACAATGAATTTGTTCATAAAGTGGCTGATCTATTTACATGGGGTACGCCGTTACAAACGGCATTGTATGCATTATTGATTTTTATCTTTACGTATTTCTATACTGCAATCTCTATCAACATTACAGATATGGCAGATAATATGAAAAAATACGGTGGTTTTATCCCAGGTATTCGTGCGGGTAAACCAACTGCTGATTATGTGGATAACGTGATGACCAAGATCACTTTGGCTGGCGCTGTATTCTTAGCTGTCGTTGCTATTATACCGAATTTCCTCGGTAGCATTACCGGCGTCCAAGGCGTATACTTTGGTGGTACGGCTCTTCTCATCGTTGTAGGTGTAGCGCTTGATACAATGCAACAAATTGAGTCGCTCATGGTAACACGCCACTATAAAGGCTTTGTGAAATAGGAGGGAAACAATATGTATATTCTATTAATGGGACCTCCTGGTGCTGGTAAAGGCACTCAGGCAGCTCGACTTATTGAAAAATACGGTATTCCCCAAATTTCAACAGGTGATATGTTCCGCGCTGCGATTAAGAACGAAACACCTCTTGGAGTTGAGGCTAAGAAATACATCGATGCTGGTCAATTGGTACCAGACAGTGTAACTGTTGGTATCGTACGTGATCGCTTGGTGAAAGATGACTGCAAATCTGGATTTATTCTTGATGGATTCCCAAGAACTACAGCGCAAGCTGTGTCCTTGGACGCAATCCTTAAAGAATTAGGAATTTCTTTGGACGCTGTACTTAACTTAAACGTTCCTTCCGAGGAATTAGTTAAACGTATTAGCGAACGAGCTGTTCTAGAAAATCGTGCTGATGATAACCCTGAAACAGTACAGAAACGTTTAGCTGTGTACGAAGAATCTACTAAACCTTTAATCGACTACTATCGCAATAGCGGTTTATATGAAGAAATTAATGGTTTACAAGATGTAGACGCAGTATTTGCTGACATCATTAAGGCTTTGGAGAAATAATCCATGATTATTTTGAAATCGCCCCATGAAATTGAATGTATCCGCAAGGCAAGTAAGCTTACAGCAGACACGTTGTCCTTGTTAGTAGAAAAGGCTAAACCTGGCATCACGACGCTTGAGTTAGATACAATTGCCGAAGAATATATTCGCAGCCACGGTGGTATACCAAGTTGTAAAGGGTACTATGGATTCCCTGCTACAATCTGTGCTTCTATCAATGATGAAGTTGTTCATGGTATTCCGAGCGCTAAGCGTAAGCTTAAAAACGGTGATGTCCTCAGTATTGATCTTGTATCATCTATTGATGGATATCACGGCGATTCGGCTGTGACGATTCCTATCGGTCACGTCAAACCTGATGTGATGAAATTGTTAAAAGTTACAGAAGAAAGTCTGTTCAAGGGAATTGAACAAGTGAAAGTTGGCAACCGTATCGGTGCTATCGGTCATGCTGTTCAAACGTATTGCGAGAAACATGGTTACGGTGTCGTTCGCGACTTCGTAGGTCATGGTTTAGGCCGCGAAATGCATGAAGATCCGCAAATACCAAACTATGGTAGTCCTGATCAAGGACCTTTAATGAAACCAGGTATGGTATTGTGTATTGAACCGATGATTACATTAGGCAGTTATCGTGTTCATGTATTAGGGGATGACTGGACAGCAGTTACCGTAGATGGTAAACCTGCTGCTCATTTCGAACATACAGTGGTTGTTACAGAAAACGGCCCTGAAATATTAACCATGCGTGATGAACCGCGGTTAATTAAATAAAACAGGTAACCGGAGGAAAAGATATGTCAAAAGAAGACGTTATTGAGGTGGAAGGTACGGTAGTTGAGGCTTTACCGAATGCCATGTTCCAAGTTGAATTGGAAAATGGTCATATCGTATTGGCTCATGTGTCAGGTAAAATGCGTATGAATTTTATCCGTATTCTTCCTGGTGATAAAGTTACTATGGAACTGACACCGTATGACTTAAATCGTGGTCGCATCACCTATCGCTTCAAATAAGCATAGGGTCCACAAAGGAGGTACTAATGAAGGTTCAACCATCAGTTAAAAAGATATGCGAAAAATGTAAAATCATTAAACGCAAAGGCCGTGTAATGGTTATTTGCGAAAATCCAAAACATAAACAAAAACAAGGATAATCTGATAGGAGGTGGATGATTAGATGGCACGTATCGCCGGTGTAGATTTACCTCGTGATAAACGAGTGGAAATTGGTTTAACTTATATTTATGGTATTGGTCCAACTTTAGCATCTGAAATCATTGCTAAAACTGGCATCAATCCTGACACACGTGTTCGTGATCTTTCTGAAGATGAAGTAGCGAAAATCCGTGAATTGTTAGATGCTGATTACAAAGTTGAAGGTGACCTTCGTCGTGAAGAAGCTCTTAACATTAAACGCTTAATTGAAATCAACTCCTATCGAGGCAAACGTCATCGTATGGGTTTACCACTTCGTGGTCAACGTACTAAAACGAATGCACGTACTCGCAAAGGTCCTAGAAAAGCAATTGCTGGTAAAAAGAAATAAGATAAAGGAGGGATAAAGCGTGGCTAAAAAAGTTGTTAGAACTAAAAGAAAAGAAAAGAAACATATTGAATCCGGTGCGGCTCATATTCGTTCTACATTCAATAACACTATCGTAACTTTGACAGATACAAACGGTAATGCGTTGTCTTGGGCTTCCGCTGGTGGCTTGGGCTTCCGTGGTTCTCGTAAATCCACTCCATTTGCTGCTCAAATGGCTGCTGAACAAGCTGCTAAAGCTGCAATGGAACATGGTCTTCGCACTGTTGAAGTATTCGTAAAAGGTCCTGGATCCGGCCGTGAAGCTGCAATCCGTGCTTTACAAGCTGCAGGTCTTGAAGTTACTTCCATTAAAGACGTAACTCCAATTCCTCACAATGGTTGTCGCCCTCCAAAACGCCGTCGTGTATAATTAATAGCGGCCGATTTGATACGGTGCTATAATTAAACTATGAACGTGTGTTGTATAGGAGGATGTTCCTGATGAGCGAAGAAAAGAAACTTAAAATCGAGAAGGTGGACATCGCCGAAGGCGGTCGCTATGGTAAGTTCGTATGTGAACCATTAGACCGTGGTTATGGTATCACTCTCGGTAATAGCTTACGCAGAATTTTGCTTTCATCCTTGGATGGGGCAGCTATCACCTCTATCAAAATTGATGGAGTTCTTCATGAATTCTCTACTATTCCTGGTATTCGCGAAGACGTTACGGATATCATCCTTAACTTAAAGCAATTGTGCATCAAAGTTGAAGAAGATGTGCAACTACCATTGGAAGTTCACTTTGACTTCCAAAAGGATGGTGTATTGACAGCAGCTGACTTAGCTGAGCAATTCCCACCAGAAGTGGAAGTATTGAATCCTGAACTTGTGATTGCGACTATGGATGAGACAGCTCATCTCGTAATGGACGTAGTGATTGAACGTGGCAAAGGTTACGTTCCTTCCACGAAGAATAAAAAAGACACAGATGTAATCGGTTGTATTCCAATCGATTCCATCTTCTCTCCAATTCTTCGTGCCAAATACGAAGTGAGTGATGTTCGTGTAGGCAATGAAATGGACTTTGACAAACTTACATTAGAAGTTTGGACTGATGGTTCCATTACTGCTGCTGATGCAGTGGCAAAATCTGCTGCCATTATGATTGGTTATTTAGGGAACTTCACTAAATTAGCGCACTCTGCAGATGTTGTAGATGTAAACACAGGTGAAGGCGGTATCGTTGTTGATCCAGTAGGTTCCGATAATGAAGAACCAGCTGTAGATGACGGCCCAGCAAAGATTTCTATCGATGAGTTGGAACTCTCTGTTCGTGCGTATAACTGCTTGAAACGTGCTGGCATTAATACAATTGCAGATTTGCTAGACAAAACCATTGATGACTTAGGAAAAGTTCGCAATTTAGGCAAAAAATCCATCGATGAAATTGAGGAAAAACTCAACAATCATCCAGGTGGTTTTCAACTTAAACAAAAAGGCGAATAAGGAGGAAGACGAATGTACAGAAAATTAGGCCGCGACAGCTCCGCTCGTAAAGCGTTGTTCCGTAGCATGTTAACATCTTTCTTCCAATATGAGCGTATTGAAACTACAGAAGCTAAAGCGAAAGAACTTCGCTCTTTAGCTGATCAAATGGTAACTTTGGCTAAACGTGGTGATCTTCATGCACGTCGCCAAGTTCTTGCATACCTCATGGATGAAAGCGTAGTAAAAAAATTGTTTGATACAATTGCTCCAAAATATGCAGACCGTCAAGGTGGTTACACTCGTGTAATCAAAACTGGTCTTCGCAAAGGTGACGCTGCACCTTTGGCTATTATCGAGTTAGTTTAATCAAACTCATACGGTGTTGTAACTTATGTTGCAGCACCGTTTTTTTATTGTCAATTTTATGGTACAATCGATGAGTATAATATCGTAATATATTAGCAGTTATCGTAAATATTAAATGTCTATTGTTAACCTTTTACAGTATACCTTAGATACTATTTCATTCTAAGTGTATGAACAGGACATATTATATTGATGCTAGTAGGCTCAATATAGGATGATTGATTTGTAAATGGTTCTACTTTTATAGAAACGAAATTGACTAGAAAGATATGAGGTTATCCATGAATGAAAAAGACATTATGATTGAGGTCAATCATATGAGTCATATCTATACCGATGAAAATGGCAATGATGTACATGCATTAAATGATGTTAATTTATCTATTAAGCGCGGCGAGTTTGTTTGTATCATCGGTACGAATGGTAGTGGTAAAAGTACACTAGCTAAGCATTTCAACGTGCTATTACAACCTAGTGAAGGTCATATCAATGTATGTGGCTATGATACGCGCGATGAAGCGCACATTTGGGATATACGCCAACATGTAGGCATGGTATTCCAAAATCCTGATAACCAAATTGTGGCAGCTGTCGTAGAAGAGGACGTTGCCTTTGGTCCAGAAAACTTAGGTATTCCTAGCGCAGAAATTAGAAAACGTGTCGATGCAGCGTTAGAGGCTGTCAATATGACTGAATATAGAGAACATGGTCCTCATTTGTTGTCTGGTGGTCAAAAGCAACGCATTGCCATTGCCGGCGTACTTGCTATGAAACCAGATTGTATCGTCCTTGATGAGCCAACAGCTATGCTCGACCCTAAAGGTCGTCGTGAAGTGCTTGAAACAGTTCATAAACTCAATAAAGAAGAAGGCATTACTATCGTATACATTACACACTTTATGGAGGAAGCTGTTACAGCGGACCGTGTGGTGGTAATGAAAAATGGCGTGAAGTTACATGATGGCACCCCTCGTGAAATCTTTAGCCATGTAGATACCTTAAAAGAACTTGGCCTCGATGTACCTGTGGCGTCTGAAATTGCTTTCAAATTGAATGAAAAAGGTTATGAAGTAGGTAAGAGTATCATCAACAATGAAGAATTAGCAGAAGGTCTAAAACATTCTAAATTGGCTGATCAATTACTAAGTGAACATAACGTAGGTAATCACAAGATAAGTTCTCCTAACAATGGAAATTCAGATGTCGTAAGAGGGGAGGGCGTACACTAATGGCGATTGTATTAGATAATATTACCTATACCTATGGTGTAGGCACTCCATTTGAAAAAACGGCCCTTCATGGTATATCTCTTACCGTTGAAAACGGTGAGTTTTTAGGTATCATTGGTCATACTGGGTCTGGTAAATCTACCTTTGTACAACATTTGAATGGCTTATTACATCCTACAACAGGAACCGTTACCGTTAATGGTGTAGATATTAGCGCTTCTACAGAGGAAGCTAAGAGGATGCGTCATAAGGTAGGCATGGTGTTCCAATATCCTGAACATCAATTATTCGAAGAAACCATTGCCGAAGATATTGCATTTGGTCCTAAAAACTTAGGCCTTAGTGCAGATGAAGTGGATGAACGCGTACGAGATGCCATGAAATTTGTAGGCCTCGACTATGATACTTATGCAGAGCGTTCTCCATTCCACCTATCTGGTGGTCAAATGCGTCGTGTTGCCATTGCCGGTGTAGTGGCTATGGATCCGGACTTCCTAGTTCTTGATGAACCATCTGCAGGTCTCGATCCATTTGGTCGTGAAGAAATCTTTGAAGAAATTATTCGCCTTCATAAAGAAAAGGGGATTACAGTAATCCTTGTATCTCACAACATGGAAGATATTTCGCGCATGGCATCTCGCCTTGTGGTCCTTGATAAAGGTCGTATCGTTCTCGATGGAGAGCCGATGGATATCTTTAATAATCACCGTGATGAATTACAGGCTGTTGGTGTAGACGTACCACCAGTATCTGTCACTATGGAGTATTTGCGTGAACAGGGACTAGATGTATCTAATCGTGTATTATCCGTAGATGATGCAGTACAAGCCATTTTAGAAGGAGGTAGCCATGTTAAATAACATTACTATAGGGCAATACTTCCCAGGAAACTCCTTCTTGCATCGCATGGATCCTCGTGCAAAGATTATTGCTACTACCATATTCGTAGTAGCCATCTTCTTAGCGAACTCTCCTCTTGCGTATGGCTTGGTAGGGGCATTTACAATCTTTGCTATGCTCTTATCACGATTGCCATTACGCTTGATGTGGTCAGCTATTAAACCACTTTGGATTATCATCGTATTTACCATGGGTATTCATATCTTTACAACACCAGGTAATACAATCTTCCAATGGTGGATCATCAATATTACAGATCAAGGCGTGGCTATGGGTCTACAAATGGCGGCGCGATTAATCTTTTTAATCTTGTTCTCGTCTTTATTGACCTATACGACATCACCAATTCGTTTGACCGATGGTATTGAACATTTGCTCAATCCATTCCGTTGTATTGGTGTGCCAGCTCACGAATTAGCAATGATGATGACTATTGCATTGCGCTTTATTCCAACTTTATTAGACGAGACAGACCGTATTATGAAAGCTCAATCTGCTCGTGGTGCAGATTTTGTGACAGGCTCTATCATTCAACGTGCTAAAAACATGGTGCCCCTCTTAGTGCCATTATTTATTAGTGCTTTCAGACGCGCTGATGAACTAGCGATTGCCATGGAGGCTCGCTGTTATAGAGGGGGCGTTAACCGTACGCGCATGAAAGAGCTACAAGTTACCTATGTAGATTATATCGGCGTAGGAGCTGTCATTTTGGTTACCATCGCACTCATCGTTTTATGGTGGCTTGATCTATGAGAAATATACGTATCATAGTCGCTTATGATGGCACTGACTTAGCAGGCTATCAAAAGCAACCTGACGATAAGGGCTTAACGGTGCAAGGCTGTTTAGAATATGGATTGTCAAAAATTTGTAATGAACCAATTCAAATCTACGGTGCTTCTAGGACTGATGCAGGGGTACATGCTAAGTTTCAAGTCTGTACATTCCAAACATCTGGAGCTATACCGGCAGAAAATATTCCTCGCGCTATGATTGCTCATATCCCAAAGGATATAGTTGTTCTTGAGGCGGTAGAAATACCACTCGATTGGAAGCCGCGATGGAATATATATGGTAAAGAGTATGTATATACTATCCATAATCAACTCATCGCTAATCCGTTGACAAAACGATACCATTGGCATGTTAAGAAACCTCTTAATATTGGGCTCATGCAAGCTGCCGGCAATGAACTATTAGGTACGCATGACTTTACAACCTTGAAGGGAACGAATTCAACGCCTGCTGATCCTGTAAAGACTATCATGGGCATCCATGTAGAGGCCGACGGCCCTCATGTTACCATTTCTGTTATAGGCAATGGGTTTCTATACCACATGGTTCGCAATATTGCAGGCTTACTTGTCGATGTAGGGCTGGGAAGACGCAAGGTGGAGGATATTAAGTGCTATTTAGCGGCTAAAGATCGCCGTGTTATAGGCAAAACGGCGCCAGCCCAAGGTTTATGTCTAGAGGAAATCTTCTTTACCGAAGAACGGCAGCAAGAGGTGTTACAGAATAAATATTCTATATAATTTTGTATAGACTACATTCTCCTATAATTTATTTAAAACGATAACCGTTAATACTAAAAGGATACTACTTAGCATGTAGTATCCTTTTCTCTTATAATTTTTAGTTATAATGCCTTAATTTATACCTATTATTATGTGAAATGATACATTGTAAACCCAAAATATACATGATACAATGACGATATAGACAGGTTCGTACTATAAAACATTAACATAGTAAGGTAGACTCTTGTCAGCAGTGTAATTTTTATCCTAAGGAGGGTGAATCTCTTGCAAAAACGTAAAGATTTTATCTGGAAAATGGGCGGCCAACAAGGTGAAGGTATTGAGAGTTGTGGCGAAATCATGGCGACAATCCTCGCTAAAGAAGGTTATTCCTTGTATAGCCAACGTTTGTTTGCATCTCGTATCAAAGGTGGTCATACTACATTCGCATTGCGCGTTGCATTAGAACAAGTTATGTCCATTGGTGAAGGCGTAGACTTCTTGCTTTCTCTTGATCAAGAAACAGTTGATATGCATGGTTCCGAAGTTCGCGATGGCGGTTACATCATCTGTGACAGCAAAGTAAATCCTGACTTCTCTAAATTTGAAGGTGCAAAGGTTAATTGCTTGTCCTTGCCAATTTCTGAAACAGCAATGAAACAAGGTTCCATGTTGATGCGTAACATCGTAGCACTTGGTATGTCTGTAGCACTTCTTGGTTTCGATACTAAGATGTTCAAAGATGCGATTGCTGCTAAATTTGCGAAAAAATCCCAAGAAATCGTGGATAAAAACTTGGCTGCTTTTGACGATGGTTATGGCCTTGTAATGGAAAAATTAGGCGATGTTGAAATCGATACATTGCCAGCTCCTGGTAAGAAAGATCAAATGTTCTTATTAGGTAATGAAGCATGTGCTCTTGGTGCTATTGCAGCAGGTTCCCGTTTCATGGCATCTTATCCTATTACTCCAGCATCTGAAGTAATGGAATATATGATTAAAAACATGGATAAATTGGGTGCTACAATCGTTCAAACAGAGGACGAAATCGCAGCATGCATGACAGCTATGGGCGGCGTATACGCAGGTGTTCGTGGCTTCACATGTACTTCTGGCCCTGGTCTTTCCTTGATGGCTGAATCCTTATCCATGGCTTCCATGGCTGAATTGCCAATGGTTGTTATCGACGTTCAACGTTCTGGCCCATCCACAGGTATGGCAACAAAGGTTGAACAATCCGATATTGATGCGGCTTGCTACAATGCACATGGCGATTACGCTGGTATCGTAATTTCTCCAACATCTATCGAAGAATGCTTCTATGAAATTCAAAAAGCTTTCAACTTGGCAGAAATGTACCAATGCCCAGTTATCTTCATGCCTGACTTACAACAAGGTTTGAATAAACAATCCGTTCCTTCCTTCGACTTGAACCGTGTACCTATTAACCGCGGTAAAATGATGAAAGAAGCTGATCTTCCTGAATTGGAACAACCTAAATACTTCAAACGCTTTGAATTGACTGAAGATGGTATTTCTCCACGTACAATTCCTGGCATGAAAAATGGTCTATTCCTTTCCACAGGTCTAGAACATAATGAAGAAGGTAAACCAGCAGAAGCGCCTACAATGCACGTAGCACAAACTGATAAACGCTTCCGCAAATTGGAAACTGTAGCTGATAACTATGAACCATTCTTGAATAACGCTAAATACGACGAAGCAGATGTACTCGTTGTAGGTATGGCTTCTAGCCGTGGTGCTATCGAAGAAGCAGTTGCTGAATTCGATCAAGAAGGCGTTAAAGTTAACCACTTACAATTGCGCTTGATTAAACCATTCCCAGCTAAACAATTACAACCATTCATGGATGCTGCGAAAAAAGTGGTTATCGTTGAGCACAATGCTACAGGTCAATTGACTAACTTATTTAAAATCAACATGCATAAGAAATCTAAAATTTCCAGCTGCTTGAAATACGATGGTAATCCATTCACAAAAAGTTATGTGAAAAATGCTATTAAGGAGGTCCTATAATATGACAACAGCTAAAGATTACAGAAACGATATTCGTCCTAACTGGTGTCCAGGCTGTGGCCATTATGGGGTTCAAGCAGCGATTACTGACGCTGTAGTAGCGAAAAATATTCCACCAGAAAAATTAGCAGTAATTTCTGGTATCGGTTGCTCTAGCCGTATCGGTGGTTATTTCTACGCATATGGCGCGCATACAACTCATGGCCGTGCGCTTCCTTACGCACAAGGCGTTAAACTTGCTAACCAAGACTTAGAAGTTATCGCTTGCTCTGGTGATGGCGATGCGTTCGCTATCGGTATGGGTCACACTATCCATGCTTTCAAACGTAATGTAAACATGACATATGTTGTAATGGATAACCATGTATATGGTTTGACTAAAGGTCAAGCATCCCCTCGTTCCGATATCGGTTTTGTTACAAAAACAACTCCTCGTGGGGCATTCGAATCT
>NZ_UQYC01000032.1 GCF_900545205.1 uncultured Veillonella sp. | reverse complement strand
TATAAAATCTCCTTGTACCATTACATATAAACATAAAACATACACATCATAACTACTACAAACCATAATAGTCATAATGGAAAAACCACAGTATTGCTTATTTATTCATCCAACAACTTTCACAAAGCTATCCATAAATAAGTATCACACGTAACTAACCTTGATTTTTAGGATCCACTACATCGCGCAAGGAATCAGACCAAAGGTTAAAGATAGCAACTACGATAAGGATGGACATACCAGGGAAGGCCATCAGCCATGGACTGGTTTGTAAATATTGACGACCTTCGTTAAGCATAAGGCCCCATTCTGGTGTTGGTGGTTGAGCACCAAATCCAAGGAAGGAAAGACCAGCAACCTCAATCATAATAGCCCCAATATCTAGTGCACCTGTTGTAACAACAAGCGGCATAATATTAGGAATGATATGACGTCTAATAATAGTTGATGTAGATGCCCCCATCATGACAGCAGCCGTTACATACTCTTCGCCACGAACTTTCAATGTCATAGATCGTACCAAACGAGCATATTTTGCCCAACCTACTACAGATAATGCCAAAATCGTATTCATAATACTACCACCCAAAATACCTGCAATGGCAATGGCTAATACTACACCCGGGAAGGATAGCATAATGTCCGCAAAACGCATGAGGACCATCTCGATTTTCCCGCCGAAATAACCGGCTATGGCACCGATAATAGTACCAATGCTTACCATAATCACTACGATGGATACACCCATGAACAAGGATAATTGAGTACCATAAATGATACGAGACAATACGTCACGACCCAGTTTGTCGGTGCCAAACCAATGCTGAGCACTAGGGGCTTGTAATGCTTTAGACATATCCGATGTGAAAGCATCTCCCGGCGCAAGCCATGGTGCAAAGATAGCAATGAATACGATGACAAGCATCAATGCAGTGTAGAAAGAGAACAATTTATGTTTCTGAATAAATTCTTTCATTATGCTCTCTCCCTTTTCAATCTAGGGTCCAACAGAACATAGGATGCATCAACTAGAGCATTGACACACATATATGCTAAGGCAACCCATAACACAAAACCTTCGATCAATGGATAGTCGCGCATGGTAATGGCATATACCGCCATATTCCCAAGGCCAGGCCAGGAGAATACCATTTCAACAACTGCAACACCGCCTAATAGCCAACCGATGAGAACGCCTAATATAGTGATGAGTGGTAATACTGCATTAGGCAAAATATGACCGAATAAAATTTTCATCTCACTCACACCACGAGCACGTGCGCCGATGACATAATCCTTTTGCATTTCTTCAAGAATAACAAGACGAACTTGGCGCATGTACTTGGACCCCACTACAACAGCTAATGTAACGGCTGGTAGAATTACACCGATAGGAGTTACACGAGAAGATGCAATAGGAACAAGTCCTAATTTAAGACCAAAGATATAAATCAATACAAGGCCTAACCAGAATGATGGCATAGACACGCCTACAAAGGAAGCAGCGCGCAACAGATAGTCGATCCATTTGTTTCGATTTAAGGCGCTTATAATCCCTGCCGGCAATGCATAGAGCAATGTAAATACTAATGCTGTACCCGCTAACATAACTGTCCCTGGCAAAGCCTCTAACATACGATCTACAACAGGCTTTTTAGCCGAATAACTCATCCCTAAGTCACCTTGTGCAGCATTCACAACCCAGTTCGCATATTGCACTATAAACGGTTTATCTAGCCCAAGCTGAGCTCGAGTCTCATCAATGAGCTCCTGAGACACGATAGTATCGGCCGTTTCTAGTAGCATCGTTACTGGATCGCCCGGTGCTAAATAAGTGAGACAAAATGTTAAAAAAGTAATGCCAAACAGTGTAACAATGAATTGACCTAGCTGTTTAGCAAAGCGTTTGCCCATAGGCGCCTCCTCCTATACTCTCTAAATACTACAATAATCTAAATGAACAACTAATATGCTTATTTCACCCGATATAGCAGAGGTGCATATAGGAAAACAACAAAAAAAGTTAGTCCACCTGACTAACCTAAATTAAACACGGCATATACATGCCATGCCATCTAGAGCAGGCTTTCTGACTCATGATTCATCGCAACATTTCGGCCTTCCCAGTCTCCCAGTGACCCTATAATGAAACCTTGCTCCTCATTACAGCTATTTGCATAGTATGGGATTTACACCCATTTTCCTCTTTTACGCTCGGTAATACCGACACTCATTAGTTTATTCATTTTTATCGATTATAAATATACTATATTAATATTATGTTTACAATACATATACCCCTTATGGGTATGCGTACATCGTAGATTTTCGATGTAATTTTTATACTAATAAAAATTATCGATTAGTGATAATTGTCAATTTTATGTATAAACCTCTGAAAATACCTTTATATATATAATTTTTCAAGCATAGATTGTATATAGATGTATATATATTAAAAAATGTGATAATAAAGAGCCATATAATATTTCCTTATATAAAACAAAAATTTATTAATCTCCTCCTAATACGTATTTAGTAACTCAACGATCAAAGGATAAGTCTACCAAAAAAGCTGAACCCAATATACGGTTTAAAATACATGCAAAAAAGAGGCTGTTACTAGGTAACAGCCTCTTATAAGACGAGAGATATTCAGTTAATCGATACTTTGTTGCAAGCGATGCGCTTTGCGTGTAGCCCACGCTTTACGCAAAACATAGATCACAAGACCAATACTTACTGCCACGGCACTACCAACCATAGCATCAAAGCCACATGCATAGATAGCATACAAGCAGTAGATAACGCCAGCACCAAATACGTAGTTAGAGCGTTTAATACGGCTTTCAGCTACGCCAGCCATACGCATCATTGTAGGCACTGCTAAGATGCACAATACATATGGTACTACGTTAGTTACAACCGCCAAGTTTACCAATACTTCAAATTGCTCACGCAAAGAATCACTTGCAGTGAACAATGTAAGTAATGTTTCAACAGCGAGTAGAATGAATACGCCACGAACAGGAGCATCATTACTATTTACACGAGCGAATACTTTAGGGAAGTAACCATGTTCCGCTGCGCTTTTAAATACGCGAGACAATGTGAATTGCCAGCAAAGTAAAGCGCCAAAGCAAGAAATAACCATTGCAGCCATCACGATGTTTGCAATTGTATCATTGAACATGTATACGAATGTCAAACCGAATGGTGCGTTAGAATTTAATAAGTCGATGTTAGGCACGATACCGGCCATAACATTTGTGGACAAGATGTAAACCACTGCCACTGCTAATGTACCCGCTACAGTTGCGATAGGTACGTTTTTCTTTGGATTCTCAACAGCATCAGCATTAGCCGCTGCGGACTCAAATCCTAGGAAGCCCCACAAAGTGAGGGAAATGGATTGTTTTACTGCATCGTAAAACGGAAGATCATTTGGGTTCCAAGCCGCCCAATAAATAGACGGGTCAAACCAATACCAGCCGATTGTACCAATTAATAAAACCGGCACAATAGAGCCCCAAATAGTCATGTTGCTGAGTCGACCTGTGAAGCGATTACCACGGAAGTTCAAAATCGCTGCAAACCACAAAAGTACAATTGTTACTTGGCTTGTTTGTGTTGCATTAAGGTCAACACCAAAGAAAGCTGCGCCATAACCTACGGCAGACACCGCGATGGCGATATTAGCAATGATGAGAGATATGCTGTAAGCATAGCTCGCCATAAAATGTCCAGTTTTACCGAAGCGGTGTTCTGCATAACCGCCCATGCCCCCTCTAATCTGAGAGAACATACCCGCTTGAGCAAAAATATACGCTAACAGAAGCGCACCCACAGCTGTTACGAGCCAAGATAAAACTGAAATAGTACCAACTTGAGCCAAATTAGTTGGTAACATAATGATCCCAGCTCCTAGCATATTGGCTGCTACCATTGTGGTTAGCTGGAATACAGACATTTTTTTAGCGGTGGTTTTCATGTATCAATCCCCTTTCAAAAGGTGAATTTTTTCTCGTCCATAATTCACTTAAATATAATATACCGCTAAGTAAATTCAGTTCGTGCTGTGATGGGCTTGAATGTGAATTTACCGTTGTTATTCTTATTACGAATTAAATAATAACACCTATGAACCCAAAATGAAAGTACTTTATTGGCGGACAAGCATTATTACACGAATTGAATAAATTATAGTTAATTTATCATCTAAAACGAACAGAACTCATTTTAACAATGACAGGGTATATTTTTACCCCATTTTATTCTGTGTATATATGTGATTTCTACTATCTATCATGGTTATAGTGTCGTAGTACAAGACTATTGTTTTTACACAGTCCACTGTATGCGTACACAAATTTACACCATTTTAATAGTAATTTATCAATTAGAATAACTCTTTTCTAGATATCATCTATCATTCAAATAAAAAAATCGATATACACATAAGCTTAAAGGTTAATATAAAGCGCTTTAACATAAGACTTATATGTATATCGATCTTAAATTTTCAATGTCACAAGTAACGATTACTCTGAATGTTACTCTTGTACAGGATGTAGCCCTAAATCAAAACATTAGGCTTACTAAAGCAGTTATGCTTGCACAGATTCTACAATTGCTTTCCACTGAGCAATTTGTTTTTCTTCTCCAGCGATAACAGCTTTACCATTGTTACGTTGTCTTTCCACACATTCTGGAGCAGTACCAGAATAGTTATTACGACCAGCTACGCAAGCTTCGATGGAAATGGCATCAAGGATATCTGCATCAAAATGGTCGGATATAGCTTTAAAATCCTCAACAGATAAATCAAGCAATACGCAACCTTTTTCAATGCAATGATGTACAGCATTACCTACGATTTCGTGAGCTTCACGGAATGGAACGCCTTTTTTCGCAAGGTAATCTGCCATGTCCGTAGCATTAGAGAAGTCATCATCGAGGACAGCTTTCATATGCACCCCATTGACCTTCATACCACGGACCATAGCCGCATTAATGGACAATGCAAAGTGTACTGTATCGATAGCATCAAAAATGCCCTTTTTATCCTCTTGCATATCTTTATTATATGTAAGTGGCAAGCCTTTTAATGTAGTTAATAAACCTAACAAGTGGCCATAGGTACGACCTGTTTTACCACGAACAAGTTCACATACGTCAGGATTTTTCTTTTGTGGCATAATGCTAGAGCCTGTGCAGTGTGCATCATCAAGTTCAATGAAGTTAAACTCATTGGTAGACCACAAAATCAATTCTTCGCTAAGACGGCTCAAATGCATCATCACAAGAGATGCAAAGGACAAGAATTCAACTACATAGTCACGGTCAGATACGGCATCCATACTATTTTCGTAAATACGAGAGAAGCCGAGTAGCTTTTGCGTATAGGTTTGATCAATACCGTACGTAGAACCAGCTAAGGCCCCTGCACCAAGCGGCATGATGTCTGCGTGTTTGAAGACCATCAACAAACGGTCAAAGTCGCGCTCTAGCATAGAGAAGTATGCCATCATATGATGACCAAACAATACAGGTTGAGCCCGTTGTAAATGCGTATAGCCAGGCATGATAACATCGCTGTATTTTTCAGCCGTTTCTATGAGAGCTTTTTGCATATCTACGATAAGCTCGCCCATTTCTACAACAGCTTTACGGACGTACATATGTAAATCCACTGCACATTGGTCATTACGGCTACGGCCCGTATGTAAACGACCACCTGCTTCGCCAATGTCATCTGTTAGGCG
The DNA here is from genome assembly GCF_900545205.1 of uncultured Veillonella sp. Classification (GTDB taxonomy): domain Bacteria; phylum Bacillota; class Negativicutes; order Veillonellales; family Veillonellaceae; genus Veillonella. Next base: position 15,318 of record NZ_UQYC01000032.1, on the reverse strand, counting down.
TTTTTCAATATTCATATGAATATCTTCAAGCGCCACGGAAAATGGGAACTCGCCTTTATCGATTTGGCCTTTAATCTTTGTTAAGCCCTCAACAATAGCATCCCGATCTGCGTCGGAGATAATATTTTGTTTTGCTAGCATTGTAGCATGTGCTTTACTACCTGCAATATCTTCGGCGTACATCCGCGCATCAAAAGCGATAGAGGATGTAAAATCCTCTACCGCTTTATCAGTGCCTTTTGTGAAACGCCCGCCCCACAATTTAGCCATTATTTACCTGCCTTTTCTTTCATCAATGCATTAATTTTAAGAGGTAAACCGAACAAGTTGATGAAACCAGCCGCATCAGCTTGGTTGTATACATCGTCTTCTTCGAATGTTACGAAATCTTCGCTGTACAAGGAGTATGGAGAAGTTGCACCAGCAGAAATAATATTGCCTTTGTACAATTTAAGTTTTACTTCACCAGTTACAGTTTTTTGAGTTTCATCAACGAATGCTTGCAAAGCGTTCATCAATGGTGCGAACCACATGCCATCGTATACGAGTTCAGCGTATTTGTTGGCAATGAGTTCTTTATAGTGGTATGTAGCTCTATCGAGGCAAAGGTATTCAAGTTCTCTGTGAGCATACATGATAATGGAGCCGCCTGGGTTTTCATAAACGCCACGGGATTTCATACCTACTAATCTATTTTCAACGATATCTACAACGCCTACACCATAGTGTGCGCCAATTTCGTTGAGTTTTTCTAACAATTGTAATGGAGTACCTTCTTGGCCATCTACCGCTACAGGTACACCGTCTTTGAAGGATACAGTTACATAACCAGCTTCATCTGGAGCTTGTTCAGGAGTATGTGTTACCAAGTACACATCATCTTTAGGAGCATTTGCTGGATTTTCAAGATCGCCGCCTTCATGGGACAAATGCCATACGTTTTGGTCCATAGAATATGGATGGGATTTTGTAGCCACAACTGGAATGTCGTGTTTAGCAGCGTATTCCATGCAGTCTGTTCTAGATTTCAAATCCCATTCTCTCCAAGGAGCAATGATTTTCATATTAGGAGCCAATGCTTTGATAGCAAGTTCAAAACGAACTTGGTCATTACCTTTACCAGTCGCACCGTGAGCGATAGCATCAGCGCCTTCTTTTTTAGCAATATCTACAAGGATTTTACCAATCAAAGGTCTAGCGAAGGATGTACCTAATAAATATTTACCTTCATAAATTGCACCAGCTTTTACTGTTGGCCATACATAATCTTTTACGAACTCTTCTTTAGCGTCTACGATGTACGCTTTAGAAGCACCAGATTTAATTGCTTTTTTCTCAACTGCATCATAATCCTCAGGTTGTCCCAAGTCTACGCACACTGCAATAACTTCAGCGCCATAATTTTCTTTTAACCAAGGAATGATAACAGATGTGTCCAAACCACCAGAATATGCGAGTACTACTTTATTTGCTTTACCCATGATAACACCTCATAAAAAACTTACTATGTATTTAAACTCATATAATCAATATTATATCAGATAATTGTGAAAGCACCGTGGCATCTAACTCAACGGTCATTCCCTCTTTCTGATAAAAAATAGTATACACCTGTATAATTATAAATGCAAGCATTATTTTTATTCAATTTAATAATATATTTCGTTTCCGAACTAATCAATTATAAAAAAGCTATATCTAGTAATTTAGCACTAGATATAGCTTCACTTCTTACGATTATCCGTCTGTCCTTACTTAATATCAATAGGTGAAAATTGGTAATCCAAAGCAATCTCGTAGTCAGTTGTTTCAATGGGTTCTTTTACCCTTCCCACTACCAAAGACTTAATTTCATTTATGATGGAATGAAGATTACTTTGTTCCTCACAGATAATAGCTTCAATACGAACATCTAAATCATAAGATCTTGTAATTCTATAATTACCTTTAGAGTAGTCTACATTCTCAAATAGTTCTAATATATTCATCTTAGATATCGCTGCATCAAAAGTATTTATACTATTTAAAATATTATGTTTTATCGTTTTATCTACACCAATAATAGTTTGATTACTAATATGCGGAATTTTATCAACGATATATTTTTCTCTTACTTGCACCCTTAAAGATTCATCTGCCATTAGAATATCTCTATCTAATGCTTTATCCCAAAAGCAATATCTTACGGCCATACAATCATGTTCATCATCGTAATAAACTATCCAGTTTTCTATTTTATCAACATCTGCTTGTTCAATATAAAATATTTCACGAGCATAAGAATCAACAGCAAGTACTTCAGACTTATAGTCTAACCCTCCAGGTCCTCTTAAATAATAAGATATAAAGTTCTCCAATCTAAGCATAGCAAACTTAATAATAGGTTTTGCACCTATATAAATAGATGAATAGTTACCTTTCTCATACTGCTTTAATTCAACATTATCCAATATTTACACTCCTAACAGTTAAAACTCTCTCTAAATGTGTCTATTATTTAATGTAGCAAAAAAATCTCTGTTAGCCAATTATCAATCAACTAACAGAGATGTTACTATAGTTATTTAATTATTCGTCCACAAGTCCCAAATCTTGTTTGTATGCATAATCAGCTTCGGCTTGTGTAATCATTCCTTGGTCTACCATTTGTTCGAGTACTAGTTTTTGTCGTGCCTTAGCCCCTTTATAGTTCGTATAAGGGTCTAAGTAGGATGGTGCATTAGGTAAGGCTGCGAGCATAGCACTTTGACCTAGTGTCAATCGGCTTGGGCTTGTCCCAAAGTATCCATGAGCTGCTTCGTAGATACCGTAGTAATTGTGACCATAATATACGGTATTTAAATACATGGTGAGAATTTCTTCCTTCGTGTAGTAATGTTCCATTTCACTCGCCAAGATTGCTTCTTCTATCTTACGGCTCATAATGCGTTTTGATGAAAGGAACAGATTTTTTACGACTTGTTGTGTTATGGTGCTGCCGCCCTCTACAGTTTCACCAGCGATGGTATTCGTATAAAAGGCGCGAATGATACCAAGTACATCTATAGCACCATGCTTATAATATCGCTTATCCTCTATGGCGATGAGTGCATTCTTTGTATATTCTGGAATGACATCTCCCTTTACCCAATGTTCTTTAGAAACACGTTGGTTCAGTGCCGTCTCTACCTTTTCTTTAAAGGTAAATAATCGTATAATACGATCTGTGCGACTAAGGGTATCTTCACCTTGTTCTATGCGTTTTTCAACAGTTGTATGCGCGTTACTTTCACGATCTGTACCTTGAACCCTATGGTATCCATCATATATAAACACGGCCAGTATCATAACTAACACAAATACCACTAGGTTCCGAAGGTAGCGAAACACTTTCATTGCTTTCACCTATTTCATAAAGGCCCGTAGTATATACCTATAGACAAATTTAAATTCTATATGCATTACAGTACCTTATATACATATACAAACACATTGTGTATTAAATGTATTGTATCACATCAATTAAGAAGAAGATATATATTACAAGGTCTAAATAGATGTGTATAATATAAAATACGTGCCATGCTATTTTAAAAGTATATATTTAAATGTACCTTTGAATACAGATATTCACATACATCCATATACAATATAAATTTATATATGTAGATTTAATGCATATTAGGTATACTTATTAAGTTGTATTACAAACTTTACATGGAGTATAATAATAAGGATGATAAAAAAACATGCCCATTGGAGGAGTATTATGAAACAATGTATGGATTCAGAAAATCTACATCGTCGATTGCGTAAAATCCTTGGTCAAGTGCAAGCTATTGATCGAATGATTGAAGAAGACATTCCATGCGAAGATGTGTTGAGCCAAATTAATGCAGCTAAGTCTGCACTACATAAAGTAGGTCAAGTAGTCCTTGAAGGGCATATCAACCACTGCGTACGAGATGGTATCGAACACGGTGACGTAGAAAAAACCATTAGCGACTTTACAAAGGCTGTAGAGCGCTTTGCAAACATGGGAAAATAAGGAAGAGGCTAAACCGCCTCTTCCTTTTTATTTGAAACTACACGCTAATAGTTTTGTAAATTCACCATATTAAATTAAAGGTAACATTTAATCAAATCAACCAAAACATAAAACATATACAAAAATCATATACATAAAACATATAGATCAACAAAAAAGGACTCTACATTCGTAGAGTCCTTTGTATTACCACATTGTATTAGTCGTGGTTAGTTGTTAAGAATTCGCTCAATGCAGCAAGTGCGTCGTCTTCATCAGCACCGTCAGCTGTTAATGTAACGGATGTGCCTTTTGTAGCGCCCAAAGTCAATACAGTTAAGATGGATTTAGCATCAGCTGTTTTACCATTAGCAGCGATTGTCAATTTGGAAGCATATTTAGCAGCCAATTGTGTGAAAGCTGTAGCAGGACGAGCATGTAAACCAGATTCGTTAGTAATTTCTACTGTTAATTCTTTCATGATAACCTCTTTCTATCTCGATAGGCAGTGCCTATCCCATACGTTCTAATAGATATATTGTATCAATTTCAAGCCTTTCAATTCAAGTATATTGAAAGTTATTTGCTATACAACAGAATTATAGTAAGCCTTTTTCAGCTAGTACAGATTTAGCATATTCTGTAATTTCTTCTGCTGTATCCATGGAAAGCGCTTTATTAGCCACCTCTTCACATTCTGCTTTAGAAACGGAACGCAAGATTTTCTTAATAAGTGGTATAGAAGACGCTGTCATAGAGAATTCATCAAGGCCAAGGCCTAATAAAATCATGGTAGCTACAGGGTCACTAGCGAGTTCACCGCACATGCCTGTAAATTTACCTTGTTCATGGCTCGCATCGATAACATGTTTGATAAGACGTAATACGCCTGGATGCAATGGTTGATATAGAGCGCCAATAGATTCGTTCATACGGTCTACTGCCAAGGTGTATTGACACAAATCGTTGGTACCAATACTGAAGAAGTCTACGTATTTAGCCAAGATTGGAGAAATCACAGCCGCCGCTGGTACTTCGATCATAATACCAACCTTAATAGCTTTATTGAATTCTTTGCCTTCTGCTGTAAGTTCTGCCTTACATTCTTCAAGCATAGCATTCGCTTGTTTCACTTCTTCTACGGAAGCAATCATAGGATACATGATGTGAATATCGCCAAAGGCACTAGCACGCAATAACGCACGCAATTGTACTTTGAAGATATCTGGACGGTTCAAGGAAATACGAATTGCACGGTAACCAAGAAATGGATTCATTTCAGTTGGCAAATCAAGGCACTTCAACTCCTTGTCACCACCAATATCCATGGTACGAATGATAACAGGCTGCCCCTGCATATCTTCTGCAACCTTTTTATATTCTTCGAACTGTACATCTTCTGCTGGCAATTCATCATTTTCCATATACAAGAATTCTGTACGGTATAAGCCGATACCTTGTGCGCCCATTGTAAGAGCATGTTTAGCATCTTTAGACTTACCGATATTGCCAAATAATTCGACATGATGACCATCTGTAGTCTTAGCTTCAAGATTGGCAGATTCGCGCAACCGTTTCAATTCCTCTTGGTATGCAGCCGCTTGATTTGTATATTCAGTCCAATCCGCATCAGATGGATTTGTTTCCACAATACCATCTGTACCAAGTACAACTGCTTTTTCGCCATCTACGAAGCCTTCAATATCACCAACGCCCATAACGGCAGGGACTTCCAAGGTGCGTGCCATGATAGCCGCATGAGATGTAGGACCACCAGCAGCTGTTACAATGCCTTTTACCACATTTTTATCAAGAGAAGCTGTATCAGATGGTGCCAAATCATGAGCCACCAAAATAACCTCTCCAGAAATATGGGATAAACCACGAGGGTTCATGCCTAACATATTGCGCATCAAACGATCACCAATATCTTTGATATCTGCACCGCGTTCACGCATGTATGGATCTTCCATACCGAGGAAGATATTGGCAAAGGTTTCAATAGTTTGAGCTGTAGCCGCTACAACATTAGTATGGCTAGACTCAACGAGGGATTTAATACCATCAGACAAGGATGGGTCTTGCGCGATTTGCATATGCGCTTCAAAAATCGCCGCCTCTTCAGGGCCCATGTCTTTCAACGCCTTTTGACGAATTGTATCTAATTGCTTTAAGGTAGCTGCCATAGCAGAAGCGAACTTACCAATTTCCGCTTCTACCTTATCCTCTGCTACAGTGTAATCAGGAATGACTATTTCCTCTTGAATATATCTATATACATTGCCTACTGCAACGCCACGAGATCCAGAAATCCCTTGAATTCGCATATGTGTTCCTCTTTCTATTACGATAAACTACATTACTCTATATTCTATCATTTCTCTGACAAACAATAAAGTAATAGAGCCCTTTATATCCGCCTATTTAATCGTCCCACGTGGGTTATTTTTCACTTACTTTCGCTATAATTTTATAAAGTTCCACCACATAATTAAGGGTCATTTATGATATAATAATATAGAATATATAATAATATACATATGAGACTTTCACGGGCTTCATGGTGAAAGTCTTACTTATTGATAGGAGACTTTATGAAATTAACTAAAATGCATGGTCTTGGCAATGATTTTATCCTCTTTGCCGACCCTCAAGGTGCTAACAAGGACTATACTGATTTGGCGATTCGCCTTTGCGATCGTCGTACTGGTATCGGTGCCGACGGTCTTGCCATTCTAGTTCCTTCAAAAACCTGTGATGTGCGCATGCGCATTATTAACTCTGATGGTAGTGAAGCAGAAATGTGCGGTAATGCAATCCGTTGCTTTGCCAAATATGCCTATGAACACGGAGAAATTACTAAAGAAACTTTTACCATCGAAACCTTGGCCGGTGTAATGAAACCTACCTTAACTATCGAAAATGGTATAGTCACACAAGTTACTGTAGACATGGGCAAGCCATTCTTTGCAGCCCAAGACATTCCGATGGATGTAAATATGGATAAGGTTATCGACGTAGACCTCGATGTAAACGGCGAAACAGTAACAGTAAGCTCCGTATTACTCGGCGTTCCTCATACAGAGGTGTATATCAATGACATTACAAAGGCGCCTGTAACGACACAAGGTCCTATCATTGAAAAACACGATGCATTCCCATCCAATACGAATGTTAACTACATCGAGGTAGTAAATGATAAGCACATCAAGGTTCGCACATGGGAACGCGGTGCCGGCGCCACCTTAGCATGTGGTACAGGCTCTTGTGCTTCTGCTGTTATGTCCTTTGAAAAAGGCTTAACTGGTCGCGAAGTAGATGTAGAGCTCTATTTAGGAACATTACATATTTCATACTTGGAGGATGGCACGGTGCTCATGACTGGCCCTGCTGAGGAAGTCTTCGAAACAGAACTTCCTATTGATTAAGATGAAGTGGTTACAACTCATATTAAATGCGTTTCTAAAGTATCAACAAGGCCGTTCTCTAATGCCGAAAAATACGGAGTCGCTCATAGGTTTACTCATATCTATCCTCGTCATTATCATCGCCGTAGCTAACGGTATTGCTATTGGTTACGCCTTGATTGTAGTATGGTGCATCATGGCCTATGTATTCTATCGCAAAGGATACCAACCAAAAGAACTGCTAAACCTATCATGGACAGGTGCTAAAAGCTCGATTGTGGTAATGCAAATATTCTTGCTTATCGGTTGGCTCATTGCTATGTGGCAAGCAGCAGGCATCATCCCTATGATTATCGCCACCGGCATCGACTTGATTGATCCGTCCCTCTTTATTGCTTGTGCCTTTTTATTAACAGCTGTGGTGAGCATGTTATTAGGTACAGCTCTCGGTACTGTAGGCACCATAGGCATTGTACTCATCACGATGGCAAGGGCAGGTAATATTCCAGAAAATATCGTAGCCGGTGCCATTATCGCCGGTGCTTACTTTGGTGATCGGAATGGTCCTTTATCATCTAGCGCCTCTCTCGTAGCGGCTTTAACGCATACAAAGGTATCGACCAACATCCCTATTATGTTTAAGGATGGTCTTCCTGCACTTGTTATTTCCACAGTGCTCTACCTGATACTATCGCAGTGGTTCCCGCTCAACTATGCAAATAGCTTACTGTCCGATACGATTCACTTTGTGTTCAACATTGATTGGACCTTATGGATTCCTGTGATCATCGTCATTGGTCTGTTACCTTTGAAAGTATCTATCCGTTGGCCTATCGGTCTTAGTGCATTAGTAGCGGCAATTCTAGCTTATACTAATCAGGGAGTTCCCCTTTCTGACTTAGGCTGGTATACCTTAACAGGCTTTGAGCTACCACATTATAATCCACTAGCAGATATCATTCACGGCGGCGGCTTACAAACGATGTTCATCCCTACCCTTTCCATTTTTATGGCAACTGCCATTTCTGGCATGCTCGAAGGGGTTGGCTTCTGGAACGATATTAGACAACTATTAGAACGAGCTAAAACGCGTAGCGATGTATTTGCTGCCAATGTAGGTCTCGCCTTTTTAACAGGTGCTGTAGGTTGTAGTCAAGCTATTGCGGTTGTAATGACACATTCTATTATGCGCATTACCTACGCACAACGAGGCATTCAAGACGAAGATGTGATGCTCGACTTTGAAAACAGCGGCATCGTCATTGCCCCCTTACTACCATGGAACATCGCCGCTTATGTACCTGTAGTTATGATGGGTACTAGTACAGCTGGCTATGTACCATTCGCTTTCTTCCTATACCTCGTACCACTCCTTTACTGGTTACGACTACGGAATCAAGATCAACCAATCATACGCTAATTACAAAATCAATCAAATTTACGCTAATTACAAGATTAACCAATCATAGGCTCATTAATTTATCTTAAAGGGGAATTTGTATGATTTACACCATTACCTTTAACCCAGCCCTCGATTATATCGTGCGCCTTGACCACCTCAAGACGGGCACCATTAATCGTACCACCCAAGAGTACGTTCTCGGTGGCGGCAAGGGTATCAACGTATCCATCGTGCTCAACAATCTCGGTATGGATACAACCGCACTCGGATTCATCGCCGGTTTCACAGGGGAAGAAATCGTAACACAACTGAACAAATTTGGTGTGAAAGAAGATTTCATTCGTCTGCGCGAAGGTTTAACGCGCATCAATGTTAAGGTGAAAGCCTCTGACGAAGAAACAGAAATTAACGGCCGTGGCCCTATCATTGCAGACGACGAACTAGAAGCCCTCTATACACAGCTCGATGCATTAACTGAGCAGGATACATTGATCCTTGCAGGCAGTATTCCTTCCAGCTTACCAAGCGATATGTACGAGCTCATTATGGAGCGATTACAACATAAAAACATTCGCATTGTCGTAGATGCTACTAAAGACTTACTCACACGAGTCTTGCCATATAAACCGTTCTTAATCAAACCAAATAATCACGAGCTTAGCGAAATCTTTGGTCGTACCCTTTCCACAAAGGATGACCTCGTAGAGGCCGCTAAAGCATTACAAGAAAAAGGTGCACAGCATGTGCTTATCTCTATGGCTGGTGATGGAGCTATCTTAGTAGCTGCTGACGGCACGGTATATACGAGCCCTGCCCCTAAGGGTACACTCGTAAATTCTGTAGGCGCCGGCGATTCCATGGTAGCTGGCTTTATTACAGGCTTTGAAAAGACAGGCGATCTACAAGAGGCACTGTACTGGGGTATCTCCAGTGGCTCTGCCTCCGCTTACTCTGAAAACCTCGCTACACTTGCAGAAGTAGAAGCATTACTTTCACAAGTACGAGTTAACTAGTTTTATATTTTATTTGCATCAAGGAGTACATATATGCAAATCACTGATTTATTAAAACCTCAATCCATTCTGCTAAATGCAGACCCGGTCACAAAGGCTGATGCAATTTACACCTTAGGCGAGTTAATGGAAAAAGGTGGTAACCTCATCGACAAAGGTGAGTACTTAGCAGCCGTTTTCGCTCGTGAAGAATCTGGCTCTACTGGCCTTGGTGACGGCATTGCTACACCACATGCTAAATCCGCAGGCGTAAAAGAAGCAGGCCTAGCAGCTATGGTTGTGCCTCACGGCGTTGACTTCGAAGCCCTCGACGGTCAACCATCTCGTTTATTCTTCATGATTGCTGCACCAGAAGGCGCAGCTGACACTCATGTAGAGGTGTTGAGCCAATTAGCTATGATGGTTATCGACCCTGATTTCAAAGAGGCGCTCATCGCTGCTCCAACTGTTGAACGTTTCTTGGAACTCGTAACAGCTAAAGAAGATGGCAACTTTGATCCATCTGTAGAAGGCTTTATTAAACAACCTGAACCGCAAGAAGCACCAAGCATCACTGATACTATTGAAGAAAAAGCTACAGAAGCTATCGAAAAGGTGGCTCCTAAGATTTCTGTAGATAATCCTCACTATGAAGTATTAGCCGTTACAGGTTGTCCTACAGGCATCGCGCACACCTACATGGCTGCGGAGTCCTTAGAGCGCAAAGCTAAAGAAATGGGCATTTCCTTAAAGGTTGAGAAAAACGGTGCATCAGGTGTAAAAGATGCGCTTACAGCAGAAGAAATCGAACATGCCAAATGCATTATCGTCGCTTCCGACCGCCAAGTGGAAATGGCTCGCTTTGATGGCAAGCCTATGATTCAAACAAAGGTAGCTAACGGCATCAATAAAGCGGAGGAATTATTGCGTGAAGCTACAGCTGGTACAGCACCTGTATACCACGCATCTGCTGCTGACCGCGAATCCGCTGAAATCGCTGCTAGCGCATCTGACAGCGTAGGCCGTCAAATCTACAAACACTTGATGAACGGCGTATCTCACATGTTGCCATTCGTTATCGGTGGCGGTATCTTGATTGCCCTTGCATTCTTATTCGATACATTTGATCCTGCAAACCCTAAAAACTTCGGTTCCGGTACACCTTTATCTGGCTTCTTAATGCAAATTGGTGGTGCATCCTTTGGATTCATGTTGCCAGTATTAGCTGGTTACATCGCGATGAGTATTGCTGACCGCCCAGGTCTTGTAGCTGGTTTCGTTGGCGGCTTATTAGCTAACCAAGGTGGCTCTGGTTTCCTTGGCGCATTGATTGCCGGCTTTGCAGCAGGTTATTTAGTATTATTAGTTAAAAAGTTAGTATCTGGTTTGCCTCAAGCATTAGAAGGTACAAAACCAGTGCTCTTCTATCCTGTACTGGGTGTATTGTTCATTGGTCTCGCTATTACCTTCGTAATCAACCCTCCTGTATCCGCACTTAACCACTGGTTAATGGACTCCTTACAATCCATGGGCACTACTAGCCGCGTATTGTTAGGCCTCATCTTTGGCGCTATGATGTCCGTTGATATGGGCGGTCCTGTAAACAAGGCTGCTTACGTTATCGGTACAGGCGCACTTGCGACTGGCGAATATGGTATCATGGCTGCTGTAATGGCAGGCGGTATGGTTCCACCATTGGCAATCGCTCTTTGTACTACATTCTTCCCTAGTCGCTTCACAGAGGCTGAACGTAAATCTGGTATCACAAACTACATCATGGGGCTTTCCTTCATCACAGAAGGTGCTATCCCATTTGCAGCGGCTGATCCAGTTCGCGTATTGCCAGCTTGCATCATCGGTGCCGGTACAGCTGGTGCGTTATCCATGTTCTTCGAATGCACACTACGCGCTCCACACGGCGGTATCTTCGTAGTTTCAACAATCGGTAACCCACTTCTTTACCTTGCATCTATTGCAATTGGCTCCGTTATCGCTTGTATCATCTTGGCACTATTAAAACCAAGCTTGAAGAAATAGATAGTGAAAGCTAGTATAATACTAGTACATATAGCAAAAACGTACATATGCTAAATAAATACTTATAGAAAAAGGACTAGAACTCCTAGAGTTCTAGTCCTTTTCTTATGTAACACTATCGGATTACATCATCATAAAATACGCCAAATACTTTCTTGAAAACACGATTTGCAACGTGATAGCTTTCAAAATCAAAGTCTGTAGGTGTTAAGAAGGTTACATGCTCATATCCTTTATAACCTGGTTGTGTAGGTTTTCTTTCACCATGCAACGTGTAATCCTGTTGAGCCTTAACAGTACCAACAATTCCAGAATCATCCATTTTTATATTCCATATTTCACCTAAATAGAAATCCGGAAATTGTTGTTTAAACTCTGGCATTCTTACGACTAAATTCGCAAAGGAGTAATTTAAGTTATAGTCATAATGAATTGTGTATTCTCGAATCAAATTAGACGAAGGTAATACAACATAAATCTTAGCCTCTATACTTTTGGTACTGGCACTTGTAGATACATCTTTGACTGTACTCAACTCAATGTACTTACCATCTCCACCACCAGTATCACCTTTAGATATAATATGTTCAAAACGACTCGTATCTTGTAATTCCACATTAGAAACGGCTTTCACAGAATTAAAAAACACACACCATACGCATAAGATGGCCATAAAAAATAAGAAACGTTTCATATGGCACCTCATTTCACGACAATATCATCAAAATGCTGCTGATATGCAACGACAAACATGGCATCTGCTATAGCAAAAAGATCTCGATCGGAACGACTACGATCCAAAGGTCGTAATTGGTGCACTAAAGGAACTGTACTACTAACCTCAGTACCATCCCCATTAAATCGCTTCACCTCTCGTAAATCAATCTGTATGCCAGAATCATCTTGTGCTGCCTTTATAACCGCATACATAGATGGGGATGGCTGTACCACTTGACTAGCGTGTATTAAAGAACCTAGTGAATAATTAGTATTATATGTGGCCGTTACTTCATATTCAGTAATAAATGTACCACGAGTATATGTATAAACTGTATAAAAAGTACCTTTTAATTTATAATGTGGTGCTGCGTATTCTAGTGATTCTACAGAGTAAGTGTTTAAATAGTTTATTAGCCTATCCTTTGGATAAGTACCTTGATAGGAATCGGTTTTTTGATATACCTTTTTAAACTGAGGTGAACTATTTAACTCATTAATCGATATGGCTTGTGTCTGTATAGTGAAAGTAGCTAATACCGTACAGGCTAGCAAAAATTTTCTAAACATACTCTCTCCTTTATAATTAAAAGTCAATTAAATTACCAAAAGCATATCATATTTTATGGAAATATGTACATATAATAAAAAACTACTTCAAATCATTAGAAGCAATATGTAATATTCTATGCACTTTAAATTTATTTATATTTTCCTAATCTCATCTTCTTTACACCCATCCAGTATTCATCTATATTTTCATAAATTGTACAAATATATCGATTTATGTTAAACTATATAAATATAAATAAATTTTAAAATTATAAATTATTATTTGAAATCTAGTTCGGAGAGTAATTCATGAAATCATCTAGGAAACGTAAGGTTACCGCTGCATTTTTTGCAGCTGCAGCGTTGGGTGGTGTTGCCCACGCAGCCCCTACCCTCAACATGAATGATTTGGTAGGTTCGAACACTACCACTGAATCAACGACGCAAGGTACTACAAATGTAGCAACCCCAGTCGTGCGACCTATGGCTACTCAGCCTACCCCTTCAACTACACAACCAATAGTTGTTGCACCACAACAAGCAGCCGTAAGACCTGTACAGGCACAACCAATGGCTCCAGTTCGCGTAGCACCACCGCAAATGGTTCCTACACAAGCACAACCGGTAATGCAAACACAACAAGTTATGCAACCAAGTGCTACCACACAAGCGGCTCCAAAGGTAACACCTTTAATTCCCCGTGTACGTCCAGTACCGGTAAACGATATAGCAAAAGCTTTATCTGATCAACAAAGAGCCGTTTCACAGCCACAATATGTTGTTAATAAACAAACTAATGCTGTAATGGAACCAACATTGGCTATGCACAGCTTGATGAATGTACAACGTAAAACAGAACCTGTTACAGTACAAAAACAAGTTGATGGCAAACAGCAAGTGCAAACGACACAAGTGGTACGTACGCCTGTAATGGTCCAACAAGAATCTACAACACCTTTAGTGATTGCTAATACAACTCAAACTAAAGCCGTTGTAGCCAAACAAAGATTAACTATTCGCGATATTCAACGTGCAGAACGTGAAAGATTAGCTCAACTAGCAGCCGAAGAAGCGGCTCAACAATCAGGTGCAAATCAAGTTGATCAGCAAATGGTTGCGCAAAAGCAAGCTGAAGCACAACGTCAAGCAGCAATTCTAGCAGAACAACAACGTCAAATGGCTATGCAGGCAGAGCAGCAACGCGTAGCACAACAACAAGCCGAGGCGCAACGTCAAGCTGCTATGCAAGCGGAACAACAACGTTTGGCTGCTCAACAAGCTGAGGCTCAACGCCAAGCGGCTCTAAGAGCTGAGCAAGAACGTATTGCGGCTGAGCAAGCTGAACAAGCTCGTATCGCAGAAGCTCAACGTCAAGCTGCAGAACAAGAGCGTCTTCGTATCCAAGAAGAACAACGCCGTATTGCAGCGCAACAACAAGCGGAACAACAACGTTTAGTAGCTGAGCAAGCTGAGGCTCAACGCCAAGCGGCTTTAAAAGCTGAGCAAGATCGTATTGCTGTGGAGCAAGCCGAAGCTCAACGTCAAGCTGCTTTAAAAGCTGAGCAAGAGCGCATCGCTGCGGAGCAAGCTAAAGCTCAACGTCAAGCTGCTTTACAAGCGGAACAGGAGCGTATCGCTGCTGAGCAAGCTGAAGCTCAACGCCAAGCGGCTCTAAGAGCTGAACAAGAACGTATTGCGGCTGAGCAAGCTGAGGCTCAACGCCAAGCTGCTTTAAAAGCTGAACAAGATCGTATTGCGGCTGAGCAAGCTGAAGCTCAACGCCAAGCGGCTTTACAAGCTGAACAAGAACGTATCGCGGCTCAACAAGCTGAAGCTCAACGCCAAGCGGCTTTAAAAGCTGAACAACAACGCTTAGCTGCTCAACAAGCTGAACAACAACGCCAAGCTGCTTTACAAGCGGAACAACAACGCTTAGCAGCTCAACAAGCTGAAGCTCAACGTCAAGCTGCTTTACAAGCTGAGCAAGAACGTATTGCTGCGGAGCAAGCCGAAGCTCAACGTCAAGCTGCTCTAAAGGCTGAGCAAGAACGTATCGCTGCTCAACAGGCTGAAGCCCAACGTCAAGCAGCTTTAAAAGCGGAACAAGAACGTATCGCTGCGGAAGAAGCTGCTCGTCAACGTGCAGAAGCTCTTTGCCAGCCACGCCCCAGTTTACAACGGGCTACCGGATTGACAGAGCCAAAT
>NZ_UQYC01000031.1 GCF_900545205.1 uncultured Veillonella sp. | reverse complement strand
CACCTAAACCTTTGTAACGTTGGATTGTAATACCATCGCGGCCTACTTCATCAAGTTTAGCTGTAAGCTCTGCATCAGAGTATACATACCAGTGGGACTTGCCCTTCTTGATTTGGTACAAAGGTGGTTGAGCAATGTAGATATGACCTTCCTCTACCAATGGTTTCATATAGCGGTAGAAGAATGTTAATAACAAGGTACGGATATGAGCGCCGTCAACGTCCGCATCGGTCATAATAATAATCTTGTTGTAACGGGATTTTGTAATATCGAATTCTTCCCCAATACCAGTACCAAAAGCAGTAATCATGGAGCGAATTTCGTTATTAGCTAAAATCTTATCAAGGCGTGCCTTTTCTACGTTAAGGATCTTACCACGTAAAGGCAAAATCGCTTGGTAACGACGGTCGCGACCTTGTTTTGCAGAACCGCCCGCAGAGTCACCTTCGACTAGATAAATTTCAGTCATAGATGTATCTTTTTCGGAGCAATCTGCCAATTTACCAGGAAGGCTAGATACCTCTAAAGCATTTTTACGGCGAGTTAAGTCGCGAGCTTTACGAGCTGCCTCACGAGCACGGCTTGCCATCGTTGCTTTTTCGATGATTTTCTTCGCATCTTGCGGATGTTCTTCGAAGAATGTTCTAAGACCTTCAGATACGATAACATCTGTAATACCTTTTACTTCGCTATTGCCAAGTTTAGTTTTTGTTTGGCCTTCAAATTGAGGTTCCAATACTTTTACAGATACAACAGCTGTCAAACCTTCACGTACGTCTTCACCGGAAAGGTTGGACTCATTTTCCTTGATCAAGCCAGATTTACGGCCATAATCATTGAGGGTACGAGTTAAAGCAGCACGGAAACCAGAAAGGTGAGTACCACCGTCAACAGTGTTGATATTATTTACGAAGGACAACAAGTTTTCGCTGTAGCTATCGTTATATTGCAACGCTACATCTACTACTACGTCGTCTTTTGTATTTTCAATATCGATAACAGTTGGGTTTACTACTTCTTTATTTTCGTTCAAGAAGGCAATGAAAGAACTCAAACCACCTTCGTAGTGGAAGCTTTCAACACGAGGTTCCTCTTGGCGCAAATCGCTCAATGTAATGCGAAGACCTTTGTTAAGGAATGCCAATTCTTGTAAACGAATTTTCAATGTATCAAAGTTGAATACTGTAGTTTCAAAGATTTCAGCATCTGGCTTGAAGATAACTGTAGTACCAGTACCTTCTGCCTTGCCGATTTCATGTAACTCGGAAGTCTTATGACCACGAGCGAATGTAATCTCTTGAATAATACCGTTTTGAGCTACTTGAACCTTAGTCCATTCACTCAACGCATTTACTACGGAAATACCTACGCCGTGAAGACCACCAGATACCTTGTAGCCGCCACCGCCGAATTTACCGCCAGCATGCAATTTCGTTAATACTAACTCTACCGCAGACATACCGGATTCATGCATCCCTGTAGGAATACCACGACCATCATCGACAACAGTGATGCTGTTATCTTCATTAATGGATACTTCGATATGTGTAGCGTAACCTGCGAGCGCTTCGTCTACAGAGTTATCTACTACTTCATAAACGAGGTGATGTAAACCGCGAATGGACGTACTACCAATGTACATACCAGGACGTTTACGTACCGCGTCAAGACCCTCAAGAACCTGTATATTCTGAGCGCCATAATTTTCTTCAGGCATGAAACAAACTCCTCCTAACAATCTATCACACTGTACTGGATTGAAATTTGGTACAACACATGTACAGAATAAATCTTATCTCTTTATTATACTATAAAACTCATCAATTCGTCTCATTAAAGTCTTAATGCTAATACCAGATCCATAAACGCAATCATCAGTGACCACATAGGTCTTGATTTGCTCCTCTGGTACCATGGCGATATACTCTAGCGTTTCATAGTGATGAATAGGACTTTTATGGGACTTTCCGCCCTTGGCGTGCACCATGGTAATGATGGATTCAATAGGCACGGAAATGGTATCCCCAATATGAACGTACATAGGAATGCCCCCTCTACTTTTCTAATGTCCCATTAAGGGCATCAATTTTGCGCTGTTCTTCTTCAGCCAGGAACTTAGACCGATATTTATTGCACAAATTGATAACGTGTTGATCCGTTAGCTCATCAGGTTTCTTATGGGTGATGAGCATGGCCACCATATACATATGACGGCGATTAATGGATCCTTTATAAATTTTATCTAAGTAAAAGTATATGGATTCCCGCATCGCTTCTGCAAAGTCTGGGAAGGTACACTGTATAAATTGCTGACAGTCGCTGTATTTAAAGTACGGATATTTTCGAATGACAGACTTAATCTCCTTAATGTGAATGCGATGTAACTCATATTCACAAGTCGGACAGATGTCCCGTTTAGATTGCATATGCATGCCACATCGACCACAACGATGATAGCCATGCTGCTCTAAATAGATTTCCCGCTTTCGAGCCGTAATTTGCACTTTTCTAAAAGCAGCTCGTAATTCTTCGTTATCCGTCTGTTCTAACGACTTATCGATGGCTTCTACGTCTTCTTTTGAAAGCACGATATCTGCGAAATTAATCCGTTTTGTAATAATCTGTTCATCAGGCAATGAAATCGATGTATCAGTATTAGCTTTCACATAGCTCTGACGTTTCATAATAAAGCGAATATCTTTGATTACCTCTTGATGGTAATACTTATTGATAGATTCGATGATGCGTCGTTTTTGCATCTGTAATTCCTGCATCCACATGGAATTATCGGCACTGATAACCATGTCTGGCGGCTTGATAGACACAATTTTCGTATGATCTGCAATGACATCGCCCACTACATCACGCCACTTGTGAACGAGGGTATTTAATTTATATTGTTCCAGTAAATTCAGTTTTGATAAGGCCTTTGGTAAACAAAGATCAAGGCTGTCCATACTGAACCTTTCCCCCTTCACAAGAAATAAATTGAACAGATTTCAAATCTTTAAAATCGTGAATGTCTGTAGTAGTAATAAATGTTTGAATACGTTTATGAATAAACTGCAATAAATTCGCTCGTCTCGACTCATCAAGTTCGCTCAATACATCATCCAATAATAGAACTGGATATTCCCCAACCTCGGACTTGATAAACTCAAGCTCGCTCAACTTTAAGGACAATACAGCAGTTCGTTGCTGCCCTTGGGATCCAAATTTCTTTAAATCCATCGCATCAGAGAAGAATCGTAAATCATCGCGGTGAGGACCTACGCTGGTGGTCATCCGATGACGATCCTGCGGCAAAGCTGCTTTGATGCGCTCGTAAAAGCCTTCCTTTGTATATTCTAATGAACCATTGTCCATGTAAGGCTGTTCATAACCGATGGTTAAATTCTCTAGACCACCCGTCAATTTACGGTTCATCAAATCGATGAGAAGGTTAATTTTCTTCAAGCTCTCTAACCGTTTCTTTACGATAAAGCTCGCCATATCGGCTAATTGCAAATCCCATTCTTCAAGAGGAATATTTTGCTTCCCTCTATATTCTTTAAGGATCGCATTTCGCTGCTGTAATAATCGATTATACTGCATCAACTGATGATAGTACGTAGCGCTCGTCTGAGAAATTTCCATATCGAGGAACCGTCTACGTCCCGACGGAGTCCCCTTAATGAGTTGTAAATCTTCAGGACAGAATATAACTGTATTTAATGTACCAATCAGTTCCTTTTGAGATATTTTAGTATCATTTAAGCGAATATCCTTAGGACCTTGGCGGAATAACTTAATATTTACCTTTTGTGGCGTATCCTTTTTCTCGAACTTGACTACAATGCCTGCTTCCTCAGCATTAAACATGAGCATATCTGACGTATCGTTGGTCCGATGGCTTTTACCAATGGTCCCCACATAAATAGATTCGAGGATATTCGTCTTACCAGCCCCATTAGTGCCGTGCAAAACGATAATCTCCGGATTAAACTGAATCGTTACATCCTTGTAATTACGAAACTGGAATAATTGCAGTGAGTCAATTCTCACCGATTAAGCCTCCTCTTGAGTAATTACGAGATCTACATCAAGACCTTCGCAAGAAATCACATCGCCAACGCGGCATTTCTTGCGCTTTTCTGTTACAACTTGACCATTCAAAGTAAGGATACCTTCTTCGATAAAGGATTTAATTTGACCACCCGTTTCGATGATGCCTTCTAACTTCAACAACTGATCAATTTGAATGTACTCCGTATGAATAGGTACCTGCTGTTGCTCTTTCATAACGTCCTCCTATAGTGGACAATTTATAACTATATGGGAATTAGGTAACGATGACTTTTAATCATTATTACCTAACGAAGATATGTATATTAATTCAGTAAAATATACGATATAGTAATATTTTTATCAATAAACGAATAATAGATTTTGACATTTAATATTATTAACTATTTAGTACCAGAGTACAGTTCCTCACTGTGAATTTTCTTTAGGCTACTTTGTAGCCTAGAAAATTTTACGTTCGGAACAAAGTGATGTGTGGCTCCCATCGTCGCTAGCGCTCCTCTGTTAGCTCACACCCTACTTTTATGCATTCGTGCGAACTGGTGTTACTACGTATGTATAGTTCGGATTATTGTCTTGGCGAATGACAACAGGACCGTTTTGTTTTAAGAACAAGTGGATGTTGTCGCCTGTGCTATGGCGCAAGATGTCGGAGATGTAGCGACCGTTGAAGGAGATTGTGAAAGGTGTGCCTTTAAATTCAACAGCTACGTCTTCTTTAGCCATACCAATTTCAGTATTTTGAGTAGATAATGTTACATTGCTTTCAGCCCAATCATAACGAATTACGTTATAGCTGATATCTTTAGCCAATAAGGATACGCGATCAACGGCACCAGCGAATTCGCGGCGGTCGATAACAGCACTAGAATCGAATTGGGAAGGAATTACCTTTTCATATTCAGGATATGTGCCTTCAATCAAACGAGAAATGATGTAAATAGATTCAAAGTTGAATACGATTTGTGTACGGTTCCAAATGATGTTGATCATGGCTGGATTATCTGTTGGTAATAAACGAGATACTTCAGCCAATGTTTTTGTAGGAATGATAGCGCGCATTGGCGTAGTTGCTGGTTCATCGATGGTAATTTTCTTAACAGCCATGCGGTGTGTATCAGTAGCAACCATTGTTACTTCATTTTCTTTGATTTCAAGAAGAGCACCAGTAAATACAGGGCGGTCTTCATCTGTTGCAGCTGCGTAGTTTGTTAAATCGATGAGTTCTTTCATAGCAAAGCTATCGATGTTTACATGATCTTGGTCGTGAATTTGTTCTACCAAGGAGAAATCATCTGGATGCAATGTTACGAGGTTGAATTCGGAAGAACCAGATGTGATTGTTAAAGAATTGCCATCTTCTGGTTTGTAAAGTTCGATTGTATCGCCAGGTAATTTGCGGATTAACTCTTGGAAATAGCGGGAACCTACAACTAATGTGCCAGGTTCTTTGATGTCGCCGTCGATGGTTAAACGAATACCGAGTTCAAAGTCGTTACCTTGCAATTCTACTTGGCCATTTTTTGTTGTCATATAGATAGCACCTGGTAAGTTGGAACTTGTTTTATTTTGAGATACCTTTTGCAATACGTTGATTGCTTTTTGGAGATTTGCTTTTGGGAATGTAATATGCATATGTTACTCCTTTATGATTTCCATATAGTGTAGAAGTACTGATAACTACTTCTCTTGTTTGTAATATTCTATGTTTGCTACCGTAGATGCTCTATAGATATTCTGCGATAGATCTGTTTCTACTGGTTTTTTGATTGTTTGTTAGTTTTAGTAGTAGTAATAGTAGGGGCCTGTTCATATGTGTAAAAGTGAATTGGCGCTACTAACTGTGCGATTTCTCGGTTGTGTATAACTATGTTGATAGTTTGTAACCACTTATCCACATACTCACAGCAAAGTGCGGTTTTTAGGATATCCACAAAGTTACACACAATATATCCACAGAGTTATCCACAGGTTGTTAATTTCTGTTTAATTTCAGAAATCATGTTCTTAGTTTCTTCGTTTCGTTCAATTTCCTTCGTAATTTTATCGTACGCATGGAGAATTGTCGTATGGTCACGAGAGAATGCAGCTGCGATTTGCGGATAACTTTCATTAATCATATCGCGGCATAGATACATGGCCACTTGGCGTGGGAACGCGAACTGTGCTTTACGCTTCTTACCGAGCAAGTCTTGCTTTTTAATATTGAAATAAGAACTTACAAAATTCTGAATACTTTCAATAGTCACCATGTTAACCTCTTCTGTGTGAACGAGGCCAGCCAAGGCTTGTTTAGTGTATTCTAGGTCGATAGATTCAAGACGTTGATCGATGGATGCGGTACCGATTAATTTTGTGAAAGCACCTTGTAATACGCGGACGTTTTCGCTGAATTGAAGCGCTACGTAGTTGATGGAGTCGTTATCGATGCGGATAACGCGGTTTTTCTTATATTCTCTTTCGAGTAAGGATCTAAAGATAGCGATGCGCGTTTCTAAATCTGGATTTTCCATTGTTGCAATGTAGCCAGCTTGGAAACGAGAACGGAGACGGTCTTCGAATTGCTCCATATCGTTTGGCATCGTATCGGATGTAAGTACAATTTGCTTATTGTTATTTAATAACTCATTGAACGTATTAAATAGCTCGGTTTTCGTACTTTCACGACTTTCAAGAAACTGAATATCGTCAATCATGAGCACGTCGATATTGCGGAACGTGTTGCGGAATAATTTACCTTGGTTACGCTGCAATGTTTCGACGAAAATGTTCATAAAGTTTTCGCTCGTAATGGACATAACCTTCATGTGTGGATGATTTTCCTTGATGGCGTTACCAATAGCGTGCATCAAATGCGTTTTACCGAGGCCTGAAGGACCGTAGATAAAGAGCGGATTATAGTCGCCACCAGGATATTCAGCTACATTTTGAGCTGCTCCAAATGGAATGCGGTTCGCGTTGCCTGTTACGTAATTGTCAAAACGGTATGCTGGATTTAGGTTAGATAAGGATAAATCCACAGGTACATTATCAGACTGTAATGTAGGTGTTGTAGTTTCAACTGTTTTACTAGGCGCTACCATTGGCTCATCTGGAATATTTATAGGCGCTGGTGTGCGGTCGATATAGACAGGCTCTTGATAGATTGGTTTATAGAACTCATCTTGTTGAGCTTTTTCCTCTACCACAGGCGGTAATGGCATCGGTGGAGCCACTACAGGTGCATCATCGATGAGACTTTCATCAACAAAGGTAGTATCTACACTCTCTTGATTGAAATCGAATAACACCATATCCCGATGGGAACCGATAACCGTAGTAATAGCATCCTGTAAAGCCTTGCTAATCTGCGGCTGCTGATCGATTAAGTTTTTAACAAATGTTTGCATGACCCCTATATGGATCGAATGACTGTCGAGAGACATGGGAATCAACGATGACGTGACGCGCAAGTACAACGCGTCAGGCAAATGTTGCATGTTCTTTTTCGCCTCTTGCAATATATGTTCCCATATATTATTCAAATCAAATGACTGCATGACGTGCCTCTTGTGTATAACTATTGCGATAAATGTGTATAACTTTAGGAATAATGTGTATAACTATTGTGAAAGCTGTGGAAAAACCTGTTATTCCTGTGAATAACCTGTGCACAACCTGTGAATAAGTGAAAATAAAATTCTCTTCCAACCAGATAATAACTGACTTTATAGATTACACAGGTTAAAAGAGAAAAAATGTGGATAACCTTAAAAGTTATCCAACAAAAACTTATAAAAATATATACTTTTTCCTAATTTCAGTTATGATTGTACCAAAAAATAAGCAATTTGTCATTCAATCTGTGGATAACTTTTATAAACTGTTTATAATGTATATTTTAAATTTTTATGGGTATATCTATTACTTTTGGGATAGGAAGAAAAACTACTTTTATCGCTCCATTCTGACGCAAGTCACTCAAAAAGTAGTTTTTCTTCCCCTCCTCCCATAAGATAATTTTTATGATTACAATATACATAGATAAAAAAGTAATTGATGAACATTACAGCATCAACCTTCAGATAATCAAAAGTAAATGATCAATAAAATAACAAACTAGTGATTTTTCTAAGAGGGAGTGTTAGGTGTAGATGTGGATCTTTGACCGAAACGATGAGTATGGAGGAATCCACATCTATTCCTCCCTTCCTCCAAGTAGAGATTAAAATGTAAAATTGTCTTATATAAAAATATTAGAGTTGTGAGTTCTTGTATTGTTGATATTGATGTTACGTTTACATCGTGTAGTGGTGTGTGTGGATACATTAGGGTTGTCTTAGGGAGGGAATATAGGGTCCTTTTGAGCGACTTTACTCGTCGTATGGAGCGATGAAGGAGCCTTGGTCGTTTGGAAACGTAACATCAATTTCCCCTTTGCCCTCAAGAGGTTAAAAGGTAAGATTTGTTACATCTTAGATCCGTATTCTGAAAGACTTTTAGATTTGCTATAAAAACTGATACTACTTTTTATACTGGTGGTAGGTGTTATAGTAGTCATTAGAGTGCGTTAGGAGCAGGAATAGATGTGGATTTTTGACCGACTTACGATGAGTATGGAGGGAGAAAACCACATCTATTCCTCCCCCTATAAAAGTAGTATCAGTTTTAAGTTCTATCGGATTTAAGTAAAATCTACATAAAAGTCTTTCAGAATAGCCCTAAATGATTGACAAATTTACGTTTTAACTCTATAATTACCCTGTTATGGTATAAGTAAAACAATACAAATGACGAGGAGGTGTTTTACTAATGAAACGTACTTACCAACCAAATACTCTTTGGAGAAAACGTACCCATGGTTTCCGTGAACGCATGAAAACTATCGGTGGCCGTCTCGTTTTAAAAAGAAGACGTGCAAAAGGCAGAAAACGCTTATCTGCATAATATAATAGCTGTTAGGCAGGAGAAAAAACTTGGCGCTGCTGCCAAGTTTTTCTATTCTTAGGACTTAAGGACAATGCATATGGATTATTGCCTCAAAAAAGCAAGACGACTGACGCACAATAATGAATATCGCCTTGTGTATAAGCACGGTAAATACGAAGTAGGCCGTATGTGTGTACTATATCGTATGCCCGTGGCGAAGCAATCGACTCGCATTGGTTTTGTAACCGGCAAAAAGGTTGGTTGTGCTGTAGAGCGCAACCGAGCTAGACGCCTTATGAAAGAGGTATATCGCCTCAATCAACATTCCATACGCGAAGGGTATCATATCGTAATTGTTGGACGTGGCCCTCTGAAAAACGCTACCTACGAAAAAGCGGAAAAGGAAATTTTGTATCTCTTGCGAAAAAGCAAATTGTTGATACAAAATGATAAATAGGACCACAAGTTAGAAGGCTTTGGTCCTTTTTTGTGTATATGGAGGTTTCCATGAAACGCTATATAACCGCGCTTTTACGACTTTTAATTAGGTTCTATCAGCTTGCCATATCTCCCTTAAAACCTGGATGTTGCCGTTATTATCCGACATGTTCCACATATACTCTGCAGGCCATCGAAAAATATGGTCCTTTGAAAGGTAGCTGGATGGGTTTAAAACGCATTCTTCGCTGCCATCCTTTCCACAAGGGTGGCTACGATCCAGTTCCTTAACCCACTTGGGCTTAGGCTGGATGCGGTCTGTGAAAGCAACTTTCACAAAAAACATCGAGCACAGTTTTGGAAATACCTGAGCATCTGTATGGATGAAATTTAGACCATACCATAACGATATATAGATGCGCAAAGGACGGTTTCGGACTGTAAGAAAAAGGAGAAACAATGGAATTCTTAAGTAGTATATTCCACCCTATCGTTGAATTGATGACTACATTGGTAACCTATGCGTTCCAATTAACTCAAATGGTAGGCTATCCAAGCTACGGTGTGGCTATTATCCTTTTAACAATCGTTATCAAAGCGATTTTGGCACCACTTACTGTTAAACAAATCAAATCCATGAAGGCTATGCAAGAGTTACAGCCTCGCATGAAAGAATTGCAAGACAAATACAAAAACGATCCTGCAAAACTTCAAGCTGAAATGGGTGCATTGTACAAAGAAATGGGCGTTAACCCACTAGCAGGTTGCTTGCCTCTATTGGTGCAAATGCCATTCTTGATCGCTATTTTCTATGCTTTACAAGGCTATCCATACGATCAAAACTATGTACAATTCTTATGGCTTCCTAGTCTTGGAGAACCAGATCCAATGTATATTTTGCCAGTATTGAGTGCGGCATCCACATGGATTATGTCCAAGCAAACTAGTAGCGGTACATCTGGTGCTGCTGCGCAACAACAAAAGATTATGACAATCTTTATGCCTTTATTCATTGGTTACATTTCCCTTAACTTCCCATCTGGTTTGGTTATTTACTGGATCGTATCCAATGTATTCCAATTTGTGCAACAACATTTCATTTACAAAGGCTTAGAAGCTAAGAAATAGGAGACACTATGGAATTTATCGATGTATCTGCTAAAACCATTGAAGATGCCATTGCCAAAGGCGTAGCTCAATTGGCTGCAGAAGGCCAAGAATTGGTAGAAACTAAAGTCTTGGAACAACCTTCTAATGGCTTCTTGGGCATTGGTCGTAAACCAGCAGTTGTTCGCTTATTCTTCACATCTGTAGCTAAAACTGCTACTCAAGAAGAAGTAGCTCATGTAGAAGAACAATCTGTAGCTGTTGCCTCCGAACCGGTGGCAACAAGTGAAACAGAAGTACAAGACACAGCAGTTGACTCTACTGAAGGTGATGTTGTAGAAGAAAAACCTTCTAAAAAGGAACTTTCAAAAGAAGATCAACAAGAAATCGCTGAAAAAGGTAAACAATTCCTCGATGATATGTTTACTCAAATGGGCCTCACTGTGGTTATCGAAAAAATGATGACTAAAGATAAGATTACATTCCAAGTACACGGTGAAGATTTAGGTATTTTGATTGGCAAACATGGTCAAACATTGGATGCTATTCAATACTTAACAAATCTCGTGGCTCACAAGGATGTATCTGGCCACTGCCATATCGTTGTAGATGTGGAAAACTATCGTTCTCGCCGAGAAGAAACATTGGTAAATCTCGCGAAACGCTTGGCTTCTAAGGTGAAACGCAACCGTCAAAAGGTTTCCTTAGAACCAATGAATGCTTTTGAACGTAAAATCATTCACACTGCCCTTCAAGGCGACAAAAACGTTGTTACTAACAGTGAAGGGGACGAACCGTTCCGTCACGTTGTGATTACGTATAAAAAATAAAATATAGTGGTGCAGCTTTCAAGTAACTGAGATCATCGGTTGCTTGAGGGCTGTCCTCTTTATTCTTTAGGTTATGGTGAAAGCTAACCTAAGTTAATCTTCGCATGCAAAGATTAGTTTAGTTTAACTTTCACAGGCGAAGAACATATACAAAAACATATTTAGATTATCGAAATACGGAGATATTTATGTATATAGATGATACAATAGCGGCCATTGCGACGCCGCCCGGTATCGGCGGGGTTGGTATTATTCGGGTCAGCGGCAAGGATAGTTTTCCTATTGTAAATAGCCTGTTCAAGAGCGCTGGCACCGTTCCTTTGATGGACCGCCAAAATAGAACGATACAATATGGGACCATTGTGGATCCCGGAACGAACAAGACCATCGACGAGGTTCTTGTGTTATTAATGAAAGGCCCTCATTCCTACACGGCAGAGGATGTGGTAGAAATTCAGTGTCACGGCGGCATTGTGCCGGTTCGACAAATTCTGAAATTGCTCGTAAACCACGATGTGCGCATGGCCGAGGCCGGCGAATTTACGAAGCGCGCCTTTATGAACGGACGTATCGACCTCACCCAAGCAGAGGCGATCATTGATATTATTGAAGCCAAAACGGAGGACTCCCTCTCCCTCGCTGTATCGCAGCTCGATGGGACCGTTTCGTCCTTTGTAAAAGATGTACGTGAACAGCTTATCGCTATGATTGCTCATTTAGAGGTAACTATCGACTATCCTGAAGAGGATATTGAGGACGTAACGAGCCAAGAGGTTCGTGAACAACTAGAGCCTATTTTGAAAGCTATGGACGATCTCTTGTCCACAGCAAATACAGGTCGCCTCATTCGCGACGGTATTATGACGGTTATCGTAGGCCGTCCAAATGCCGGTAAATCGAGCTTGATGAACGCTCTCTTGCGTGAAAACCGCGCTATCGTAACGGATATCCCTGGTACGACACGGGACAGTATTGAAGAATATATGACCGTTGAAGGCATTTCCTTGCGCCTCATTGATACAGCTGGTATCCGGGATACACAAGATACGGTGGAAGCCCTCGGTGTGGAGCGTGCTCGTGATTATATCAACAAAGCAGACATCGTGCTCTGCGTTATAGACGGGTCTACTCCATTAACCCCTGAAGAAATCGAAATTTTGACCTCTGTGAGCGGTTTGAATACTATCGTACTCCTCAATAAGTCCGACGTGGCACAAGTCGTTACAGATGAAAATATTAAAGAACACGGAACCTTTACGGCTATCGAACGCATCAGTGCCAAAGAAGGCGAAGGCTCTGCAGTTCTCTCCAAATGGGTGCAAGAACTCGTTTACGGCGGTCGCGTAAAACAAGACAACAGCGCCATGATCAGTAACGTGCGCCACATCAGCCTCATGGAACAAGCGAAGGCACAAGTCGAACAAGCTCTCTCCTCCATCGACATGGGCATGCCAGTAGACTTTGTAGCTACCGACCTGCGCAGCGCCTGGGAACTACTAGGCGACATCACAGGCGACACCATCCGTGAAAGCATGATCGACGAACTATTTAGTAGATTTTGTTTAGGTAAGTGATGCTGACAATGAGTACTTCCAAAAAGCCTCCACTGGCCAGGTCTATCCCTTCGGGATAGGGCCAAAGTCGTTTTTTGAAAGCCCTCATTGCCACTCTATGGAGAATAGGGGAAAACTCGGCCTACGGCCTCGTGATTTTAGATAAAATAAGCTTTCAAAATAAGTAATATATAAGGAATTTAATTGATATGTACACAGTAGATAATTATGATGTCATCGTCATCGGTGGTGGTCATGCTGGTTGTGAAGCGGCTCTCGCCGCTGCTCGTATGGGTCATCGCACGTTGATGGCGACCATCAGTTTAGATAATATTGCGCTTATGCCATGTAATCCTGCCGTTGGTGGTCCTGGTAAAAGCCATCTTGTTTATGAACTTGACGCTTTAGGCGGTCAAATGGGTATCAACGCGGATGCTACGGCTATTCAAATGCGTATGCTCAACATGGGTAAAGGCCCTGCCGTTCATTCCTTGCGTTGCCAATCGGATAAAATTAAATACCAACATTTGATGAAACAAACCATTGAAAATACAGAGAACCTCAATGTTAAGCAAATCATGGTGACTGAGCTTAAGGTTGAGGATGGCAAGGTAACAGGTATCGTTACAGAGCTTGGCGAGTTCTATGGTGCTAAAGCTGTCGTTCTTTGTACAGGTACCTATTTGAAAGGTAAAATTCTCATCGGCGACATTGACTACGTAGGTGGACCAAATGGTCAACGCGTAGCGGAACATTTCTCTCAATCCTTGCTGGACAATGGCATTGAGTTGATGCGCTTTAAGACTGGTACACCAGCTCGTGTAGATAAACGCACTCTTAACCTTGAAAACATGGAGGTTCAAGAAGGCGATACACATCACCACTCCTTCTCCTTTATGGATGAATGGATCAACCGTAATGAAGATGTATGTTGGTTGACCTATACTAACAAAGAAACGCACGAAATTATTACAAGCAATATTCATCGCGCTCCAATGTATAGTGGTAAAATTGAAGGTGTAGGCCCTCGTTACTGCCCTTCTATCGAAGATAAAGTGGTGCGCTTTGCCGATAAAGAACGCCATCAATTATTCGTAGAACCAGAAGGTACAGGCACAAACGAAATGTACGTACAAGGCATGAGTACATCCCTTCCTATGGACGTACAATATGCATTCCTTCGTACCATTCCTGGTTTAGAAAATGTAGAAATCATGCGCCCAGCGTATGCTATTGAATATGATTGTTTAAACCCAACACAACTGACACCAGCCCTTCAAGTAAAACATATTGAAGGCCTCTACTCTGCTGGTCAAGCTAATGGTACATCTGGCTATGAAGAAGCCGCTGCTCAAGGTCTCATGGCTGGTATTAACGCAGCTTTATGGCTTGAAGGTAAAGAACCATTTATCCTTGCTCGCTCCGAAGCATACATTGGTGTTCTCATCGATGATCTCGTAACAAAAGGTACAAATGAACCGTACCGTATGATGACGAGCCGTAGCGAATACCGTCTATTACTTCGCCAAGATAATGCAGATATGCGTCTCACTGAAAAAGGTCGTGCTATCGGTCTTGTAAAAGACGATCGTTGGTCTAAATTTACAGCTAAGAAAGCTGCTATCGAAGAAGCAATGGATATGTTACGAAATACACCTGTAAATCCATCCAAGGAAACACAAGCTTTGCTTGAAAGTTTAGGTACAGCACCTATTAGAACAGGTATTCATGCTTATGATTTAGTAAAACGTAATGAACTCTCCTATGCTATCGTAGCTGATGCATTTGGTTTAAAACGCTATACGCCTGACGTAGAAGAAGCTGTTGATATCTCCATTACTTACGAAGGTTATATCAAAAAGCAAATGGACCAAGTTGATAAGGTTCGTAAATTAGAAGAAAAAATTCTTCCAAAAGAATGGGACTATACACAAATTAAGGGCATCTCCCTTGAAGCTCAACAAAAGCTCAATAAAATCCGCCCTCACTCCATCGGCCAAGCAAGCCGTATCTCTGGCGTATCCCCTGCGGACGTATCTGTTCTGTTGATTCAATTAGAACAATACAATCGAAGCAAATAAAATATGTGATTACATAGAAAAAAGCTAGCTAATTATATTAGCTAGCTTTTTTAGTTATAGGGCTTCTCGTTCTTGATGCTCATCGATTTCGCGACCTTGGCTCATATAGTCTGGAGTAAATAATGATAGGCCCATTTTAAATAATATCCACATAAATTTTTGTTTCATGGGTACCACCTCCCTATTAATGGTAGTGTATCCATAAATAAGTTTATTCGCAAGTTTTATTTTTTATAGATGTAAAAGAATTCTATATAAGCAAATGTTTGTATATTTATAAAATATATAATATTCTGTAGTTAAAATATGTACACTAGAGAAGTACATTAAATGTATATTCAGAGTAGACAAAATATTCTATAAGTGAAGAAAAGTTCATAGTGATAAATTGGAAATAAACTGTGAAATATAGTTGATGAAAAGATGAATAATAAAATTGAAAAAGATGAGGTAAAAGGTTAACAAAATAGGTTTACAATGATTGATCGATTGGTGTAAAGAAATTTAGATTTACATTAAAATAGGATAAGGATTTGAAAACTTGATAACAGGTTGAAAATACAGGTTAAAAAGATGGACCGATTTCTCAATATCATTATTTAAATGATAATAAATAGTTAATACCTCTCCTACTCTATGTTCATATGGTGTTTTTAGAAAATAAATCTATTTAAATGAGAATTAATTGAGAATATGCTATAATATAAAGAAAAATGACTTAAATATTTCGCTTGTATGGTCATTTTATTAGTTTCTATATATAAACTTATATAAAACAGATTAAAAACGGTGTAGAACGCAAATTTTTGAGTTTTATAGCCTTTGAAATAAGAAATACTATTCTTATAACTTATATATTGTTAATATGATCTACCATATGACATGAGATTTTCTAACTACATGTCGATTACTTTCACTATCATATAAATATTGAATAATTCATTAGGAGCACTTATGAAAGAAAAATACGATGTGCCTATTGCGTCTGAGTTTGAATTTGTTTCATATATGATGGAGCAAATGAGCGAATTTGGTTTGCCTTGCACGGAAGAGCAAGCAAAAGACTTTTATGTGTATTATGCGCGCATGATTGAAACAAATAAATATCTAAACCTCACGGGGATTACAGACATGAAAGAGGTTGTGGTTAAACACATGATCGACTCCCTCTCCTGCTATGACCCACATATCATCAAATCTGGCATGTCCATTATCGATGTTGGTACTGGCGCTGGTTTCCCTGGCATTCCATTGGCTATCTATGACCGTAGCCTCAAGGTTACGTTGTTTGACTCCTTGAAAAAACGTCTTACCTTCCTTGAATCCGTTATGGATGAGCTACAATTGACGAACTGTACTACTTTACATGGCCGTGCAGAGGATCTTAGTCATCAAGATTATCGTGAAAGCTTCGATCTTGCTACGAGCCGTGCAGTAGCAAGATTACCTATTCTGTTAGAATGGACGGTACCGTATGTAAAAGAAGGTGGCTACGTAATAGCTCTAAAAGGCGCCATCTACGAAGAAGAAGTGGGAGAATCCAATAAAGCCCTTAGCATATTGAAAGCTAAGATTGAAGAAGTACGTACTGTTACACTTCCAACCTTGGATGATAAACGAGCAATCCTGTACATTAAGAAAATAGGTAAAACACCTAAACAATACCCACGTAAACCAAAAGAAATTAAAGACAAGCCGCTAGTGTAATTTAATAGTGCTATCACGTAATAGCGGATAATAGATAACAATTGATACCTATACAAAAGAGGATGCAAATCTAAGATTTGCATCCTCTTTTTCCTATCTTCCCTAGCCTATTCAAGGATATCGTTTACAACAGGATTACATAGTTTATTCATTATAATATAAGTCGTATATAAAGATAAATAGAACACCTTTCCCTAAGGACGACTTAGGGTTACTATGGAGTCTGTGGGAAAGGTGTTCTATGATAATCTCATAATGACTTATACGTGGTCAATGATATGTAATGTTGTATCGATATCGTTTAAAGGCATAATATGTACGCCTGCAGCGATTTTTTTGATTTGTTCCAATGTTTCGATAGCGATTTCTGTACCCGCTTCTTTACCGCCCTTTTCTACGCGGTCTAGGATTTCTTGTGTAAGATTTATCCCAGGCACTTTTTCGTGTAGATATGTGGCCATTTTAAAGCTTTTAAGTGGAATTAAACCGAGCATAATAGGCACATCGAACTCAGACATTTTATCGATGTAGCGTTTTGCTTGTTCTAAATCGTAAATTGGTTGTGTTTGTACGAAATGCGCACCATTTTTAATTTTAGCAGCCAATTTTTGACGTTCAATTTCTAAATCTGGTGCACCAGGGTTACCAGTAGCACCGATGTAGAAGTTTGTAGGCTCGTCTAAGTCATTACCTGCCAAGTCTTTGCCAGAATTCAAAGTTTTAGCGATGTTAAGTAAGCCCATGCAGTCTACTTCAAATACGGATTGTGCAAATGGATGGTCCCCATTATCTGGTTTGTCACCAGTAAGGGTTAAGATATTATTTACGCCAAGTGCTGCAGCGCCAAGTAATTCGGATTGTAAGCCGATGATATTACGGTCGCGGCATGTAAGGTGGAAAATAGTCTCGATATCTTTATTGTGTTGTAACAAATAAGACAAGGAAATTGGGCTCATACGCATTTTGGACATAGGGCTATCAGCGATGTTGATAGCGTCAACCTTACCCTTTAAACGCGCTGCTTGGTCGAATACTTTTTGAGCAGAACTACTCTTTGGTGGGTCTAATTCAACAGTGATGGTGAACTTCCCTTGTTGATGTTTCTCTCTTAATGTCATCATGTACCTCTTGATCTATACATATGGTGAAAGCTAATCTTGTTTACTCTTTTACGTGGTTTTCACTATCAAAATAAGTTTTTAAGATGAGCTTTCACCTTGTTTTGTGTCATGTAAATTAGAAATTATTTTTCTAATGTTTCAAAGTAATCGTTTGCGTGGTTAACGGCAGCGATACCGTCTTTAGCATAGATGTCTGCGCCCGCTTGGTCTGCGTAGTCTTGAGATACTACGGCACCACCAACCATGACCTTAGTTTTAAGGCCTGCAGCGCGGATAGCAGCGATAGTATTGTCGATTTGAGGCATTGTTGTAGTCATCAAGGAACAAATACCAACGAGAGCCGCCTTGTTGTCTTTAATTGCTTGAACGATAACTTCTGGATCAACGTCCTTGCCGAGGTCAACGATTTTGTAACCATTGTTTTCAAGCAAGGCTGCTACGATGTTTTTACCTAAATCGTGGATATCGCCTTTAACAGTAGCCACAACGACTGTACCTTTATCTAAGCTTTCACTAGCAGGAATGATTTCTTTAATTGTGTTGAAAGCAGCTTGCATTGTTTCAGCAGCGAGCATTACTTGTGGTAAGAATAATTTACCAGAGCCGAACTTATCCCCTACTACGTTCATCGCTTCAGATAAGCCTTTTTTCGTAATATCTAATGGGTCCATGCCGTCAGCTAACGCTTTTTTCACAAGGTCAACAATAGCTTCTTTTTCGCCTTGTTCTACGCAAGCACGGATATTAGCTAAAGGATCATTGCTGTCGAAGGATTTCTTTTCAGGACCTTTTGGAGCAGCGTTACCAGGAGCACTTGTTTCGTCTTCGTAGCCGTATTCTTTGATAAACTCTGCAGAACCTGGGTCCCAGCCTAATAGTGTTGTACTAGATACGAACGCTTTTTTAGCTGGATAATTTAATGGGTTCATAATTGGTGTTGTTAAGCCACAAGCAAGAGCCATTGTTAAGAATTGGCCGTTCAAGTAAGGACGTTGTGGCATACCGAAGGAAATATTGGACAAGCCCATTACTGTTGGGAAGCCAAATTTCTCTTTATATAACTGTAATGTACGCAATGTTTGGCGTGCACTATCTTCACCGCTGGCAAGTGTTAATACCAATGGGTCAAGTAATAAGTCATGTGGTTGAAGACCATAACCGTAAGCGCGATTTACAATGCTTTCAGCTAAAGCAACACGGTCCTCTGCTTTTTCAGGCAAATCACCACTGCAGATTGGCAAGCAAAGTAAAGCTGCACCATAGCGTTTAGCCAAAGGCATAACGTGAGTGATGGATTCCTCTTCCCCATTTACGGAGTTGATAAGAGCGCGACCTGGGTAGTTTTTAAGAGCTACTTCCATAGCTGCTGGATCCAATGTGTCGATGGACAATGGAGTTTCAACGAGCATGGATAATTCGAAGATAGCACGTTCCATTAATGGAGTTTGGTCCATACCAGCTACGCCCATGTTTACGTCGAGGATGTCTGCACCTGCTTCTACTTGGTCCAAAGCATCGCGTTTTACGCGGATGAAAGAGCCATCGCGTAACTCTTGAGCAAGAACTTTACGGCCTGTAGGGTTGATACGTTCGCCAATGATAAGAGGTTTTGTATTGTGACCTAATTCTAACAATTTAGTACGGCTCGTAATGATTGTTTTAGGTTTTACGTGAGCACGTTCTTTAGGTGTATGTGCTTTCACAGCATCAGAAATAGCTTGAATATGAGCTGGTGTCGTACCACAGCAGCCGCCTACATAGCTGGCACCTGCATCTACGATTGGAAGCATCAATGGACCCATTTCTTCTGCTGTAAGTGGGAATACAGTTTGTTTATTAATTAATTGAGGCATACCTGCATTTGGTTGGCAGATAATTGGCAAGTTTGTTACGCTTGCAATTTCCTCAATAAGAGGTGTGATTTGTTCAGGTCCAAGGGAACAGTTAATACCGATAATATCAGCACCCATAGCCTCTACGATAGTAGTTGCAACTGCTGGTGGTGTACCTGTAATAGTACGACCGTCTTCACTGAAAGAAAATTGACAGATGATTTGTACATCTTCTTTTGTCTTTCCTGCTGCTTCACGAGCATCAAGAGATGCTAATAAAGCGGCGCGCATTTCTTGTACGTCGATGATAGTTTCAATAATAATGAAATCTACACCACCTTCAATCAATGCTTCAGCTTGTTCGCGGTATGTGTCATAAATAGAGTCAAAGCTCATGTTGCCCAATGGTTGTAAGAAACGACCTGTAGGACCCATAGAACCCGCTACACGAGCAGATGGTTTAAACTCTGCAATAGCATCTTTTGCTACCTTTACAGCGGCAATATTTATTTCTCTTACACAATCTTGTAAGTCGTAATCTTCTAATTTAAGACCACAAGCACCGAATGTATTTGTAGTGATAACATCACTGCCATGTTGTAAGTATTGGGCGTGAATATTCTTTACTACTTCTGGTTTTTCTACGTTAAATAATTCTGGACAATAGCCCTCTTCTAAGCCTGCAGCTTGAAGCATTGTGCCCATAGCACCGTCAAATATATACATAAACATCTTCCTTTATCATCCTAAATGTTACAATGTTTCACGTGAAACATTATTCTGTTGGTTGGCCTTTCATAGCGATACCAGAGGCTTCAGCTGTTGTTTTGTTACAACCCTCTTCGCCTTCGTTATTAGACGTTACAGACGCCTTTTCTGGTAATTTACGAGATGCACAATCCTTTTGGGAACAAGATGTGCAACCGCGTTTAGTTTTGATGTCTTCGTTAGCTGGCATCAAACCGATGATAGCTGTTACAGACTTACGTGGAAACAATAAATAATTCTCTGTTACTTGTAAGCCAATCATCTCTGTTTTGATAATTTTAGCTAGTTGTGGCTGAATTTCTAATGGCCAGTTACCATAGCCAGGGCTAAAGCGCCATGTTGGTTTATAGCCTTGCTTTTTAGCAATTGTATTGATAACTTCATTTACTTGATCTGCTACTTGTTCTACTGCTGTTGTAGCTGCTGCATCAAGTAATAAACCTACAGTATAGTTACCTTGTTTGAATAACTGTTCACTGCGAATCTCTACATCTTCGCCTACTGTTACGCCTAATACATAGACCTTTGTAGACTTTTCTAGATGTTTTTCAATGATGGAACCTTCAATTTTAAGCGGTGGATTGCTCAAAATTGTCTTTGTTTCAGCATCATAATCGTATTCTTGATATACACCTTTTGGTGTAGCTAATAACTGGATTTCTTTACATGCTTCGTCTACATAATTTTGAGGAAAATCCTCTGCATGACGAAGTCCTGCGTATCGTTTTACTTCTGCTTTATCGATGGCAGGAAGCATTC
>NZ_UQYC01000030.1 GCF_900545205.1 uncultured Veillonella sp. | reverse complement strand
TAGTTTGGAGGGACTATGCGCATTCAAATTGTCATGTCCTTAGTGGGGCGGCTATTATATATATTTGGGATTTTTACATTGATACCCTTTATATATGGTGTCGTATTTGAAACTGCATATTGGTCATTTTTGATTACCACCGGTATTTCATTCGGCTTAGGTGGACTTTTATCTTATTATGGCAAAGAAAGTCAAAGCTTTAGTCTTCGCGATGGGTATTTAGTAGTATCAGCTACATGGATATTAACCGTTATCTTAGGCTCCTTACCATTTCTTGGTAGTGGTATTTTAGTCAATGTGTTTGATGCGCTGTTTGAAGCTACATCTGGGATTACTGCAACTGGTGCTACTATTATTAATAGTGTAGATGATTTACCGAATACATTTGTATTATGGCGTGGACTTATGCACTGGATTGGTGGGATGGGGATTATCGTCCTTATTTTATCCTTCTTGAAAAATCTTGGTGCTGACGCAGCTCATATGTTTAATGCAGAAGCTTCGGTACCAAAACCAGGTGTAGTTATGCCTCGTATTCAATCAATGGCTACAAAACTTTGGCGGTTATATATTGTGTTCACTGGAGTTTGTTTCCTCATGCTATGGGCGGGTGGAATCGAACCATTTGATGCACTTAATTATGCATTTTCTATTATATCTACAGGTGGTTTTACACCTACATCAGCTGGTACGTTTGTTTATGAGCAGAATAACTATATTTGCTTTGTATTTATATTCTTTATGATATTAGCAGGCGGAAATTTTTCTGTATACTATAATGCTCTTCATAAAGGGATTCGTATTTTAATTGATGATTTTGAAACACGCATGTATTGGCTTGTAATTCTAATAGGCATTATAATTATTGGATTATCATTAGCCTTACAATCTACTATAAATGATCCAATACAAATTATTAGGGATGCGTCCTTCAATCTTGTATCGATTCAAACTGGTAGTGGATTTGCTGTTAGCGATTATGATTTATGGCCTGCTGCAGCTCAGATGATGCTCTTTATTTCATCATTTTTTGGTGGTTGTAGTGGTTCTACCACAGGGGGCGTTAAAATTATACGTCTCATTATTTTAATTAAAAGTAGTATCATTTATCTGCGTAAATCGATTCATCCAGATATGGTTCAAGTTGTACGCATCAATGGTAAACCAATGCCTACCAAGTGGATTCAAATGACACAACAATTTTTATTTTTATACTTAATGATTTATGTTGTTTCTGTCTTTTTGATGACTTGCACTGGTTTATCCACATATGATTCTATGCAAGTGATAACAGCATTCTTAAGTAATGTTGGCCTTGGTTTTGGTGGATTCGGTCCCACTGATTCCTTTGGTGCTATGCCTGACTCAGCAAAATGTATAGCTATTGTTGATATGATATTGGGGCGTTTAGAATTATTTACCATTCTTGTTATGCTTCATCCTCAATTCTGGGAAG
This sequence comes from uncultured Veillonella sp., assembly GCF_900545205.1. Lineage (GTDB taxonomy): Bacteria > Bacillota > Negativicutes > Veillonellales > Veillonellaceae > Veillonella. The sequence goes on along the minus strand of NZ_UQYC01000030.1, from coordinate 20,352 downwards.
GGTATTTTATAAAAAAACAATCTTCCAAGCGGTATCGTATTTTATAGGGGGCGAATAATATGAATATTATAAAACGCCCTCTAGGGCTTTATAAAGCGAATTGCTACGTACTTGTTAAAGAGGGTAAATCTTTAATAATTGATCCTGGATTTCATAGTAAGCATATCATTGAAATGGTAGGGGATTCTGAACCAATAGCAGTTCTATTAACACATGGTCATTGTGACCATGTGTCAGCTCTTGATGAGGTATGTGAGCATTATAATATTCCTGCTTATTTACATCCTTTAGATCAAGAATTGTTACAATTAATTCGTCGCAGACCAAGTGTTTACAAGAAGAAAATGTATACTAATTGTAACGATTTAGTAATAGGTAAACTACAATTAGGACCCTTTGAAGTTATTGTCCATCACACACCTGGGCATAGTGCTGGTTCTGTTTGTTTTGAAATTGAAGGACATCTATTTTCAGGGGATACTGTATTCAAACAAAATGTAGGGAATACTGACAATTATAATAGTAATCCAGAAGATTTGATTAATAGTTTGAAGTATATATTAACTTTGTCTAAGGATTTAATAATCGACCCAGGACATAAAGAATCCACAACATTAAAAGATGAAGAAGAATTCATCAAAAATATTGTAGGATAGTGTTGACAAAAGTCCTGATAACCGATATACTAAGCAAGTACTTTGGATACGGCCCCGTGGTGTAGCGGTTAACATGTCGCCCTGTCACGGCGAAGATCGTCAGTTCAAATCTGATCGGGGTCGCCATTCATGCCTCGGTAGCTCAGTTGGTAGAGCAACGGACTGAAAATCCGTGTGTCGACAGTTCGATTCTGTCCTGAGGCACCATGTACATGCGGGAATAGCTCAGCGGTAGAGCACCGCCTTGCCAAGGCGGGGGTCGCGAGTTCGAATCTCGTTTCCCGCTCCAACTTTATATGGCGGCATAGCCAAGCGGTAAGGCAGAGGTCTGCAAAACCTTTATTCCCCAGTTCGATTCTGGGTGCCGCCTCCACAAACGTTACCCATGCCGGGGTGGCGGAACAGGCAGACGCAACGGACTTAAAATCCGTCGGTTGGAAACAACCGTACCGGTTCGATTCCGGTCCTCGGCACCAATTAAGACTAACTTCGGTTAGTCTTTTTTTCTTATGTAAATTAAGTTTTAATACTACATATTAAATAATACTATGAATACGAAACCTAAATTGCTAATTAGTGAATGTCTATGCGGCGTATCATGTCGTTATGATGGAAAAGATAATTATATAGCGAAATTACCATTGTTAAAAGAAATGTTTGATTTAGTACCTGTATGTCCAGAAGTATTAGGTGGACTTAGTACACCGCGTGATCCTGCAGAACGACAAGGAGAACGTATATGTACAGCTAATGGGACTGATGTAACTAAAGAATTCCTTATAGGCGCTCAGAATACATTAGATATAGCTTTTCAAAATGAGTGTAATCGGGCTCTAATGAAAGCAAAAAGCCCTAGTTGCGGCTATAAGCGCATTTATGATGGTACCTTTAGTAAAACCCTACGGGATGGTCATGGATGCACTGTAGAGGCTCTATTAAAGAATAATATTGAAGTGTATACAGAAGATGATATTGATTTATTAATAGAACAAAAAAAGAGATGAGTTTTAACTCATCTCTTTTTTGTTTTTTCTTTACTATAACCTTAACTGGCTATCATTACATAATTATATGCTTTACTGATAACAGATTAATATGATTAACTCAGTTCAAGAAATAGTCTAGATTATTTACCTGCATTTACAGGATCGTTAGTTAATGGTTGTTCCCCCAGTAAGGTAGTAAGGTTATGTAAATTAAATCGATACTTACCATTACTGAAGTCTCGTGTTGCATCATAGCGTTGGTTAGGTGCATGCATGAGACCGATTAATGTGTCATATAGTAAATCATTTGTAAAGTATTGATGTTCATGCTTAGTAAGTTCCTCTGCAGTTTGAGGATACGCTGCACGATATTGAGGGGATAAATAAATCCAGAATGGAATGTGAGTCATAACAAAGTCAAATGTATCTGGGTTATGAGATTTATCTAAACTTTCACCGTGGTCAGAGAAATAGACCATAGCTTGTAAGTTTAATTTTTCCTTACCATACGTATAGATTTGTTGTAATAACCAATCAGTATAAAGTTGGCTATTAGCATATGCTTCTTGGCCATCTGGATACGGGCCTTGTTTCCATTTACTAAACTCATGAGGGTAACGGTCATTGTAATAAATATGACTACCCATGATATGAATAACGATAAAGTTATTTTTCGTTGGATCTACAGATTGTAATAAAGGCAATAAAGATTCATCATAGCGGTCAGAGAATGCATATGATTCGTGAGACCATTTTGTAGTATCTGCCGTTTTGGCCATTAGAGAAATGGCTGTATCGTATTCACCAAATACACCTTGGTTACTAAACCAAGAAGTAGTATAACCAGCCTTTTTAGCTACGTCTAAGATGTTTGCTGAATCAAGGAATGGTTTATCATCATATTGATTGCGTTCGGATAGAGCGCGTTCTAGAGTTGGTACTGTTTGTACATAGGATGAGTATGCGTTATCAAAGAACACAAAATCTTTGTTATTAGAGCGCATATTACCTTGCCATGGTGTATCGTCATAAGGGAAGTTTGGATTATAAACCTTCATATAATCACGAGAACTAGACTCACCAATTACCAATATGATCGTACCAGGTGTTTTGTTAGCAGAGGTTTCCTTTGTATCTAAATTAAAGGAATCGAAAACTAAATGATGGTTATCATTATATTGTTGCATCTGTTTTACATAATCGCCAGCTGCAATCCAGTTTGCTACAATACATGTTTTAGGGAATAAGAAGAATGGTACATATACTAAGAATGCGACAATAGACGCAATGAGCAATGTAGAGCGCATAGGTCGTGTAGTATTTAAGTTTACTACGGCTTTCATTCCTAGATTAGACCAGTAAAGTAGATACGTCCAAGCTACTAGACCTATACCAACAGCGATAAGACCAGGAATACCGGCTGCATTTTTTAAGAAACCAAAGGCTTCTTCAGGGTTTGTCATATATACTGCTAGTAAGCTTGCTGGCGTTAAACAATGCCAGGTAGTTAAGTAGTATCCAATTTGTAAGAATGGAATAAGACTTAATATCATGGTAATGATTGCCATGATTAATGATGTGGTTTTATGAAGACGATTCGTCTGGTTTAGTAAGAATTGAATTCCAGATAAGCCCATAAAAATGAGTAGGCCAAATAAGAAGTCATTAGCGAATTCATAGAAATATAAAGGCTTAACATAAGACCAGTGGAAAAGGAGTGGGAATGTAAGAGCCCAAAGAATACCGACTAAACCATATCCTAAAAATGGTCTATGAAAAACGGTACAACCCATAAAGTATTGAAATAAAAAAGTACCTACGATTGTTGGTACTGCTAAAATCGTTATATCTTCAACATCTAGTCCTAATGTAATAGGTTCATAGATGAAAAATAGAGCTATATATAAAACAATACCAATGATACCAAAGCGGAAAATGGGGTTTCTCCCAATTTGCTTTAAACTAGATGACATAATAAATCCCCTCTTAAAGGAATACACAATAAAATTTTTTATAATATATAATAATTACTATAATAAAGATAGCAGATGACTGTAAAAAAAACAATTATTTGAAAGTACTACTATAAATGCTTTATAATTATATAGTTAAAGTATATTTTCTAAGGATTGGGGTTTATGGGAGATTATAATTATAAGTTAGATGTTTTTGAAGGTCCTTTAGACCTGCTTTTACATCTCATTGAAAAACATAAAATAGAAATCACCGATATTCCTATCGTTGAAATTACGAGTCAATACTTGGAATATTTAGATAATTGGAATCACTTTGATATTCATTATAGTAGTGAGTTTCTTGTAATGGCATCTACCTTATTGCAGATTAAATCGCGTATGTTACTGCCTAAAGCTGAACCTGAACCAGATGAAGCTGAGGATCCACGTGATGAATTAGTAGCAAAATTAGTAGAGTTTAAGAAAATCAAGGATTTTACAGCGCTATTAATGGAGCGTACAGCTATTTCTGCCAATATATTTAGTAGACCTGAAGAAACAAGCGTACTTGGATTAGATAATGTATATAATTTAGAGCTTTCCCAATTATACGAGATTTTTTATCAAACCTTAAAGCGAGCTAAGGAATTACCTGAAGAAGAACCTATTCGTGAAGTAAAGGTTGAAAAAGACAGTTATAGCTTAGAAGATATGATTCTGTCTTTATCTAGTCGTATACGTCGTGGTGAAAGTTTACATTTTAGAGAGTTATTAGCAGCAATTGAAACAAAAAGTGGTATGGTAACGATCTTTATGGCTGTTTTAGAATTGTTGAAACAACAAATCATGGAAATGCGCTATGAAGAGGATGATATTGTATTCACTGCAGCCTTAGAAGGTACCGTATAGAAAGGGGGCTATATGAGCTTACCAACAATGCATTTAGAGGCCGTATTGTTTTCATCGGCAAAGCCTATATCAATAGATATGCTTGGAGAAGTATTTGGACTTTCAACAGAGGAAGTACAGGACTATATAGAAACATTACAACGTGATCTTGAAGACCAAAATCGAGGTATTCGACTACGAGTATCAGGGGCTGGTGTTGAGTTAGTTAGCGCTATGGAAAGCGCTGATTATGTAGGTCATATACGTAAGCGAGAAGATAAATTATCTAATGCAGCGATGGAAACATTAGCTGTTATAGCCTATAAACAACCTATAACTAAAGCTGAAATTGAAGAAATCCGCGGTGTAAATAGCGATAAGATTATTAAACAATTACTCACTCGATCTCTTATTGCTGAGCTAGGTCATAAAGACACTGTAGGAAGACCTATTCTTTATGGCACAACTGACGAGTTTTTAAGAAGTGCTGGTGTAGAATCTATTGAAGCTTTACATCAAGAAGTTTCGGAAACAGAAGGATAATATGGAACGATTACAAAAATTTATTGCTAGTTGTGGTGTTGCATCACGACGTAAGGCAGAAGAATTAATTACAGAGGGGAAAGTTCAGGTTAATGGCCGCAAGGTAACTGAGCTGGGCGTTAAAATTGACCCTCAAAAAGATAAGGTTAAGGTTAATGGTCAATTATTGGCGCAAGAAAAGCCTGTATATTATTTATTAAATAAGCCGAAGGGCGTCATTACATCTGTATCTGACCCTCAAGGTCGAGAAACTGTTTTAGATTATATTAAAAATGAATCTAAACGCATTTATCCTATTGGTCGTCTCGATTTATATACGGAAGGTTTATTATTACTTACCAATGATGGTGAGTTAGCACAAAACTTAACACATCCATCTAAAGGTGTAGAAAAAACCTATGAAGTGCGCATTAAAGGTCGCGTTCGTGATGAAGATTTACAAGTCATTGCCAATGGCGTTAAACTTGAAGACGGAATGACAGCACCTGCTACAATTGTAGACTTAGGTTTTGACGATCATAACGGTGTTCATGAAGTAGAGATTACAATTCATGAAGGTCGTAATCGCCAAGTTCGTCGTATGTTTGAACACTTTGGGTATCGCATTCATAACTTAAAACGTATTGCTTATGCAGGTCTCACATTGGGCGGTGTAAAACGTGGTGCTTCTCGTCAACTTACTATTAGAGAGGTTAAAGCACTTAAAGCGTTGGGGACTGATAAGAAATGAAACAAATCATAGTCATTGGTGGTGGTGCGGCAGGTCTTATGGCGGCAGTTATAGCAGGTCGTGAAGGTGCTCGTGTCATATTACTTGAAAAAATGAATATGGTTGGTAAGAAGATGGGGATTACCGGTAAAGGTCGATGTAATATTACAAATAATGCAGATATGACCGAGTTCATTAAAAATACACCAGGTAATGGCAAGTTCCTCTACGGTGCTTATGAACGCTTTAGTAATGAAGACTTGCTTGATCTATTACATAGTTGGGGTTTGAAAACTAAGGTAGAACGTGGTGGTCGCGTATTCCCTGAATCTGATTCCGCTCTAGAAGTACGCAATACATTCATGAAAATCTTGAAAAAGTATAATGTTCAAGTTCATTTAAATGAACCTGTTACATCTATTACTGTAAAAGATGATCGAGTAGTGGGTGTTACAACAGATAAAGAACAATATGCTTGTGATGCTGCTATCATCTGTACTGGGGGTGCTTCTTATCCGTTAACAGGTTCGACTGGTGATGGATATACTTTAGCTAAGAAAATAGGGCATACCATTACGGATATTAGACCATCGTTGGTGCCAATTGTAACTGAGGAATCATGGGTGAAGGATATTATGGGGCTTAGCCTTCGTAATGTTGAGGTATCCGTTATTTCTAAAAATAAGGTACAGGCCAAGCAATTCGGGGAAATGATGTTCACCCATTTCGGCCTTACAGGTCCTACCATCTTGTCGTTAAGTCATACGGTAGGCAAATTATTGCGTAAGAAAAATCCTCAAATTACTATTGAAATAAATCTTAAGCCTGCATTAACTGCAGAAGTATTAGATAAGCGATTACAAAAAGATTTTGATTTATATTCTAAGAAACAATTGGCTAATGGAATGAAGGATTTACTGCCGGTAAATCTTATTCCTATTATTATAAAGCTTGCTGAATTAGATCCAAGTAAACCAATTAATCAAATCACAAAAGAAGAACGTTTGCGCTTATGTCATGTGTTACAGCATATGACATTAACTGTTAAGGAGTTACGTCCGGTGGCAGAAGCCATTGTTACAGCAGGGGGAATCTCGTTAAAAGAATTTAGTCCAAAAACCATGGAGTCTAAATTGGTAAAAGGCTTATATGGTGCTGGTGAGGTTCTGGATATTGATGCCTTTACGGGCGGCTATAATTTACAAGCTGCGTTTTCTACTGGTTATGTAGCGGCTATGCATGCTGTACATGGTGATGAAGAATAGAGGTTATTATGAATACTAAAAAAATTGCCATTGCTATTGATGGTCCTGCAGGGGCTGGTAAAAGTAGTATTTCAAAGGTAGTGGCTAATGAATTAGGTTATTTATATATTGATACAGGTGCTATGTATCGAGGCGTTACATGGGCTGTCCTTGATAGTCATGTAGATGTTAACAATCAAAAGGAGGTTGAGGCTTTACTCCCTTCATTAGATTTAACACTAGAGCCTACGGCAAGTGCTTGTAAAGTGTATGTAAAAGGTCAGGATGTAACTGATTTAATTCGACAACAACAAATCAATGAAAATGTATCAACCATTGCTTCTTATAAAGGGGTACGTGAATACTTAGTTGAACGTCAACAAGCAATGGCAGCTATTGGTGGTGTTATTTTAGATGGTCGTGATATAGGTTCTGTTGTATTACCGAATGCAGAATTGAAAATATATTTAACTGCTTCTGTAGATGCACGAGCTAAGCGTAGATGGCTTGAAGTTCAAGGTACTTCTAATGAACAACCATTAGAAGACATTAAAAAGAACGTAGAAAGTCGCGATGAAATGGATAAAAATCGTGATGAATCTCCACTTGTATGTGTTGAGGATGCCATTGTTGTGGATTCTAGTAATATGACTTTTGATGAAACAGTGGAACATATATTGCATCTAGTACAGGAGCGAATCTAAGATGAATAAATTTTCTACATGGCTTTGGCGTACTGCCTTTTGGTTGAGTTATAAAGTCGGATATGGATTAAAGGTATACGGTCGTGATAATTTCCCTATGGAAGGTCCCGTTATTGTTGTACCAAATCATTTGAGTAATAATGATCCACCTATTTGTGGGTATGCATTACCAAGACATGTGCACTTTATGGCAAAGCAGGAGTTATTTGTAAATCCTATTTCTCGATTTTTCTGTACTTGGCTTGGTGCGTTTCCTCTAAACCGTGGAGCTATTGATAAGGTGGCTATTCGTCATGCATTAGGTTTATTGAAAGATAATAAGGTGCTAGGGATTTTTGCCGAGGGGAATCGACAAAAGAGTGGAAAACTTGGTAGATTCCATGACGGAGCCGCATCCATTGCGTTGCGTACAGGTATTGGCATTACACCAGTTGCCATTATTGGATCTCATAATATGAAGAAAAATCAAGTCGCATGTATTATTGGTAAACAAGTTCCTGTAAGTAAAGCAAAGCCTACACCGGAAGCAATAAAAGAAGTTAATGATCGTGTGAAAGGTGAAATCCAACGCATGATAGATTCTTATCATGAAAATCGTATAGAGGAGACTTTATGGAAATAATTTTGGCTGAAAACCACGGCTTTTGCTATGGCGTAAAACGAGCTGTTGAAATGGCTGATGAAGCTGCCAATAGCGAAGGTAAAAGTTATACATTAGGACCTATCATTCACAATCCTCAAGTTGTAGGGCGCTTAGAAAATAAAGGTGTAAGCCCCATTCAAGAGGTCGCTGATATCGATGAAGGAACTATGATTATTAGATCTCATGGGGTAGGTCCTGCTATTTATGCTGAAGCCGAAGAAAAGGGCTTACATATTTTAGATGCTACATGTCCTCATGTAAAAAAAGCACAACAAGATGCTAAGTCTGTCATTGAAGATGGTATGACATTGGTGATTTTAGGCGAAAAAAACCATCCTGAGGTCAAAAGTATCAATTTATGGGCAAATAACAAAGGAATAATCATCGAAGATGAAGAATCCGCCGAAAAACTACAAATTGTGGAAAAAATGGGCGTTGTTGTACAAACAACCTTTTCACAATTCAAATTTAACAGTATAATAGAGATATTAGAGAAAAAATCTAAGAATCTTAAGATTTTCAAAACGATATGCAATGCAACGCAAGAACGACAGAACTCTGCCGTTGACTTAGCACGTAATGTAGATCTTATGATAGTGATAGGCGGTAAGAACAGCGGCAATACAAACCGATTGGCAGAGGTTTGTCGTGACGTTGGATGTACAACATATCACATTGAAACTTCTACTGAATTACAACTGGAATGGTTTAACCGAGTACAGACGGTAGGAGTTACAGCAGGAGCATCGACTCCCGACTGGATTATTAAGGAGGTCATTGAGACAATGAAAGATTTTGCAGAATTATTAGCAGCAGAAGGTCAAGAAGAATTTAAGAAAGGGAACGTTGTAGAAGGTACAGTAGTTCAAGTTGAAGATGAACGCGCATATGTATCTTTTGGCTACAAAACTGAAGCCATTTTGAACAGAACTGAAATTTCTTATCCAGCACCAGAATCTGCCAAAGATGTGTTGAAAAATGGTGATGAAATTAAAGCAGTTATCATGAACCACATCAAAGAAGATAATCCTATTTATCTTTCCATGACTCGCTTGGCTAAAGATGAAGATTGGCAATATGTTATCGAAGCACAAGAAAAAGATGAAGCTATCGTATGTAAAGGTATTGATGCTATCCCAGCAGGTTTAGTAGTAACAGTTAAATCCCTTCGTGGTTTCATTCCATTGTCCCAAGGTGATGTTCATTTCGTGAAATCCTTGGACAACTTGGTTGGTACAGAATTCGAAGCTAAAGTACTTGAAATCGACGAAAAGAAAAACCGTTTGGTTCTTTCCCGTCGTGCAGTATTGGAAGTAGAACGTCAAGCTAAATTAGCTGAAGCATTGAAAAACATCAACGTTGGCGAAAACTATAAAGGTATCGTTCGTAAAATCATGCCTTATGGTGCTTTCGTAGATATCGGGGGTATTGAAGGTTTACTTCACATTTCCGACATTTCTTGGCAAAAAATCAAAAAAGTGGAAGATGTTCTTTCCGTTGGTCAAGAAATCGAAGTTAAATTACAATCCTTCGACGCTGAAAGCAACAAATTATCCTTGTCCTTAAAAGCTTTATCTAAGAGCCCATGGGACGTAGCTGAAGAAACATTGCACGTTGGCGATGTTATCAACGGTAAAGTTGTTCGTTTGGTAGCTTACGGTGCATTCGTAGCTGTTAACGACGACATCCAAGGTTTACTTCACATTTCTCAAATTACAAAACAACGTAATGCGAAAGTTGAAGATTACTTAAACCGCGGTCAAGAAGTTGAAGTTAAAATCATTTCTCTTAACAAAGATGAAAAGAAATTGGGCTTGGCTTTAACTGAATTGATGGAAGCAAAAGAAACTGCAGAAGACGCTGAATAATTCATTGTCTAATATAAAGGCTAACCAAGGTTTCCTTGGTTAGCCTTTTTGCGTACTATACGTAGAATATGATAAAATATAGTAATATATTAGATTAGATAATGAGGTGAAACCATGGCAAAACCATTAGTGGCCGTTGTAGGTCGTCCAAATGTAGGGAAATCTACACTTTTTAATGCCATTGTTAATAAACGGATCTCTATCGTTGAAGATATCCCTGGTGTAACACGGGATCGTATTTACTTTGACGCAGAGTGGTTAAATCGTGAATTTACAATGATCGATACTGGCGGTATTGAATTTATTACAGATAATAGTCATGTTATTCCTAAGATGATGCGATTACAAGCTGAATTGGCTATTGAAGAGGCAGATGTAATTTTATTTGTTGTAGATGGCAAACAAGGTATTGTACCTGCTGATGAAGAGGTTGCTAATATCTTACGAGCTAGCGGTAAACCTGTAGTATTAGTTGTTAATAAAATCGACAGTGTTAATCAGGAACCTAATATTTATGAATTCTACAATCTTGGCTTAGGTGATCCTATCGGTATTTCCGCCAAAAATCTAATGAATTTAGGTGACTTACTAGATGATACGGTTAAACATTTCCCTCCAGTTGGGACAAATGTTGATGACGAAGATACTATTCATGTCGCAGTTATTGGTCGTCCTAATGTAGGCAAATCTTCTTTAACTAATGCTTTATTGGGTCAAGACCGTGTAATTGTATCAGATGTAGCGGGCACAACACGTGACTCTATCGATACATATTGGACTCATGGCGATCAAAAGTTTGTTCTTATCGATACAGCAGGCATGCGTCGTAAGTCTAAAATCGAAGAAGCTGTTGAACGATATAGTATTGTTCGTTCCTTGCGCTCTGTAGACCGTTCAGATATCGTCGTTCTTGTTCTTGATGCTCAAGATGGAGTTACAGAACAAGATAAGAAAATTGCTGGTTATGCTTATGAAGCCGGCAAGGGTGTAATTATTGTTGTTAATAAATGGGATCTTATTGAAAAAGATGACAAAACAACATTGCGCTTTACTGAAGATATTTATGATGAATTAGGTTTCTTGCAATTTGCTCCAATTCTATTTGCTTCTGCACTTACAAAACAACGTATACACCGTTTAGCAGATATGCTTAAGTTTGTATCTGAACAACAATATCGTCGCGTGTCTACAGGTACATTGAATCAATTATTACAAGATGCTCAAACAGTAAATCCTGTACCTTCTCGTAATGGTAGAATTCCAAAAATTTACTATATGACGCAAGCTAGTGTTAAACCACCTACATTTATTTTGTTTGTTAATGAACCAGAATTAATTCACTTCTCATATATGCGTTTCTTAGAAAATAGATTACGAGAGTCCTTCGGTTTTGAAGGAACACCAATTCGTTTAGTATTGCGTGGTAAGAAACGGGATGATGAAGACTAATGGATATTATGATTGTTGTATATGCCGTGTTGGCATACGTTATTGGTTCAATTCCTAGTGGTCTGATTATTGGTAAGACCTTCTTTAATACGGATGTACGTCAATACGGTTCTAAAAATATTGGTGCTACTAATACGTATCGTGTTATAGGTCTCAAAGCTGCATTACCAGTATTTCTCTGTGATGCTTTAAAAGGGGCAGCTGGGGTTGGATTGTTATCCTCTTATGGACCTATGTATATGATCTTAGGTGGTATCCTAGCTATGATGGGTCATAACTGGTCTATTTTCTTAGGCTTTAAAGGTGGTCGTGGGGTAGCTACAGGACTAGGAGTTCTAATTGCTTTATCACCATTAGTGGCTTTGATTGCCTTTTTGGTATGGGGCGTAATAGTCTATTTTACTAAACTCGTATCACTAGGATCTATTATAGCGGCAGCTTTAGTACCAATTTTGATGTATTTTACAGGAGAATCTTATTGGTTCGTAGGCTTTGGCGCTTTAGCAGCTTTATTTGTTATTGTTCGACATTGGGATAATATTAAACGTTTACTTGCAGGTAATGAGTTAAAAGTAGAACGTATCAAAAAGGATTAATCTATGAATGTTGTTGTTGTCGGCTCTGGTAGCTGGGGTACTGCTCTTGCTATTAAATCCGTATTAGCTGGAAATACTACAACTTTATATTGTCGACGCCCAGAATTTGCTACACAATTAGCAGAAGATTTAGAGAATAAAGAGTACTTACCAGGGGTAACATTACCAAAGGAATTACTATATAGCTCAGATCTTGCTACTTGTATCAAAGCGGCTGATATCGTTTTAATGGTTACACCGTCTGTACATGTACGCACTAGCTTAGAGTCTCTTAAACCATATGCGCATAAAGAACAATCCTATATACTTTGCTCAAAAGGTGTAGAACGTACTACTGGCAAGTTATTGACTACAGTTATGCGAGAGGTACTAGGTCCTGTAGGATGTCATCTTGCAGTTTTATCTGGTCCAAATCATGCTGAAGAAATTGGTCGTGATTTGCCTGCTGCCTCTGTATTGAGTACAGAAAATCTTGAAGTGGCCACTATGTTACAGAAAACATTATGTAGTCAAAACTTTAGGATTTATGCAAATACCGATATTACTGGTGTTGAATTAGCTGGGGCTACGAAGAATATTATTGCTCTTGCCGCAGGGATCGTTGACGGCTTGAAGTTAGGTGATAATTGTAAAGCCTTACTCTTAACACGTGGTTTACATGAGATGACTCGTTTTGGTGTAGCCTTGGGCGCACAAAAGGAAACCTATGCTGGTCTTGCTGGTATGGGGGATTTGATTGCCACTTGTATGAGTCCTCATGGTCGTAATAGAGCCGCTGGTCAACAATTAGCAGATGGAAAAACAATGGACTATATCATTAATCATACGAATATGGTTGTAGAAGGCTTCTTTGCTACGGACATTGTTTATAAAATGGCTTGTGAACATCATATTGAAATGCCTATAACTAAGGCTTTATATGAAGTTTTATATGAAGAAAAATCTCCAGCTTTGGCATTAGCTGAATTGATGGGACGAGATATTAAAATTGAAGTATCATAAATAAAAGATACTTTTAATTTGGTTATTTATATACTATAATTAATGAGTATAATCTTGTGAGGGTTGTATGCGAATTATTGGCGGAACTGCAAAGGGACATACTATAAAAGCACCTAAAGGGGTAGATACTAGACCTACACTTGATCGAGTTCGTGAAAGTGTGTTTAATGTATTATCTAATAGAGGTATATTTGGTACTCATGTATTAGATATATTTTCTGGTACAGGTGCAGTAGCTATTGAAGCCTTAAGTCGTGGTGCAGCACATGCAGTAGCGGTAGACTTTAAAACAGGAAAATTGATTTTAGAGAATGCAAAACACTGTCATGTGGAAGATCGGTTAGAAATCATTCCGAGGAAACTTTCACAATTAAAAAACTATATAATGGGACAACAGTTCGATTATATTTTTTCTGATCCACCATATGAAAATGGATTTATACAAGACACCATAGATTTGGTTGTGACCTATGATTTATTAAAGCCTGACGGTGTTTTACTATTAGAACACCATAAGGACGAGGCATTTACCTTGCCTGAATCATGGGAATGTATAAAAGAACAGAAATTTGGTTATACGATGGTTTCCTATTTTGTAAACACAGCTGAAAGGAGCTAAACCTGTGCGTATAGGTGTGTGTCCGGGTAGTTTTGACCCAGTTACAAATGGACATGTTGATATTTTTGAACGCGGCAGTCGATTAGTTGATAAATTAATCATTGCTGTTAGCTCTAATCCGAATAAAAATTCCTTGTTTACCATGGAAGAACGGGTTGAGATGATTCGAAATTCTGTCAAACATATTCCTAATGTTGAGATTGATTGTACAGGCGGTTTGCTTAACGAATATGTTAAATCTAAGAATGCTACTATAATCATTCGTGGTTTGCGCGCGTTAAGCGACTTTGAATATGAATTTCAACGTGCTTTGTTTGCAAAATATTTGGATGATGATATTGAAACTGTATTTATTATGACTAATAATAAATACTCTTTCGTCAGCTCCACAGGTATTCGTGAACTTGCAAAATTTGGCGGTAAGCTAGATGGGTTAGTTCCGGATGATGTTAAGGAAAAACTTGAAGAACGCTTTAATACGGTCCATAATAAATAGGGGTGAATTGTATGAAAACAGAAAAATTATTAGAAGATTTAGAGGTTCTTATTGAATCTAGCAGCCGTATTCCTATGACTACTAAACGTATGGTTGAGGAAGACGAAATTATGCGTATTATTGATTCTATTCAAGAGTCCTTACCATTGGAACTTGAAGAGTCTCGTCGTATTGTAGCTGATAAAGATAAAGTATTAGCTGATGCTCAACGTCAAGCTGAAACTTTAATTGATCAAGCAAAAGATTACATTGCTAAATTAACTGCTGAAAGCGAACTTGTTAAACAAGCGCAAGAACAAGCCAATCAAATTATCAATGCAGCTAACCAATCCTCTGAAGAATTGAAATCTAGCTCTATTCAATATGCTGGTGATGTTCTTAAATATGTGGAAAACAACTTAGAGAAAACATTGGAAAGCTTACGTCAAAATCGTGAAAGTTTGAAACAAACTGAACAACGTACAGAAGAAAACCAATAATATAAATAAAAAAGAAGCGAAGGATTTCCTTCGCTTCTTTTTTTATTCAGTATAATTATCAGGTTTTTTAGGCTCTACAATCATTGTTTGATGAGTATTAAAAATAACAAATCCAAGAGGAGACCCAGGTGGTTTTTTGATATTTTTAATATATGTGTAGTCTACAGGTACCTTACTAGTTTCACGAGCCTTACTAAAATATGCTGCATATTGAGCAACCTTAGATAAAATCATATCATCAGGTTCTGCATTAAGTCTTAATATGAGGTGGGAACCTTGAATATCTTGTGTATGGAACCAAATATCGGTTGGTTTTGCAAATCGATGAGTTAAATATTCGTTTTGTTGATTGTTTCGACCTATAAATATTTCGCCTTCATCAATGGTTAAATGAATGTAATTGGATTTCCCTAGCTTATATGATAGTGGCTTTTTGGATTTCTTTATAATGCCCGCATCCATACATTCTTTTCGAATTTCTTCTAAGCTTTCACGGGTAGTGGCTAATGAAATACTATATAAAATCGATTTGAGATATTCAAGTTTTGTAGTACTTGCATTCAGTTGATATTCACCGCTGACCATACGATTTTTTAATTTTGTATAGAGCTTATAATACCATTGACCGTTTTCTACAATCGTAAGATTTGGCTTTAGAGGGATTGTTAATAACTCTCCATCTTCAGAAAGAAGATTTGGTAATTGAATAGAAGGTTCATACTGTACTTGTAAGTGAGCATTGATCATTAAGATATCACCATACAGTTTATAGGTATCCATTTTATTAGTATCATCTAATTCATCTTTGATCTTTTGATGACGTATTTCTTCTTTTTTGATGGCTGCTGTTAAAATCTTTTCTAGTTCCTTATCAGCAGTGTGAATAGATTTTGTATTGTGAATCGATTCTTCTAGAGCTTCAGAAATCGTACTGTATTCTTTTAGTACCTTGTAATTGTGTAACGTAAAGGTGGCGTGAGCTTTTTTATTATTATCATTGATTAAAGTAAGCAAGCCATGGCTGTCTTGAAGTTTTGATTTTAGCTCATATAATGATTTAGCCAATGTATCTATTTGATCTGGACTTAAATCAGTTATAGATTCATCACCATTTAGATTGGAAGTCCATAATACTTCATCTAATAAAGGTTTACCGAAACCGTTAAAGATAGCCCGTATAGATTGTTGTACATTACCATTACCAAAGGATGTGAGTAGATTTTTTATTTCTTCATAATCGAAGTCCATTAAACTTACTCGATTAGCATTTGGTGGTAATTCATAGTCAAGCTTAGGGCTAATAGACCGTTCACGATTCATTAAAGGGGATACGTGAATTAAAGATTCTAAAATGACTCCATCTTGTACAAAAATACAGTTTGAATATTTGCCCATTAATTCTACATAGATAAATGTACTTGTAATAGACCCATCCATTTCAAGCTTATCCGTTTGGATGCACATGATTCGGTCACCATTAATTTGTTCCACCTTTACAATGCGGCTACCTTCAATATGTTTGCGAAGAAACATACATAGTGAACTTGGTTCTTTTGGTAAATCCTGTAGCGGTTTGCTAAGATACATTGCAGGGGTTGCACCAACGGTAACAATCAAGTTTTGATCTTCGTTAAGGGCTCGAATTTTAAATAGTAATGTAGTTTTATCTATTTGATATAATTTTTGTATTTGACCTGTTTGTAAACGCTCGTTTAATTCTTTAGCGAGAACAGACATGGTAAGTCCGTCTAAATTCATAGTACTCCTTTCAATTTTATTTAGAAGTATAGTTTAGTATAACATAATGTACATATAATTCTTAGTATTTAAACACGGAATGTATAATTCGTGGTACAATAATAAAAACTGCTAAGGAGGATATCACATGAAAAGTATGACCGGTTTTGGTTCTGGCACGGCAACCAAAGATGGCATTACCTGCACGGTAGAAATAAAGTCCGTAAATGCGCGATTTCTTGATTTATTTATACGTAGTCCAAAGCAAATAAACCCTTTTGAAACCATTATTCGCGGATTAGTACAAGATCGAATTATCCGCGGTAAGGTCGAAGTATCTGTTTCTATTCAGGATGCGGGAGAGAGACCTAAGACCTTTACAATAAATAGTGTGTTGAGAAAGCAGATACAAGAATTACTTGTTCAAGAAGAGTTTTATGATGACCCTAAAAAGGTTCCTTTGCAAGCGGTCAACTCTATTTCTAATGAATGGATTCAACAACAAGATACACCGATTGCAGAAGATGTGCTTTCAGAAATAGTAAAAGAATCTACAACTCAAGCATTAGATGCTCTAATAGCAATGCGTACGGTAGAAGGTAAACATATTGAACAAGATTTATTATCACGTATCTCTACCTTAGAAAATGTCATCAAACATATTGATGAGAATAAGGCGGGAGCCGTAGAAGCGTATCGCGAGCATATAAAAGGTAAAATTCAAGAGTACTTAGTTTCTTTGGAAGCGAGTATAAGTGAAGATCGTTTTTTGCAGGAAATAGCTTTACTGGCTGATAAGACTGATATTACGGAAGAGATTGTCCGATTCACCTCACATGTGGTACAATTAAAAAACACACTTGTAGATGAGAATTCCATCGGTCGTAAGGTGGATTTTATTTTGCAAGAAATGAATCGTGAAGTGAATACAATTGGTTCCAAAGCTATGGATTCAAGTATTACAGAGTTTGTGGTTCAACTTAAATGTGAGTTAGAAAAAATTAGAGAACAAGTACAGAATGTAGAGTAATAGGAGGTCTATGAATGAGTATTCAATTACTGAATATAGGCTTTGGTAATATGGTATCTGCTAACCGTGTTATGGCTATCATTAGTCCTGAATCTGCACCAATTAAACGTATGGTTCAAGATGCACGTGATAAGGGCCTACTCATTGATGCTACATATGGTCGTAAGACTCGTGCTGTATTAGTTATGGATAGTGGTCAAATTGTATTATCTGCAATTCAACCAGAAACCGTAGCACATCGACTTGTGCAATATGATGTAGACGAAGATACAGTAGAATCATAGGAGTACATATGTCAGACAGAGGATTATTAATCGTTATATCCGGGCCATCTGGCGCAGGTAAAGGTACGATTTGTGCGAATATTCGAAAAGAAATGCCTAATCTAGTTTATTCCGTTTCTATGACAACACGGGCACCACGTGTTGGTGAAGTGGAAGGGGTCAATTATTTCTTTCGCTCAAAAGAAGAGTTTGAATCTCTATTAAGTGAAGATGCATTTTTAGAATATGCAAAAGTATATGATAATTACTACGGTACACCGAAGCAACATGTAATGGATTTATTAGATGAAGGTAAAAGTGTACTGTTAGAAATTGATATTCAAGGTGCTATGCAAGTAAAAGAACGTTTTAGTGATGCTGTATTTATTTATATAGTGCCACCGTCTTTAACTGAGTTATCTGAACGATTACATAATCGTGGTACTGATGCAAAAGAGGTTATTGATAAGAGATTGTCACTAGCTTGTTCTGAATTGGCATTAGCACATCGTTATGACTATATCGTTGTAAATGATGATTTAGCAGATGCATCTGAAAGAGTAGCGTCAATTTTGCGTGCAGAAGCTTGCAAGATTAGTCGTAATAAAGAACAAATACAATATATTTATAAACAGTATCAAGAGTCTAAGGAGAAGTGATAGTATGATGGTAAAACCTCCATTGAAAAAATTGGAAAGTCAAGTTGATAGCAAATATACTTTGGTAACATTAGCAGCTAAACGCGCTCGTGAATTAACAGATGGTGAACCATGCTTAGCTGAATCTACACATGCTACTGACAAGCCTGTATCCTTGGCATTCTATGAAATTGCCGAAGGTGAAGTGACTTATAAACGCACTAAAGAAGGCATTAAATAAGATTAATCAATTCCTTGTATCCTTGATACAAGGAATTTTTAAAAGGAGAAGAACATGCGCGGAAAACATATCATTGTCGCTGTATCTGCAGGTATTGCAGCGTATAAGGCAATTGAAGTAGTAAGCCGACTTCGTAAAAAGGGTGCTGAAGTAAAGGTTGTTATGACTGAAAACGCCACTCATATAGCTTCACCACTTACATTTGGTGAAATTAGTGGACATCCTGTAGCTATCGACATGTTTGAACAAGTACACCAATGGGATGTGGAGCATATTGCACTAGCAACATGGGCAGATGCATATGTGGTTGTACCTGCTACAGCAAATGTGATTGGCAAAATCTATGCCGGTATTGCAGATGATATGCTAACGACAACAATAATGGCTACTACGGCGCCAAAATATCTTTGTCCTGCTATGAATACCGAAATGTATAATAATCCTATTACGCAACGAAATTTAGAGGGATTACAGGCTTTGGGGTACCATATTATGGAACCGGCTGAAGGTTGGCTTGCTTGTGGTGTTACAGGTGTAGGGCGTCTACCAGAGCCTGAAGCCATTGTAGAATGGCTTGAATCGCAGATGTGCAAATCTAATGAACTTGAAGGTACCACAGTACTTGTTACAGCTGGTGGTACGCAAGAAAACATCGATCCTGTTCGTTATATTGGGAATCGTTCTAGCGGCAAAATGGGGTACGCCATTGCTGAACAAGCAGCCCGGATGGGGGCTAATGTTATTTTAGTTAGTGCTCCTACATCTTTAGCTGTACCAAGTGGCGTAGATTTTGTTCCTGTTGATTCCGCCTTGTCTATGCAACATGCTATTGAATCTCGATACGATAAGGTAGATGTAGTTGTTATGGCCGCTGCAGTATCTGACTTTAGAGTCCTTCATAAAGCAGAGCAAAAAATCAAAAAAATGGAGTCCATGACATTAGAACTTGTTAAGAATCCAGATATCCTACAAGGTTTAGGTGCTAAAAAGAAACATCAAATTCTTGTAGGGTTTGCAGCAGAAACAGAACATGTAATCGAGTATGGTCAAGATAAGGTAGCTAGAAAAAATCTAGATATGCTTGTAGCCAATGATGTAAGTAAGTCTAATGCTGGTTTTAATGTAGATACAAATGAAGGCTACTTCTTATATCCTAATAAAGATCCAAAAGAAATGCCTAATATGAAAAAATCTGAGTTAGCTCATAACATTATGAAAGAAGTTGTGGAATTAGTAAAAAATAAATAACACCATACATGAGAGAATCTTATGTTTGTAGTTTGTAATTGATAGAAAGATATGTAATAATGACTTGCTTTATCAATGTAAATACACTATAATATTTCTGTAACTCATCAAGAGTAGTGGAGGGATAGGCCCTATGAAGCTACAGCAACCATTCCAAGAGGAAAAGGTGCTAATTCCTATGACAAATGTCGTTAGATGGGAGGGTCTCTCATGAGTGCATGAGAGACTTTTTTTCGTATTAGGAGGATAAAATGGCTGAAAAACATATGTTTTTTACTTCTGAATCTGTTACTGAAGGCCATCCAGATAAAATAGCTGACCAAATTTCTGATGCTGTTTTGGATGCGATTATTGAAAA
>NZ_UQYC01000029.1 GCF_900545205.1 uncultured Veillonella sp. | reverse complement strand
TATTTCTCGGCAGTGGCACGCTCCTTAGAATCCGGATATGTATTATTTTCATTGATTTTTACATCGATGTTTTTATCAACTTTGTTAAGAATAGTAGTGTTATTAGCATTGATTTTAGCATCAATGTTTTGGTCTACTTTGTTGATGATTGTTGTATTATTGTTGTTGATTTTTTTATCAATATTTTGGTTGATAACAGTGTTGTTAGCTTCAATCTTAGTATCGATATTTTTATTAATAGTTACATTATTTTCTGTAATCTTGTTATTAATTGTAGTTTCGATATTTTTAATTGTAGTACCAACTTGACCTTTTAATGCTTTGATAGCATCTTCATTAGCACTAATACGTGTAGAGTTATCTACAATGTTGCCTTGTAAGTAATCTAAACGTTGATCATGACGATCTACACGTGCAGTAAGACCAGCTACATCACCTTTAACGCCATCAATCTTAACATTTACATCGCCAACTTTTTTGTTGATTGTATTGTTGATTTGAGTGTTATTTTCATTGATCTTTACATCAATATTTTTATCAACTTTGTTAATGATTGTAGTGTTATTAGCATTGATTTTAGCGTCAATGTTTTGATCTACTTTATTAATGATTGTTGTGTTATTGCTATTGATTTTATTATCAATATTTTGGTTGATAACAGTGTTGTTAGCTTCAATCTTATTATCGATAGTTTTATTAATTACTGTATTGTTTTCGTTGATTTTATTAGTAATTGTATTTTCGATATTTGTGATTTGATTGCCAACATGACCTTTTAATTCATCAATAGCTTTTTTATTAGCACCGATAAGTGTACGGTTTTCAATAGCAATTGTGCCAGCTACGTTGATGTCTTTTTCGTTTTGAGCAACGCGTTTAGTAAGACCATCTAAATCGCCTTTAACACCATCAATTTTTTGATCAACTTTAATGTTATTAGCATTAATCTTAACATCGATGTTATTGTCTACTTTATTAAGAATTGTAGTATTATTAGCTTCAATCTTAGCATCGATATTTTTGTTGATTACTGTGTTGTTTTCATTGATCTTATTAGTAATTGTATTTTCGATGTTAGTGATTTGTGTACCAACATGACCTTTTAACTCGTTGATTGCTTTTTCATTATTGGAAATACGAGCAGAATTAGCATCAATACGTTTACTATTATCTGTAATAGCTTTAGCATTAACTTCAGTCTTAGCATTTACATTGTTAATGTTATTGTTAATAACTGTGTTATTTTTTTCAATCTTAGCATCAATATTACCATCTACTTTGTTGATGATTGTAGTATTATTAGCTTCAATCTTCTTATTGATTGTAGTTTCAATATTGGTAATTTGTGTGCCAACATGACCTTTTAACTCATCGATAGCTTTTTGGTTTGCACCGATAAGTGTGCGGTTTTCCATTGCAATTGTGCCAACTACATTAATGTCTTTTGTATTAGCTTTTACACCATCTTCTACAATAGAGATTCGTGTAGAGTTATCTGCAATGTTGTCTTGCAAGTAGTCCAAACGTTGGTCATGGCGATCAACACGACCTTTAAGGCCATCCAAATCACCTTTAACACCATTAACTTTTACATCAACCTTGTTAATTGCAACTGTGTTTGCTTCAACTTTATTGTTGATATTAGTGATGTTGTTTTTAATATCTTTAATATCTACTTGAACATTACCAATATTTTGACCAACTTTACCTTTCAAATCAGCAATATCTTTAGTATTGATATTAACTTGATTTTGAGTGTTAGCTACATCAGTTTTAATAGTTTTATTGTCTTTTTCAAGCTCCTGGATGCGACCTTCATGATTAACTAAAACTTTACCTTGATTATCAACTTTAGTGTTTAATTCAGTAATTGCAGTCGCATTTTTGTTGATATTTTTAGTGTTATTAGTAATGTTAGTAGTATTAGAATCAACTTTTGCACTTACATTATTAACTGTATTGTTGATATTTGTGATATCAGTTTTAACAGCATTGATCTTAGTATCAACATCATTATTTACTTTATTAATAATAGTTGTGTTGTTAGCTTCAATTTTAGAATTAATTGTTTTGTTAACTTCACTAATAATGTTAGTTTTGCTATCGTTGATTTTAACATCTACATTGTGATTAACTTCGTTGATAATCTTAGTGTTATTTTCATTAATCTTATTATCAATTGTAGTGTTAATATTATTGATTGTTGTGCCAACTTTACCTTTCAATTCATCGATGGCTTTTTTGTTCTCGTTGATAGCTTTTTTGTTATCACCGATAAATTTACGGTTTTCCATGATGAAAGTATTATTAGCATCAATATTTTGGGTGTTATTTTCAACTTTAGCAGTTAAATCAGCAATAGATTTACTATTATTGTTAACATTAACAGTTAAATTATCAATTGCTTTTTTATTGTTGTTAACTTTAATATCAACGTTGTTGATATTTTGATTGAGTTCATTTTTAACATTAGAAATGTTAGTGTTCAACTCATTTTTCGTATTATTGATATTTGTTTTAATATCATTAATCTTAACATCTACATCTTTATTAACATTATTAATAATAGTAGTGTTGTTATTTTCAATCTTCTCATCAACTTTGTTCAAAATTGTAGTGTTATTATTTTGAACTGCAGTATTAATATTTTGATTTACTTGATTAATAATATTGGTATTATTAGCTTCAATATGTTTTTTTACACTAGCATCAATGTTAGTATTTACATTATTAACAACATTATTTGTAATATTAGTAATTTTATTATCGATTTTTACATCAATATCGTTGTTAATTTTAGTAAATTTAGCGTCAATATTATTGTTAATATTTGTGATATCTTGTTGAATGTTAGTGATTTGAGTGCCGACTTTGCCTTTTAATCCTTCAATATCTTTGCTATTTTTATCAACTTTAGCGTTGATATTTGTAATATTAGCATTGATTTTATTAATGTCAGTTTTTACACTCTCAACCTTATTATTAACAGTATTAATATTAGTAGTATTGATATCTACCTTTTTATTTACAACGTTAATGTTATGTGTATTTTTCTTAACATTTTCAACATCAGTAGTTACAACTGTATAGTAGTTATTAATTACGGTATTACCAGTGGAACCGCCTTTTTTAGGGATTTGTTGTTGCTGCTGTTGTTGTGGCACTTGTTGTTGCCATTGTTGTTGCTGTTGTTGCTGTTGTTGTGGCACTTGAGGACGTTGACGTCGTTGTTGCTGTTGTTGCTGTTGTGGCACTTGTTGTTGCCATTGTTGTTGCTGTGGCTCTTGTTGTTGCCATTGTTGTTGCTGCTGTTGTTGTTGCTGTTGCTGTTGGTCTAATTGTTGTGGATCAACTTGATGTTGATCTTGCATATGACCCCAAGCATTTTGATCAGGTGTTAACCATCTTTGGCTACCAATAAGATCAGCTCTAGCCCAATCCTCAGGGCTGGATGCATTAGCAACACCTCCAGAAAAGCTAGCCGCCAAAATAACTGCAGCTACAATTGTAGTTGCAGATTTTTGATGTGACTTAGCCAACTCAGACGTTACGACGTAAGCGTGCTTAGTTGCACTCCAAACAACTTTGAATACCTTATTCATATTAAGTTCCCTCCCAACATTTGTGGCTCTCACCCCACAATGAAGAAATAAATCAAATATTGCACTCTTTTTCACTAAATATTCACAATATTTAACATAATACTACCATATATTATTTTAAACTTCCATAAAAAAATTAATAAGTTAAACTAATGTTTCATTTTTTCCTCATTTAAAAATACCTAAAAATCCGCTTGAATGCTAAGTTATTAATAATATTGAATTATGTAAAATGAAATTTTATATTTTAATCTAATTTTATATTTATACGATACTTTTTATTTACCTCTATAAAAATTATGAAAAAAACCTCATCAATGTATGCTTTATACATTGATGAGGTTTTTTTGCCTCTATTTATATAGTTTTATTCCGATTATTAGAATTTAGATTCAATAGCGCCTTGAAGATCGCCTTTTGGCAAGAAGCCAATTTTACGGTCTACTACTTCGCCATCTTTTAAGATAACAAATGTAGGCAATACTTCAACTTGTAAATTACGTGCTAATTCTGGTTCTTCATCTGCATTTACTTTTACAAAGTTAGCTTTACCTTCAAGCTCACCTGCAATTTCTTCGATGATTGGCATCATACGTACGCAATAACCGCACCATGGAGCCCAGAAATCAATAACAGTTACGCCACCTTGATTTACTAAATCTTGATATTCAGCAGTTTTTAATTCTTTTAATTCGCTCATTATACCCTCCTACGGTAATTGAACTAATACACAATCTTGAATGACATGCAAGTTTAAAGCATGTGCTTTTTCAACAACAAATGGTTTATCCGCTCCTGGTTGTAACCACACAGTTGGAATGCCAAGTTCTTTGCATTCATCAAGTGCAGCTAAACCCGCTGATTCTGGTACAACAAAATCCACAACAGCTGGTACAACAGGAAGTGCAGAAAGACTAGAGTAACACTTGTCTCCATCTATTTCTGCAACATTAGGATTAACGGGATATACTTCATATCCATGATCTTTAAGACATTTATAAATCTTATAGCCGAACTTTTCGGTTTTATGGGTGGCTCCAATAACGGCCCACACCTTTTGATCTAAAGCTTGTTGAATTGTCATTTCGACCACCTCTTATATACTATTATAAATAAATATCGAATTTTGTCAATGTAATGTATCGAAATTTATAGTTATCGAATTATACGCTTTTAGCAAACATTTTAGAACTAAAATCAATGTATCTATTATCATTCAATAATAATTGTTTTTTGCCTCAAACTAGGAGCCGATAGGTCTAGATTTATTAAATCAGAAAAGCTTATACGTGGATGAGTATACCTACCGCCATCTATAAGTCCGCCTGCAGCAGCTAATTCCCCTAAAATTCTAGAGACTGACCATTGTTGTTCTCGTAGTTCACGTATTGTAATACTCTTTTGACGCTTAGAAAGTCTGTTTCCATCCGCATCTACTAAAAGTGGGGCATGACCATACTTAGGAACTTCTATATCTTTATAAGAATAGCATTGTTGTAATATGTTATATAAATATAATTGTTGCCCTGTTGTATCAAGTAAATCATTACCGCGAATAACTTCAGTTATTCCCATAGCTATATCATCTAATACAACTGCCAAATTATAAGCATACATACCATCACCACGACGTAATACATAATCATCTAATTCACATTCTAAATGGATATGTTGAGCCCCCTGCCAGCGATCATCAAAATTTAAATCACAAGTATTCACGGCTAGGCGCAAAGATGGCTCTTTACTATTACGTAAATCTTGTATTTCAAAATCACATAAATGGCGACATTTACCATCGTAACGATGAACTACTTCTCCTGCATGAGGCGCTGATGCTATAGATTGTAGCCGTGCTCTATTACAAAAACAAGGATAAATTAGTTTTTCTAATGCTAGATATTCTAGTATGTCTGCATAATATGTTTGTCTTTCACTTTGCCAATAAGATACCTCAGGTCCACCTACACGAGGCCCTTCGTCCCATTCAAAGCCAAGCCATTCTAAATCATCTAGTAAAGCTTCACCCAATTCTCGTTTTGACCGTTGCAGGTCTATATCCTCCATCCGTACAACATATTTTCCGTTTTGTTGACGTGTGGAGATATATGATAAAAGTGCTATCCACACATTACCAAGATGAATATATCCTGTTGGACTAGGCGCAAATCTACCTTTCATGAGAACTCTCCTATAGCAGAAAACAAGTGGCATATTCATTATGAATATGCCACTTATCCATTCAAAGATATGTCAAACTAAAAATTAAAGCAATATCATTTATAGATATAAAATTATTTAGCCTAAAGACACAATGTTATCAAAAACATTACCAGCATCTTTAATTTTTTGTTCGTTACCCATTGTGCAAATATGATTATCATTCAGTACAGGTTCTACTACATCTGCTAGTGCAACAATATCTTCTGGCTTACATGCGATCACTTGTTTACGGAACTCTACTTTGTCCTCTAATTTAGCACCGCTGAAGTACATACCCATTGCACGTGGTCCACGCAACGCTGGTGTCATTGGCAAGTCCAAAGAGCTCATAGTACCAATAATATATTTACGCATTTCACGATCAGTCAATGTAAAGTCACGAAGGTATTGAGGCAACTCTTTATATACATCTAAAGTTTCTAACAAGTTAGGATCACGATAACTACAGAAAATCATATTGCCATCATCATAGAAATTAGCAAATGCTCCGTAAGCACCACCTTGAACACGAATACGAATCCAAAGGTATTCATAACGTAATATCGTTTCTAATACGCTCATTGGACCAACATGTTTGAAACCATGATCGATGAAATTACCACCTTGAGCTACGTATTGAACCTTACCAGCTGTAACGATACCATCATTGCCGGAAAGACGAGTGATTTGTAATACATCATTACTCAATTCGGTAGTATCCCAAGTCTCAACCAATGGTTTCATTAGGTTTTTAAAAGCTTCTAATTCGCCTTCTTCACCGACAAACATAATATCTACATTATTAGCACGGAAAATTTTTCGAGCTACTTCAGCTAATTTTTCTGGTAATAATGGCAAAGCTGCTGGATTAGATGCTAGCTCGCTGATTTTTTGATAGTACCCTAAATTGCCATTGTCTCTAAACTTGCCAACTGCAGATACTTGAGCCATAACACGTTGACTCACGATAGAATTACCGCGGCGGAATGCCTCATTATCCCAAATAGCTTTGCTTTCTTGAACAAGCTCAGTTAAACGGCGATCATCACTGTAATCTGCCTTTTGTACCACTTCATTAATCAAGCGGCATAAATCAGGTAGTTTAGCATGTAATGCTTTTGCACGCACAATCATAAGAGGTGTAAACTCATCACGCTTACCATCTTTACTAATGGCCGTAATGTCAGAACTCAATCCACCTAAATTCATATTGATATCTTTAGCCAGTGCTTCATAACCGCGCTCGGATGTGTCAACACGACCGAGGATATCACTTAAAATATCAGCGTAGAATAAGTCATCTTCTGTGAGGCAGTTCAATTTAAAGTACAAGCCTACATAATTGATACCCTTTGTGAAAGTAGGTACAAAATGTACTGTAGTATTACCGATTTTACTTTCACGGCGTTCTACAGCTTCCATATTAGGATTTAAATCAGATAACTCGAGCAATGGAATAGACGCTAGAGCTTCATCGCTATCTGGTGTTTCTTGACGAATTTTAAGGCGTTTTGTTTGTTCTACAATCGCGTCAATCTCTTCTTTTGTCATATTCGCTTTTACAGCAGCTAAATGTTCTTTAACCTCTGCATCTTTGCGCTCTTGAAGACCACGTTCAGGATAGATAGATACAAGAACTTTATGGTTGTTATTCAAGATAGAATGACGAATTAAATCTTCGAAATATGTACCAGCTAAGCCGTTTCGAATATTCGTTAACGCCTCTTCATAGTGTAATAGTTCCAACGGGTCATTATCGTATAGCCAATTATCCATCATACGAATAATATACGCCAAACCGATAGGACGTCCACCGAAATCACTTTCACGAAGAGCAAATTCAATGCTATTCAAGGAAGCTTCTAATAATTCTTTATCTAAGCCCTTATCACATAGCTCTTGTAATGTAGATTCTACAATGCGTTGCAAGTCAGCTTGTTTATCTAGATTAGAGCCAGTTGCTTGTACAGTCCACATAGGTTGACGAATGCTATCTAAATAATAGCCGCTTACGTCAGAGCCAATACCAGCTTTTACCAAAGCCTGTTTAAGAGGCGCCGCTGGAGAGGTCAACAAAGCATGTGTCAACACTTCAAAAGCCAAGCTATGTTCAGGTGTTACATCAGTCAATACATAAGCAAAGGAATGCAATGTACGATTATCTGTAGGCTCTTCAGAACCTACACTATACGGATAGCTCACTACTTTACCTTCTGTAAATGGAGCTTGTAGAGTTACCTCAGTATGTACCTCAATAGCATCAAAATGACTTAAGTACTCATCATTCAAAAATGCTAATTGCTCTTCAATATTCATATCACCATATAAGAAGATGTAGCTATTAGATGGATGATAGTGGACACGGTAGAACTCTTGGAATTCTTCATATGTTAAATCTGTAATATAATCAGGGTCCCCACCAGAGTCAACTCCATAAGTCGTATCTGGGAAAAGCTCGCGCATCATTTGGCGTTCCAATACGGAGTCAGGAGACGAATAAACACCCTTCATCTCATTAAATACAACGCCTTTATAGGTGAGTTCATCATCTGCATTTTCTAGCTCATAATGCCAACCTTCTTGCATTACGATTTCTGCATCTTCACGAACACGTGGATAGAATACTGCATCAAGATATACGTCCATCAAATTATGGAAGTCTTTATCGTTCTTGCTGGCTACAGGATACATTGTTTTATCCGGATATGTCATAGCATTTAGGAACGTGTTTAAAGAACCTTTTACCAGTTCAACAAAGGGCTCTTTCAATGGGAATTTTCGAGAACCACATAGAACAGAATGCTCCATAATATGTGCCACACCTGTACTATTGTGAGGTGTTGTTCTAAACGCAATATTGAATACTTTATTAGAATCTGGTGAATCAATATAAATTAAACGAGCACCAGACTTTTCATGCTTCATTTCATAAGCGGTACCATTGATCTCATCAATGCGCTCAATGCGGTCAAGGCGAAAGCCAGAATAAACCTTATTTATTTCCATGCTGTCCCTTCTTTCTATATAAATATAATTAATTTCTTCCTAATAATTTATTATAACACATCGACAACTCTATATATAGATGTTAAGAATAATTATCGAAATTCAAAACCCCATAGGCATTACCGCCTATGGGGTTCATTTTATTTATTATGTTGCATTTGCCACTTTTGATTGCGGCGCAAGGTTAATAAGCCTTCTAACACTGCTTGGAATTGTACAAAGCTTAACGTATACGGTGGGTACATATCAGGTACCACCTTATAAGAAATAGTAACTTCGGCCTTATCATAATCGTAGAAAATGCCATGTAAATTACTTACCGTAGTATAACCAGTTTGAGCTTGCTCCAACGTTGGAATAGGCTGATTTTTTAGATTTCCTAGTAGATCGCTAATGAAACCTTCCTTACGACCTTGGTCATTGAGCATTTCATCCATAAAACTACGTAGACTATCCATAAATAGATTAACCTCTTTGGTCTAACAATAAGCCATTGTGAATTACACGAACAGCATCTTTAACGCGGTCTTCAGCAACAAGGCAAGAAATACTAATTTCAGAAGTAGAAATGATTTCGATATTGATGCCTTCTTGGCTCAAAATATCAAACATTTGAGCTGCCACGCCTGGTTGCCCTAACATACCTGCACCAATGATAGATACTTTTGCCATTCTTTCGTCAATATTTACAGCTTCAATATCAACAGTTTTTTGTAATTCTGCCAATACGTCACGAGCTAGTACAACATCATCCATAGCTACAGTGAAGATGAGGTCAGTTTTAGGTTCACCTACGGCGCGGATAGATTGAACAATCATATCAACATCCACGTTTTTTGCAGCCAATGCTTTGAACACAGTTGCTGCAACACCTGGTTTATTTTCAACGCCTACAAGGGCTACTTTTGCTGTATTAGTATCATCAGCTACGCCAGTAATTACGTGTTTATTTGCTTCCACAGTATAATCCTCCCGAATAATAGTACCTGTATTGTCACTAAATGTTGAACGTACGTGAATAGGTACACCATAACGGAAACCCATTTCTACGGCGCGAGGTTGCATTACACCTGCACCAAGACGTGCCATCTCAAGCATTTCGCCATATGTTACTTCTTCTAATTTGAAAGCCTCTTTTGCAACGCGAGGGTCTGTAGAGTAAACGCCTTCAACATCTGTGAATATTTCACAAACATCAGCTTTCATTGCGCCTGCCAATGCAACAGCAGTTGTATCAGAACCACCGCGACCTAAAGTAACCATATCACCATATTCAGTAATACCTTGGAAACCTGCAACCACTACGATATTGCCTTCATCCAAAGCTTCAAATACGCGATTTGGATCAACGCCTAAAATACGGCCTTTATTGAATGTATCACTACTTGTAATACCTGCTTGGTCACCTGTTAAGGACATAGCTTTATGACCACGTTCGTTGAAAGCCATCGCCATTAATGCAATCGTTACTTGCTCACCTGTAGATAACAAGCGATCCATTTCACGACCATAAGGCTTAGATGTTACTTCTTTAGCCAATGCTACCAAGTCATCTGTTGTATCACCCATAGCGGATACAACAATAACGATTTTATCGTCTTCTTTCTTCTCACGAAGGACGCGATCAACAATATTAAATATTTTTTCTGGTGTAGCTACGGAACTACCACCAAATTTTTTAACGATTAAGGCCACAATAATCCCTCATTTAACTTATCTACTAAAAATCAATATGCATATACTTTACCACAAACAAATAGCACTGTAAAGGGATACAAGGCAATTTATCCACTGCGCAAAAACAAAACTCTTTCGAGCATGGACACAACTTTAGTATGATTATTTCAGTTATTATTAAGATTTACATACAAAAAGACCAGCCTTATGGCTGGTCTTTATTAGTTGATTAAGTTAATTAAGCAACTGTGATTTCTTTTTCGGATTCCCACAAACCGTGGATGTTGCAGTAAGATACAGCAATCAATTTACCAGATTTGTTCAAGGAAACTGCCAAAGAACCTTCAGAAATTGCATGTACAGGGCCTTCGTTTGCAGTTGCGCCATCACCATGTACGTTGAAGGAAATTTCACCAACTTCGAATGGCAATTGAGTACCTTCAGCTACGAAGTACAATTTGATCCATTCAATATGATGTTCTACAGTGTTAGGATGTGCGATATCTTTACCAACGGACAATGTTACGTGGAAAGTTTCACCTGCTTTTACAGTGTCAACAGTCTCGATAACAGGAACGTGTTTTTCAGTAGCGAAATCGCCGGATTTAATGTAATCATGTACAGCCATAGTTAACCTCCTGGTTAGTCTTATATACATACTTAATGTCAAGAATATTTAGCACCTTGTGCTTATGACTATATTATACATTTTCGATATAGTTTTAGCAAGAACTTTTTCGAAAATTTTAGATTTATTTATATTCAAGCTCTGCGTATTAGAACTCAATCCCTTTAGCAGCCTTAATTCCTTTTTCATAGGCATGTTTTACTACATTCATTTCTGTTACTGTATCAGCTATATCAATGATTTCAGGCTTCGCATAACGCCCCGTTAAAATAACGTGTAAACGCTTAGGTTTATGTTTAAGCATATCTACTACAGAATTTACATCAATAAGTTCATAATTAATGGCATTATTGATTTCATCCATAATGATAAGATCCCATCGGTCGGAATTTACCTCTTCAACCAGTGTACGCCAAGCCTCTTGAGCTGCCTCTTTGTGACGTGCCAATTCAGCGTCGCTAACCTCATCCCGTTTATAGTAAATAAAGCCTTTACCCATGGAGCGAATTTCTACTTGGTCCCCTAATCTAGCAAGACCTGCTAGTTCGCCATAGCCATTACCACTTTTAATAAATTGTAGTATGAGAACCTTAAAGCCTTGACCAACAGCACGCAATGCAACACCTAAAGCGGCCGTTGTTTTTCCTTTACCATTGCCAGTATTAACTAAAATTAAGCCTCGTTCACTCATATTTAGCTCCTTTTAGCTTTATAGTTAGCACATATATCAATAAAATGTTGTGCACCTTCATCAGAACCAGCAAAGTTCAAATGTAAATACGATGCTAATACATTATCCGTAGCATAGCCGCCATCATAAGATTGAGGTTTTCGGCCTCCTTCTAGGTGTAATGCCCAAGGGAAATCCTCTACAGTTGGTTCCATCGTAGAGAAATGGAACTCATGCCCTCGAAGAGATGTATCTGCGGCACCTAATAAGGTATCTCTCTTAGCTGTAGCCGTAACATACCCTACTTTTTGTAGCTTTTGTTGCATAATGCAATTAGCAGGTACAATACCTACTGTATCGTATACAGCACCCTCAAAATCGTGGATACTTTCACATAAATACATGAGGCCACCACATTCTGCATAAATAGGCATACCTTTTTCATTAGCTTCACGGATAGATTCCTTCATTGACTCGTTACTAGAGAGTTGAAACAAGAACATTTCAGGGAAGCCACCACCGAATACAAGGCCATCTACTTCGGGAATCACTAAATCATTAAGAGGGCTAAAATAAACGAGCTCGGCCCCCTTTTCTTCTAAGGCAGCTAAACTTGCGGGATAGTAGAAAGAGAATGCCTCATCATAGGCTACGCCAATTTTAACTCGCTTTTCAACGGATTTAGCATCTACAGCCTCTGGCAACTCAATAGCAGGTGCACTAGATGCAATGTCCCACAATTGATCTAGCTTTACCATTTTCTCAACGGCTTCGCGAATCGTATTGATTGCCTCTGTTGGATCAATCTCAGTAACAGGTGTGAGTCCTAAATGGCGCTCAGGGGAGTGCATACGGTCATCTCGATAAATAGCACCAATAACTGGTACACCTATTTTATCCATGCCTTCACGAACCATACGCTCATGGTTGGCAGAACCTAAGCGGTTCAAGATAACGCCGCCAAAGTTTACCTCTGGATCATAATCACGGAAACCTTTAGCAATAGCTGCCGCACTTTCACCCATCGCCTTGCAATCTATAACAAGCACCACCGGTGCATTCAATTGCTTAGCAATTTGAGCTGTGGAGCTAACGCCTTCTCGACCACCATCATAAAGGCCCATAACACCTTCAACAATAGCAAGGTCTACTCCATGCGCCATAGTAGCAAAGAAAGGATTTAATTTGTGAGGTGGCACGAGCCATGTATCTAAATTATAGCTGTCACGGCCGGATGCAATTTTATGAAAGCCCGGATCAATATAATCCGGGCCCACTTTAAAGGATTGCACCGTACGTCCACCATTTGCATAAGCAGCCAATAAGCCCGCTACGATAGTTGTTTTACCTACACCAGAGTTAGTGCCAGCAATAACAACACGTGGAATATGTACTGTGTTCATAGATATTACCTCGTAATACGACGTGTTTGTTAACGGTCCTTACGTTTTGCAAGGATTGTAGACAAGTAGTTGAGTTTAGTATCTTTTGGCATATTATCAAGGCCTACGAATACTTGCTCATCTGGCAAACCTACACGGCTAATCATAACCGCATCATCTGCCATATTGTGTTTAATCAATGTTTCTTGTACTTCATCAAAGTTTTTGTACACTTTCATGATTACTGCATCATCAGCTACGGCTAATACAGCATCGATTTTTTCTTTAGGTGCTGTAGCAGGAACGATAGCTAATACTTCTTCCTTCTCTACGATTGGATAACCAAGGTGGGAACCAATAGCACAGAAAGCAGTAACGCCAGGAATTGTTTCGATTTCATGGCCTGTATTTTCGATCAAGCGATATACATACATGTATGTACTGTAGAACATAGGATCGCCCAATGTTAAGAATACAACGCTTTTACCTTGATCTAAGTAGGACAAGATAATGCGTTTTGCTTCTTGCCAGCCTTCCTCTTGTGTTGCATCGTCCAATACCATTGGGAATACTACAGGAACGATTTCTGTATGTTCTTGAATGTATGGGGACGCAATATTAAGTGCTACAGAACCATCTTTCTTTTCTGTTTTTGGTGTGATGATAATATCCGCTTCACCTACGATGCGAGCAGCTTTCACAGTCATCAATTCAGAATCACCAGGGCCTACGCCAATGCCATATAATTTACCTTTCATGGGGTTCTCCTATTCTTATAGTTACATTCTATTTATAATTACAATATCTTTTATTATAACTAATTTATGCAAGATATACAAAACTACTATTTAATATTTGGAATTGTTGGACGATGTGGACTACGTTTGCCATACAAATCATCAATACAATCTTGCACATGTTGACGGAAGATATCTTGTATTGCTTCATATTCACCAAGTGCGCTATGGATTGGTTTAACTTCATAGCCATAATCGGCAAGTTCATTAATAACGCTATCTTCTTCATCACCAAAGAGATCGTTTTGTGCATGATCTCCAAGAACTAATAATAATGGGTGCACATAAATTGTGTTTGGCCGTTTACCATCGAGCCATTCCCATGGCATAGCTACGTCAGCCACATAAGGAGCATTCTCTAAAACAGCGATACGTACATTTGTGAGACCATCACGAATTAGTTTAAATTGTAGGTTGCCATAGGATGAATTACCAGAACCGAGGCCACCATGACCAACCAATAGTAACCCGTCTTCTTTAGAAATGTTAAGCGATTTAATGAATCGGTCAATCAAAATTTGGTAATCATCTGGATGTTCCTCTTGGCCAATATAATACACGAGAGGTCTACCTACGCGCAATACTTCTAGCTGTCCTTCCCCTTCATGAGCAAGGATATTATTTTTCAATTTATCAAACTCTTCACCGCCAGTGAAGTGAAGTGGTTGTACATAAATATGTGTATACCCTTCTTGGATGAGTTTTTCTAATGCCCCTTGTTCAGTAGGCACCTCAATACCACGTTCGCGTAAACGCTTAACGATAATACGAGAGGAAAAAGCTAGTTCCACAGTATAGTCCGGATAAGCTTTACGGATATGTTCTACTACGGAATCAATATTATGTTCACGAGCACTGTCAACAGTGGACCCAAAAGCAACAACTAAAATAGCTTGTTTCATGGAAGTCTCCTTATCTAATTAATACTGTATCTTAATCATACCATAGACGACACCTTAGGGGCATACCATAGGACGTATAAAATGGATATTATAAATATTTTTCATAGTAAAAGTAAAAATCCTCCTCATTGGATTTCCAACAAGGAGGACTTTCACGTATATAAAGGAGTGTGGAGAGATGTATGTCTAATTATGTGAGAGATCAAACTAAGAAATCATACCTTGTGCTTCCATACGAGAGTTTGTCATTACAGGTTTTACAGATTCACGAGGCATGGGACGTTTCCGATCAGACATGCGGATAGCTTGGCCTAAATGTTTCAAGAATAAATCTTGTACATAAGGGTTTTCACCAAGACCTTCATTCCAAATATCTACATTGTACCCTTCTTCAGCAAGCAATGCATAAATGGAGTCAGAACGCTCACCGCCAAGATAGTCCATTAAATGTGTAGAACCAATAAGAGCTAATGGTACTACTAACAAGTCTTTATGACCCATACGATCTAATAATGTAAGTGCTTGTTTAAATGTAGGGAATCCATTTGTAGTAAATACTACTACATTTGGTGCTGCACCGTACATAGCTTTCAATTGTAATGTACTAAACTCTAATTGATTTTGACCATTTGCCATGAGCACTACAGATTTATTAAGTGCTTTTGTATTAACGTGGCGAACAATACTTTCTAATGTCGCTTCATAATCGTCAGCATAGTTTTTTACACCTAATGATGTAAGTAATGGTTTACCAATATTCACTTGGCTAAAACCATATTCATTACTATGTAAAAACTTTAATGCTTGTTTACGCATTTGTTGGTAACACTGATCTGCTACCAATGTAATTGGCTGAATGTATACTTCATCAACGCCTTTGCGAGCGAAATCTTGCATAGCCTCTGTGAAAGAAGAAATCTTATCATCGTACTTCTCATTCCACTTCTCTACTAATGCATCTGATAAAAATACACGACGTACCTCCATATCTCTATACATGGAACGTACTTTTTTCTCTATACTGCCGATGGATTTCTCCACAGCATCTTGATAAATTGATCCAAAGGATGCAATAATTATACCTTTCATATGTGACCTCCATATCGCTCATACATGATACAACCTCCATAACTGAAAATTGTTATCAACTACTATGTAATAATAGTACAAGATTCACGAATATAAGTCAATGAGAAATAATATCAAAATTTATCCAGATAATAAGAAAATAAAATTACTTATATATTCACATATTCATATCCATATAACTAAAAAGAATATAATTATAAAAGCTAATACTATACTATACTCATCACATTATTTTCTTAAAAACACCTTATTTTTCCTATACTTCTAGGGGTATGGGGTTTATTGACACCCCTATTTCCCTTTGTTACGATTGGCGTAAGGTTATATATATGCAATTAATCTATAGTAGTCTATAAATCTATAATTATTTATATTAATTTATCTACACTACTAAGATTATTGTATAGACTGTAGTTTAGTTATGGATAGGAGTATTAAAATGAAAAAACAATTAGCATTAGCATCCGCTATTTTAGGTCTAGCAGTATCCGTTGGTGCACCTGTTGTATCTCACGCGGCATACCAATTAAATGAAGAAGTAAAAGATCCTACACCAGCATTGAAAGAAGCATCTACTATTGGTGTTCGCACACATGAAACTAAAGAACTTCAAAATCTTCAAAACAAAGATGCAATCGTTGTTATGAGCTTTGGTACAACTTACAAAGATACTCGTGCTAAAACTATTGATGCTACTGTAGATGCTATTAAAGCAGCTCATCCAAACACAAAAGTAGTAACAGCTTTCACTAGTCATATCATCCGTGATCGTATCCAACAAAAAGAAGGTATTACATATCCTACACCTGAAGAAGCGTTAGACCAATTAAAAGCTGAAGGTTACACTCGTGTAGCTTTAACATCCTTAGATGTTATTCCTGGCATGGAATATAACTATGATGTTGCTGTTTACAACTTATACAAAAATAACTTCAAAAAAATGACCCTTGGTACTCCACTTATGTACTGGATGGGTCAAGAAGGTCAAACTGATGAAGTTGTACAAACAATTAAAGCTGTTCAATCTCAATTCCCTAAATTAGGTAAAGAAGATGCACTTCTTATCATGGCTCATGGTACTCCAGATCCTTCCAATGCATACTATTCTGTAATTCAAGATCGTATTCACTCCCTTGGGTTGAAAAACGTATACATCTACACAGTAGAAGGCACTCCAAATCTTGAACAAGTTGTACCTCAATTGAAAATGCATGGTATTAAACATGTTACATTGATGCCATTCATGATGGTAGCTGGTGACCATGCTAATAACGACATGGCAGGCAATGAACCAGATTCTCATAAATCCATCCTTGAAAAAGACGGCTTCAAAGTAGATACATACCTTCATGGCCTTGGTGAAAACCAAAATATCCGCAATATCTTCGTTGAA
Source organism: uncultured Veillonella sp. (assembly GCF_900545205.1). Lineage (GTDB taxonomy): Bacteria > Bacillota > Negativicutes > Veillonellales > Veillonellaceae > Veillonella. Next base: position 4,505 of record NZ_UQYC01000029.1, on the reverse strand, counting down.
CGTGCTAACGAAGCTTGGGATGCATTAGAAAAATAATTTACTTAACAATTAAATTGTATCGTTAAAAACGTACATAGGAGTACATCATGAAAAAACTACTACTTGGTAGTATCGCTTTGGTTATGATTGTACTAGCACTAGCTGGGTGTGGTAAATCCACATCCAGCTCTTCTGCTACTACAAAGGAATTGACCTATAACGGTCAAACCTATACAGTACCAAAGGATCCACAAAAAATTGCTGTATTATCTAATTCCGTTTTATCTATGCTTTATGCTGTCGATGGTAAAGCCATTAGCCGTGCCAATACAACGGATAAATTACCCCCAGAATTAGAAGCTCTACCCGCTCTTGGTCAAACTGCAAATATCAACATGGAACAACTATTAGGCTTGAAACCAGATTTGGTATTGGGTTTAGTAAATCAACATAAAAAATATGAATCCCAATTACAAGCTAATAATATTCCAACCGTACTTTTTGATTACGATGGTATTAAAGATAATGTACCAATGTTAACATTCCTCGGTGAGTTAACCAATCATCAAGACAAGGCTAAATCTGTTATTACTACCTATGAAAGCAATATCACCAAGGTAAAAGATGCAGTTAAAAATCAACAGCCTGCACGTGTTGCCGTGTTACGTGCCACAGGTAAAGGTGTAACTGCCGAAACTGATGAAGCAGTGACTGCATCTATGGTAAAAGAACTAGGTATAACAAATGTTGTTGCCTCCCACCTAGAGGGTACAACCAAGGATAAAACAGTACCTTACTCCTTAGAAACATTAACAGAAGATAATCCTGACATTATCTTTGTTGTAACAATGGGTAAAGAAGAAGAAATTACAAAAGCTATGAAAAAAGCCATGACAGATAATCCTGCATGGGCTAATTTGAAAGCAGTACAAAATAACCGCGTTATTTATTTACCTTCCAAACTATTCCTATTAAACCCAGGTCTACAAACACCTGAAGCTATGGCACGTTTAGTTAAAGAAGCATACGGTATTAATGTTACATTCTAACATATTGCATCATGCTAAAGAGGGCATCCCCCAAATAGGGAATGCCCTCTTTTTCTATTAGTATCAAGCTACTCAACTAATCCTTTTACACGCACATATTTTTTATTATCAAATGTATCGAGTTGTACATCTACAGAGAAAACATCTCTAAACAACTCATCTGATATTATTTTATTTGTTTCTCCTGACGTTACTAAATGGCCTTCTTTTATAACAGCCATATAATGTGAATATTGAACCGCCTGTGTTAGTTCGTGAAGTACCATGAGAACGGTTAAATTTTGTTCCTTATTTAAGCGTTTCAATAACTCCATAATTTCTAATTGGTGATTAATATCTAAATATGTTGTTGGTTCATCTAATACTAATAATTTTGGTTGCTGTGCTAGCGCCATAGCAATCCAAACGCGTTGCCGTTCGCCACCAGATAGAGATGGGATTAATTGTTCTCTCAAATGATTCGTTTTTGTAATGTCTAATGCATAATCAACAATTTCACGATCTTCTTTAGCCGTGTTTTTCCACCACGTTTGGTATGGATACCGTCCACAATATACCAATTCTTCTACAGTCATATCCTTTGGCATATTCGGTACTTGTGGCAAAAATGCCATTTGACGAGCCAGTTTATTTTGTGAATAAGAGGATAATGGCTTATCAAAGATGGTTACACACTCACTAGGACTAGAAATATATCCGATCATAGATCGTAAAAGCGTACTTTTACCACAACCATTAGGCCCTATTAATGTCGTAATTTTACCGATAGGAACCGATACATTAATGTCATGTAGAATATGACGATTACCAAGAGTTACGGATAACTGTTTTACATCAATAGCGGTATTCATTAGTTATCCCTCCTCAACAGATACAAGAAGAACGGCGCTCCGAAAAATGCCATAATAATGCCCACTGGCACCTCTATAGGGCTCCACATAACACGTCCTATTGTATCACTGACAACAAGAACTAGTGCGCCTAATAATGCGGATCCAGGCAGTAAATATGCATAGTCGTTACCGATTATAAGACGTAACATATGGGGAATAACCAAACCTACAAATCCGATAAGCCCAGCTATACTTACAGCACCAGCCGCTAAAAGAGCAGCCACTGCAGTCATAATAAACCGTGTTTGTTCTACCTTAAGGCCTAATCCCTTTGCAGTTTCATCACCTAAACTTAAAATGGTAAGTCGTTTAGCTCCTAAACAGGCAAAAATAAGACCAATTATAGCATATGGAAACAGCACTTCTACCTGAGGCCAACTGCGTGCAGCGAGTCCCCCTACCATCCAAAGCAATGCCCCTTGTACACGATCACCGAAGAATACAAGTAGTGCTGAAATACCTGAGCCTAAAAAGGCTGCGACCGCAACACCAGCTAAGATAATACGACTAGGTTGCACTCCATTTTTCCATGCTAATGCATACACCATAAGTGCTGCAGCCATAGCACCTAAAAAGGCCACTAAAGGAACTATATGATCATACCCAGGAAATAAAATAAATATGATAACACCAGCTAGTCCTGCACCAGAGGATACCCCTACAATTTGTGGATCCGCCAGTGGGTTTTTCATAACCGCTTGTAATATAGCCCCCGATACTGCAAGACAGGCCCCTACCAAAGCAGCCACGATATTACGGGGCAAACGAATATTCCAAATAATCTGTGAAGCCGTATCTGTTAATTCATCAGACCATAACGTTCTCCATATCTCTGCTAGCGATACAGGTGTAGAACCCCAGATAAGAGATATAATCATACAAGCTATCACTGCAATAAGTAAAACAATGATAACAGATAAACGAAAGGCCTTTCGTTCATTAATAGACTCCATACGAACCCCCTCTCCATATCTTCATATACAAAATAAGTCATTTTGAAAATTCTATATTTTAGACCTAGTAACAGCGATTTTAGAGATACTACCAATTAAAAATATTTATTTTTAACTGGTAGTATCTAAGAAACGAGTATACTATTGCTAGAAAAAATATTACTTTTAACTGGTAGTATCTAAAATATACAGTAAAACCCGAATCGCAAAACTACTAAAACACGATTCGGGTTTTGTATTATTTAGATTCTTTACCTTCTACAAAAAGCATGTCATTGCGTTTTACATCTGTGTAAAGCAATGCATTACATACGGAAGCAGCGATTGGGCTACCACCTTTGTTACCTTTTACAGTGATGTAAGGAACTGGGGATACTTCCATCAAATAGTCTTTGGATTCTGCAGCGCCTACGAAGCCTACAGGGATACCAATGATAAGAGCAGGTTTAACGCCTTCTTCGAGGGCTAAACGCAATACTTCGTACAATGCTGTTGGAGCATTACCGATAGCAACGATTTGACCTTCTAATTGTTTGCCAAATGTACGCATAGCCGCGATAGAGCGAGTTACCCCCAACTCTTTAGCCATTTTAGCTACATTTTCATCTTTGATTAAGCAATGTACTTCATTACCACGAAGTTTAAGAGCCGGTTTAGAAATACCTGTGCGAACCATTTCTACGTCAGTGTAAATATCTGCACCATTGTCTAATGCTTCTATACCTTTTTGAACAGCGTCAGGGCTCATTTTTACGAGTTGAGCATATTCAACGTCACCAGATGCGTGAACTGTACGAGATACAACGCGTACTTCATCATCGGTTAAACCTAAATCCTTTACATAATCGTAAATGATTTCCATACTTTTATCTTCAATGGCTTTAGGATTTTTAACGTAATCCATTAGTGTCCTCCCATAATTTGAAAAATTCATCATTAGATGATACCACATGTCCTTCAATCTTAACACGTGGACGATCGATAACAATAACATGGATACCAAGATCCATAGCTGCTTGTAATTTCGTATCTGCCCCACCTACAAGACCAGAGTTTTTCATAACTACAACGCTAGCCTTTGTATCGTGGAACATGATGCGGTTCATATCGTAAGAAAATGGACCTTGCACTGCAACGATGCGTTTCGGACTCACATTGAGGTCTTCCATCATCTGTAATACCTCTGCTGTAGGCAAAATACGGGTCCATACTTCGCAATCTTGTAAGGCTTCAGATTTGGCAAAGATGTGCATTGTCTTACTACCAGTCGTCAAATACACATGGCTGTTATTTTCCTTAGCTAATTTGCCTGCTAAATTGGCTGCTTCCACTTCGTCTACTACGATATGTAATTTATCATAGTCTGGCAATGGCACCTCTTTACGTTCAAACCGAACAAAAGGAATATTCATAGCCTTTGCTGCATCTTGAGCCGTAGCTGTAACGATAGCAGCATATGGATGGCTAGCATCAATTAATAAGCGCACATTGTGCTCTGTAATTAAGTTCTGCATAGCCTCTTGATCAAGGCGCCCCGTATGCACAGTGATGCCTTTATGGGCAGCAAGCTCTGCCCCATATTGACTAACTACTGTAACGAGCATATCTTCACCTGTCCGTTTTTGGATATC